>NZ_JBXAFK010000016.1:0-119008 GCF_058793055.1 Pseudomonas sp. MPR-R2A5
ACGCGTGTTTCCTGAATCAACGCGGCGCCTGTGAGTTCTTCGCGAGCAAGCTCGCTCCTACAAAAAAGCCTTAACTGGACAGCATCAGGGCAAGCCCGTCCAGTCTTCAGCTCCGTGAGCGATTGACCATCGCCAGAATCGTCGCCAGCAACTCCTGTTGCGCCTCTTCACGGCTGATTTCGCCACTGGCGGCTGCGTGGGACAACGCTTCCGCGGCACCCAGCATCGCCCGCAATCCTGCCTGTGATACCTGGCCAAAGGGCGCCAGCGCGGCGCGGCATTTGTCGAGAAAGATCGCCTCGTATTTGCGCTTGAGCGCTTCCAGCTCCGGCGAGCTGCTCAGTGCCGCAATCACCCCCGGAATTTCCCGGCCCTGCAATAACACGCAATCGACATAGCACGAGGCAATCACCCCTGCGCGCTCTTCCAAGGTCGCGCTGCTGGCGTCGAGGGCCTCGGCAAACACCTGGGTCTGACGCCCGTCGAAGTCTTCATACAGCGCGGCGAGCAACCCGGCGCGGGTGACGAAATGGTCGTAGACCACCGGCTTGGTCACGCCCGCCAGTTCCGCCAGGCGGCCCAGGGTCAGCGCTTCGGTGCCTTCCTCGCGCACCAGTTGCCAGGCCACATCCAATAATTGGCGCAGGCGATCTTCACGGGACAGGCGACGACGTGGGGCAGGGGATTCAAGGCTTGACATGCTTATATACCAAAAGTAACTTATCTGCGTTAACTTACTAAAAGTAGATTAAACCGAAAGGGAGTCAAAGTCATGCACGCACTCATCGTCGTTGCCCATCACGACCCACAATCGCTCACCCACGCCGTGGCCGCGCAGGTGGCTGCCGGGCTGACTGCGGCGGGCCACAGCTTCGAAATCGCCGACCTCGCCGCCGAAGGCTTCAACCCGCGCTACGCCGCCGCCGATCACCTTGTGCACCGTATCCGCGCTACGCCGCCGGCCGACGTATTGGCCGAACAAGCGCGCATCGACCGTGCCGATGCGCTGGTGATAGCGTTCCCGATCTACTGGTGGTCCATGCCGGCGTTGCTCAAGGGCTGGGTCGACCGCGTTTTCGTCAACGGCTGGGCAATCGACTACGGCCCCGCCACGCCCGTGGTGAAAAAGCTGCGCCACTTGCGTGTGCACCTGCTGGCCCTGGGCGCCGCCGATGAAAGCGCCTTTGATCGACATGGCTATGCCAAGGCGATGCGCACGCAAATCGACTACGGGATCTTTGATTACTGCGGGGCCCAGGTGGTGACGTCGGAGCTGTTGCTGGAGTCGGAAGATGGCGCGGCGACCGCGCATCTGCAAACGGCCAAGGCGGTGGGGCAGAGACTGTTCGAGGCCGAGACGGTTGCCGGTTGATTCAACCTTCGCGAAACAGATCGTGGGCGTCCAGCAGGCGGTAGGCAATTTCCGGGTTTTTCTCCAGGCCCCGACGAATCGCCGCCGGGATCGATTGTCGGGTCTTGCGGCACATGCCGGGCAGTTCGTCGATCACGATCTGAATCCCGCGCATGCTCTTGACCTCGGTGTGCCCCGGCGCGATGTGCACGCGAATGCCCAACAGTTCGTACATCCGCTGCTGCATACGTTCCAGGTCTTGCAGGTTCTGCAGGTTTTCAAGGCGTTCGAGCAGGCGTTTTTCTTCCTGGCGGGTCAGGCTGAGAATGCGCAGGTCGGCGCCGGGGGCTTGCAGCAACTGTTCGCGATCGCAGACGCAGGCGCCGGGTGGGCAGGGTTGGCGAATCGTCATGTTCATTCCCTCCCCATTCCGACGCGTTTTCCTCAGTAAGTCAGCGCCACACCGAGGCTGCCCAAGGCCTTCCAGTACTCAGGATAGGTCTTGGCCACGCAGTCCGGGTCTTGAATCCTGATGCCCGAGACCTTCAGCCCGGCGAGGGCAAAGCACATGGCAATGCGATGGTCGGCGTGGGTGTCGATCAGGGCGTTGCACGACGTGCCGGCCAACGCCGGGTCGGCGGCGACCAGCAAGTCGTCGCCTTCAATGCTCGCCAGGCCCGGACGAATCTCGTTCAGGCCGTCATGCAGCGCCTGCACCCGATCACATTCCTTGACCCGCAGGTTGGCCAGTTCGGTGAAGCGTACCGGGGTGTTGTTGAACGCGGCCAGCACGGCCAGGGTGGGGATCGCATCCTGCATCTGCGAACCGACCACCGTGGCCTGCATGTGCGGGAACTGGGCAATCACGGCCTGGGCCTTGGCGTCTGGCTGGGTGAAGTCCTGCGCGGCCACGCCGATGTCGATGCGGCCGCCGGTCAACACTTCGGCAGCCCACAGGTACGTGGCGGCGGAAGCGTCGGGCTCGATCAGGTAGTCATGGGCGGTGTAGCCGGTGGGGGCCACGCGCCAGGTCGTGTCGTCGACCACCTCGACCTGCGCGCCGAACGCACGCATGCAGTCCAGGGTCAGGTCCACATACCCACGGGCGCCGATATCCTTGCCGGTCAGCGCCACTTCAATCGGCGCTTCGCCGCAGGCTGCGAGCATCAGCAGGGCCGAGACGTACTGGCTGGACAAGCCGCCATCGATCTCGAAGCGCTTGGCCTGGACCTTGCCGACGCCGTGCACGGTCACCGGGGGGCAGCCGGTCGGGCTCTCGACCTGGATGCCGTTCTCACGCAGGGTCGCCAGCAGCGGGCCGATCGGGCGTTTTTGCATGTAGTCGTCGCCGTCCAGCACCACGGTGCCTTGCACGGTGGCCACGGCGGCGGTGAGGAAGCGCATGGCGGTGCCGGCGTTGCCGAGGAACAGCGGTTGCGCCGGCAATTGCAGCTTGCCTGAACCGGTGACCACGAAGGTGGTGTCGTCCGGCTCATCGATGATCACGCCCATCTGGCGCAGGGCCACCGACATGTGCCGGGTGTCATCACTCTTCAGTGCGCCGCTCAGGCGACTGGTGCCGGTGGCCAGGGCCGCCAGCAGCAGGGCGCGGTTGGTAATGGATTTGGAGCCGGGGGGCGCGACCTTGCCAGTGAGGGGGAAATTGGGCGGTGTAACGGTCACGGTTTTCTGCGAACTCAAGGTACAAGGCTCCTGATTCAAGGCAAGGTGGTACGGAGTGGCCGACGGGCGGACCCGAATAATCGGGCATAGACGCCACGCTTGTCGAGGCTTAGCGCTGGGCGAGCCAGTAATCGTGCAGCGCCCGAGCGGCCGGTTCGATTGCGCTGGCGCGCTGCTGATGGGCCTGTACATCGAGGTCGGCCGGCAACTCGAAGTTGTCCTGTTCGGCGCACCAGGAGATTTTCTCCAGGTTCGCGGCCTGTTCAGCGGGCAGGTCCGGCCAGTTGCCGATCGCGGCACCGCGGATATAGCCAAAGCACCATTCTTCGGCGAGGGTCACGGTTTGCCCCTGATGCTCGGTGTCATCGAAGCGCGCCTTGAAACCCTGGGCATCGGTGGCCAGCTGTGTGGCGAGGGCGTTCATATGGCGTACGCACAGTTCGAGGAACTGCTTGGCTTGCTCGGCGCTTTCCCAGTCCGGGTTTTGCCCACCCCAGATCGCCGGGAACCATTCGGCGATATCCACCTGCGCCGGGCTGGACACCAAGGCCGTGAAGTAGCCGTCGAGCTCAGCCAGGTTCAGCACCGAATGGTCATCGCCGTACTGGAGCAGGGTGTCTTCGATAAATTCGAAATCGGCGGGGGCGAGGGGGTGGGTGAGCATGGGCATGTCCTTAAACGTCGAGCGCCGCTGATGGGGCGGCTTAAAGCGCGCAGGATGGCGCTTGGGCCGGCTTTTTTCCAGCACTTTCCCAGCGTTGGCACAGCTTGCTCACGCAGACCGCACCCACCACCGCGAGAATAATCGGTACCAGGAAGTCATGCTCGATACGGGTGAATTCCGCCACCAGCACGATCGCTGTCAGCGGCATGCTCATGCTGGCGGCCAGGAAAGCGGCCGCGCCGATGATCGCGAAAGCCCCCAACGGTACTCCGGGCCACGCCAGGCTCCAGGCGCCGCCGAGGATAATCGCCAGTAGCGCGCCGTTGGCCAGGCCGGGCGTCAACAGCCCGCCCTCGGCCCCGGCGCGCAGGCTGCTGGTGGTGATCAGCACCTTGACCAGCAGCAACAGCGCGGCCAGGCCGATCGTCAGTTCATTGTCGAAACCCAATTGCGCCGGGCCTTTGCCATTGCCGAGGATTTGCGGCAGCAGCATCGCCAGGCCGCCGATGAGCGTGAAATTAATCAAGCACAGCACCGGCAGGCGCCAGCCGCGCGCGGCGTTCGCCCGCGCGGCGCCGGTCAGGCGCGTGAAACCGTAGGCGGCCATGCCAAACAGCGGCCCGCAGACCACGGCCCAGGCGATCAATGCCGGGCTCAGGACAAAATGCGGCACGACGTACTGCGCCTCCGCTCCCAACCCGATCCAGGCCACGGCCGCACCAATGGCCGAGGTCGCCAGGGCGATCAGCGCCGCGGGCCAACTGAACGCGCCCACCAGCACCTCCAGCACAAACACCGCGCCGCCCAGCGGCACGTTGTACACCGCCGCCAGGCCCGCGCCCGCGCCACAGGCAACGATCAAACGGTGCATATCCGGGGTCAGCCGCGCGCGTTGCGACAACCAACTGCCGGCCAGTGCGCCGACCTCGCGCGGCGCCACTTCACGGCCCAGGGGCGAGCCCAGCGCCACGGTGACGATCTGCAACAGGGCGTGGGCGAGGGTGGTCTTGGGCGGCATGATCGGCATCGTGGGTGACACCGCCTGCTTGATGCTCACCAGCGGGCGACCATAGCGATACACGGCCCACCAACCCAGGCCGGCGACCAGGCCGCACACCACCAACACCTGCAAGCGCCGCTCGGGGGGCGCGGCAGTGACACCCCGCAGAAAGGTTTCATGCCCGACCAGGCTGTCGAGGCTGTAGCCGTAGGCCAGGTGTTGAATGCCATGCAGCAGCAACGCCAGGAGCATCCCGCCCAGGCCGGCGCCAATGCCGGTGAACACCACCACCAGGGCCAGAATCAACGATGAGCGAAACGTGGACGGCATAAACGACTCCAGACAGTGCCCCAGAGTGTATAGCCGATAAACCGTCGGGCCTGGATGAAATGTATCGGCGTGCCGTCAACCCTGCGCCACTGCATTCAATGGCTTTTACCAGTCCTGTTTTTGGCCGATGCGCCCTTGTGCACCCTTGTTATAGTCTGGCCTTTCTCAATCGCCAGCCAGGGATCACTGCCATGTCCGAATACCAAGCTTTCGTCGTCGAACTCATCGGTAACGTTGCCCATGTGCAGATCAACCGCCCGGAAAAGATCAATGCGATGAACGCGGCGTTCTGGACCGAGATCATCGATATCTTCCAATGGGTGGAAGACACCGACGCCGTGCGCGCCGTGGTACTCAGCGGTGCCGGCAAGCACTTTTCGTCCGGTATCGACCTGATGATGCTGGCCTCGGTGGCCAATGCGTTCGGCAAGGACGTGGGCCGTAACGCACGCCTGCTGCGCCGCAAGATCCTTGAGTTGCAAGCCTCGTTCAACGCCGTCGACAACTGCCGCAAGCCGGTGCTGGCGGCGATCCAGGGTTACTGCATTGGGGGGGCCATCGACCTGATCAGCGCCTGCGACATGCGTTACGCCGCCGAGGACGCGCAATTCTCCATCAAGGAAATCGACATCGGCATGGCCGCTGACGTCGGCACCCTGCAACGCCTGCCGCGCATTATCGGCGACGGCATGCTGCGTGAGCTGGCCTATACCGGCCGCGCGTTCGGTGCCGAGGAAGCGCGCAGCATCGGCCTGGTCAATCGCGTGTATGCCGACCAGCAAAGCCTGTTGGCCGGCGTCCTGGAAATCGCCCATGAAATCGCCGCCAAATCGCCGATCGCCGTGACCGGTACCAAGGCCATGATCAGCTACATGCGTGACCATACGGTCAATGACGGCCTGGAATACGTTGCCACCTGGAACTCGGCTATGTTGCAATCCAACGACCTGCGCGTGGCCATCGCGGCCCATATGAGCAAGCAGAAACCCGAATTCGTGGATTGACTGACATGACCCCAGGCTGGATTACCACTACGCTGCTGGACAACCAAACCCCCGGCGGCTGGGCTGTCGCCCGCAGCCACGACGGCTTTTTGCATGACACCAACGGCCCGCTGTTCCCACGGGAATGGCTCAAGCGCCAAGACCTTTCGGTGTTCGCCGAACACGGTATCGGCCACCTCGACGGCGAGCCGGTGTACCTGCTGGAGCTCAACGCCGCCAGCGAGGTCCCCGGCTGCAGTTGGCAGGGCCTGCGCGGCTTCATGTTGCAAGGTGATCACCGGCTTTACAAAGTGTTGGGCTATGCCGCGCAGATCGGTACCTGGGCCCGGGAACACCGGTTCTGCGGGAGTTGCGGGCAGGCCATGGTCCAGGTGCCCCGTGAGCGAGCGATGTTCTGTGAGGCCTGTGACCTGCGCAGCTACCCGCGTATCTCGCCAAGCATGATCGTGCTGGTGACCCGCGGTGATGAGATCCTGCTGGCGCGTTCGCCACGCTTTGTGCCTGGGGTGTACAGCACGTTGGCGGGGTTTGCCGAACCGGGTGAGTCGGCCGAAGACTGCTTGATCCGTGAAGTGCGCGAAGAAGTGCAGGTGGAGGTGCGCAACATCCAGTACATGGGCAGCCAGTGCTGGCCGTTCCCTCACTCGATGATGCTGGGCTTCCATGCCGAGTACGCCGGCGGCGATATCGTGCCCCAGGCTGACGAAATCGAGGACGCGCAGTGGTTCAACATCCACGACCTGCCGCCGTTGCCGGCGTCACGCTCGATTGCGCGCTACCTGATCGACCTGTACGTCGCGCGTCGCTTAGGCCACGCTGAACCAGTGCTGCCAGGCTAGGCGTACAGTCAGGCCAAGGACCACGGTGATAAATACCGGGCGAATGAATTTGGCGCCGCCGCTGATTGCGCTGCGTGCGCCAAAGAATGCGCCGCACATCACCGAGATGCCCATGGCCAGGCCGACGATCCAATCCACCGAGCCGTTGAAGATAAACACCGACAGCGCCGCCGCGTTGCTGACGAAGTTCATGCTGCGCGCCACGCCGCTGGCCTTCACCAGGTCGATGGGGTGCAGCAGCATTGTGCTCACGGTCCAGAACGCGCCCGTACCTGGCCCGGCTACGCCATCATAGAAACCCAGGCCAAAGCCTTGGGTGCTTTGCCATTTCTTCTTGATCGGTGCATCGGCATCCAGCGCAGCCTTGGGTGTGCCACCGAATAACAGGTACAGGCCACAGCCAAAGACAATGACCGGCAGCATCTTGTTCAGGGTTTCGGCGGGCAGGTAGTGGGCGACCACGGCCCCGGCCAGTGCGCCGACCAAGGTGCCGACGATGGCGTGCACCCATTGGCGCGGGTGGAACAGCTTGCGTCGGTAGAAGGTGAAGCTGGCGGTGGCCGAGCCGAAGGTGGAACTGAGCTTGTTGGTGCCCAACACCAGGTGAGGCGGCATGCCCGCGGTGAGCAGGGCCGGGGTGGTGAGCAACCCACCGCCGCCGGCGATGGCGTCGATGAAGCCGGCGATAAAGGCCACGACGGCCAGAATGGCGAGGGTGGTGAGGTCTACGCTGAGTTCGAAAGGCATTGGGCAGGGCTTAATGGTGGCAGGGCGCAGCAAAAGCGCTGTGCGAAGGGCCGCCATCTTACCTGCCTGAGGTACGCAGAACCAAATGTGGGAGGGGGCAAGCCCCCTCCCTCCCACATGTTTTACCGTGCCCGCTTGGCTATTTGTGCGTGCCCAGCCACTCCAGCGCCGTGCGCCAGATGCAAATCCCGAGGAAATACGCCGACATCAGCGACCACAAGCCGAATGTCCACGGGTTGGTATTGGGGTAATCCACCACCATCAAAAAGCTGCACAGCAACCAGATCGTGGTCACCGCGATGTTGATCGGCATGAAGCGCTTGACCCGGAACGGATGCAAAAACTTCATCGGCGTCACGGTCAGCAGCGCCAGGCCGATCACGGTCAACAAGGTCACCCAGGCGTCTGGCTGGATGATATACACGCAGAGGGCAACCACATTCCACGCGGCCGGGAAGCCGACGAAGTAGTTGTCCTTGCTCTTCATGTTCACGTTGCAGAAGCAGAACAACGACGACACCAGGATCACCGACACCGTGAACAAGTGGGTGAAGTCCGGCAGGTCGATATAGCGATAGATAAACAGTGCCGGGATAAATACGTAGGTCAGGTAGTCGATCACCAGGTCCAACACCGAACCGTCAAAGCTGGGCAGTACCGTGCTGACATTCACCCGGCGAGCCAGCGAGCCATCCACGCCATCGACCACCAGCGCCAGGCCCAGCCATAGCAGGCAAGCCTTGGGTGAGTTTTCCAGCAGCGCCAGGGTGGCCAGGAAGGCCAATACCACACCGGTGGCGGTAAAGCCGTGGGCGCCCCAGGCTTTCAGTCTGGCTACATGCAGGGTCGATATCACGGGCGGTTCTCCAAAGGTGAAACGGGGCAGCCGACGATGTGACACCGTCGAGTCTGGCCAGGGAATGCAGGTATCGACCGGGAAGGGGGGGATAAGGTTCACCGCCCCGGTGTATTGCCTAGCGTAGCAAGCGTAGGACGATTCAGCATCAGCCCTGGCGGAACACCAGCGCTTTCAGGCCACTTTGCGCGTCGATATCCGGAAATTCCGGCGGGTTTTGCAGCCGTTCGATAAAGCGCAGGCCCGGTGCTTCGCGCGTGACGCTGTCGATCAGGAAGTCTTCGCCGAACGCCGGATCGTTCATGCATGCCAGCACAGTGCCCTGTGCCGTGAGCAAGTCCGGCAGGCGGCGCAGCACACGCTGGTAGTCCTTGGTCAACAGGAAGCTGCCTTTCTGGAAGGACGGCGGGTCGATGATCACCAGGTCGTAGGGGCCGCTATTCGTCACCTTGGCCCAGGACTTGAACAGGTCGTGGCCGAGGAAGGTCACTTTGCCCAGGTCATGACCGTTCAGCCGATGGTTGTCGCGGCCACGGCTGAGGGCGCCACGGGCCATGTCCAGGTTCACCACATGCTCGGCACCGCCTTCGATGGCGGCCACGGAGAAACCGCAGGTGTAGGCGAACAGGTTGAGTACCCGCTGGCCCTTGGCCTGCTCACGCACCCAATTGCGACCGTAGCGCATATCGAGGAACAGGCCGCTGTTCTGTTTTTTCCCCAGGTCGATCAAATAGCGCAGGCCGCCTTCGGTGATCGTCAACGCGTCGACGGCTTCGCCGAACAACCATTCGGTGGTGCTTTGCGGCAGGTAACGGTGTTGCAAGGCGACGCTGCGCACGCCGTACCGCGCCCATTCGAAAGTGCTCAGCCACAGCTTGAAGGCATCCAGCTGCGCCGGTTCCGGTTCCTTGAACAGCGCGACCAGCACCACCCCTTGCAACCAATCGACCGTCAGTTGCTCCAGGCCCGGCCAGCAGCGGCCACGGCCGTGGAACAGGCGGCGGGTTTCCGTGGGCGCGTCGGCCAGGGCCGTGAGCAGGTGGGCATGCAGCGTGGCGAGTACGTCTGGGTTCATCGTTGAGCGTCATTCATTGAGCGGGCGGCATTTTAAACACAGTTGCGGTTTTTTTGTGAGGGATGGACACGGCGCTGGAGCACAACGTGCTGGGAAAAATCTGATTGGCAGTGATTCATGCTCAAAATGCGCTCTGAAGCGCCTGAAAATAGGCAAAAAATCCTCCGTCACCGACATAAACTGGAAAAAAGCCCGGAGGTGCCCATGAATGGTTTCGCGAGTGCAGTGAATCACACCGCAGTGGACGACGAAGAACTGAGCGAATGGCGCGATGCCCTGGCCTCACTGGTGGCCAACGCCGGCCCCGCGCGTGCACGGCAGATCCTTGACCTGCTGGCCCGCGAAGGCCGTGCCCCCCACATCGATTGGAAACCGCGCCACGGCACGCCCTATGTCAACAGCATCAGCGTCGACCAGCAGCCGGCATTTCCCGGTGACCTGGCCACCGAGGAGCGCCTGGCCTCGTTGGTGCGCTGGAATGCCTTGGCCATGGTCGTGCGCGCCAACCAGGCCTATGGCGAGCTCGGCGGCCATATCGCCAGCTACGCCAGTGCGGCGGATTTGTTCGAAGTGGGCTTCAACCACTTTTTCCGCGCACGCAACGACGGGTTTGGCGGCGACCTGGTGTTCTATCAACCTCATTCCGCTCCCGGTATCTATGCGCGCGCTTTCCTTGAAGGGCGCCTGAGCGAACAGGACCTGGCTCACTATCGCCAGGAAATCGGCGGGGCCAAGGCCGGTGCGCGGGGGCTCTCCAGTTACCCTCATCCGTGGTTGATGCCGGACTTCTGGCAATTTCCCACCGGTTCCATGGGCATTGGCCCGATCAGCTCGATTTTCCAGGCGCGCTTTATGCGCTACCTGCAGCATCGCGGCTTGCAGGACACCACCGACCGCCATGTGTGGGGCGTGTTCGGCGACGGCGAGATGGACGAACCGGAAAGCATGTCGGCCCTGACCCTGGCCGCCCGCGAAGGCCTCGACAACCTGACCTGGGTGGTCAATTGCAACCTGCAACGTCTCGACGGCCCGGTGCGCGGCAATGGGCGGATCATCGATGAACTGGAGGCCTTGTTCGGTGGTGCGGGCTGGAACGTGATCAAGCTGGTGTGGGGCTCGGACTGGGATGCCTTGCTCGCCAACGACGCCGACGGTGCGCTGGTCGATACCCTGTCGCACACCGTGGACGGGCAATTCCAGACCTTCGCGGCCAAGGACGGCGCCTATAATCGCGAACATTTTTTTGGCCAAAGCCCATCCCTGGCCGCTCTGGTCGAGGGCATGAGTGATGAACAGATCGACCGGCTCAAGCGTGGCGGCCACGACATGGTCAAGATCCACGCCGCCTACCACGCCGCGCGTCGGGTCAAGGGCAAGCCCACGGTGATCCTGGCCCAGACCAAAAAGGGCTTCGGCATGGGCGAGGCCGGGCAGGGCAAGATGACCACCCACCAACAGAAGAAGCTCGATCGCGAAGCACTGATCGCCTTTCGCAATCGCTTCCAACTGCCCCTGTCGGATGCGCAGGCCGAATCCCTGAGTTTTTTCAAGCCGGCGGATGACAGCCTTGAACTGCGCTACCTGCACCAGCGGCGCCAGGCCCTGGGCGGTTATGTGCCCAGCCGCAGCCAGCTCGCCGCGCCGGTTACCGTGCCTCCCGTGACGGGGTACGCCGTTTTTGCCACGGCCGCCGAAGGCAAGGAAATGTCCACCACCATGGCCTTCGTGCGCATGCTGACCAACCTGCTCAAGGACAAGGCCCTCGGCCCGCGCATCGTGCCCATCGTTGCCGATGAGGCGCGGACCTTCGGCATGGCCAACCTGTTCAAGCAGATTGGTATCTATTCCAGCGTCGGCCAGCGCTACGAGCCGGAAGACATTGGCTCGATCCTCAGTTACCGCGAAGCCACCGACGGGCAAATCCTCGAAGAGGGCATCAGCGAGGCCAGTGCCATCAGTTCCTGGGTCGCGGCAGCCACCAGCTACTCTGTTCACGGCCTGCGCATGTTGCCCTTCTACATCTATTACTCGATGTTTGGCTTTCAGCGTGTGGGGGACCTGATCTGGGCCGCCGCTGACCAGCGTGCCCGCGGCTTCCTGCTCGGCGCCACCGCCGGGCGTACCACCCTGGGCGGTGAAGGCTTGCAGCACCAGGACGGCAGCAGTCACCTGACCGCTGCCACGGTGCCCAATTGCCGCGCCTACGATCCGGCCTTTGCCGGCGAGTTTGCGGTGATCCTCGACCATGGCATGCGCCAGATGCTCGAACACGACGTAGACGAGTTCTACTACGTGACCCTGATGAACGAAAACTACCCGCAACCGACTCTGCCCCAGGGCGTGGAGGGCGCAATCATCAAGGGCTTGTATCGCCTGGAAGGCGCCAGCGCCGCTCAAGTACGCCTGCTGGGCTCCGGCACGTTGTTGCGCGAAGCCCAGGCGGCGGCGCAGTTGCTGGCAGATGATTGGCAGGTGGCGAGCGAGGTGTTCAGCGTCACCAGCTTCAGCGAACTGGCCCGCGAGGCGCGCGAGGTGGAACGCTGGAATCGCCTGCATCCGCTGCAGGTCGCACGCACCAGTCACCTGGCAGGCTGCTTGCCCACGGGCGCGCCGGTGGTGGCGGTATCTGATTACGTGCGGGCGGTGCCGCAGATGATCGGTTCGTACCTGGACTCCAGCTACACCGTGCTCGGCACCGATGGTTTCGGACGCAGTGATACACGGGCGGCGTTGCGCGATTTCTTTGAGGTGGATCGTCATCACATTGTGCTGGCTGCACTCACTGCCTTGGTAGAGCAGGGCCGTCTGGAACCGCGGGTGTGCCAGCGGGCGATTGAGCAGTATGGCCTGCTGCCGGAGCGCGTCGCCTCCTGGGCCTCCTGAACAACGCAGAGCAAGTGGGAAGGCTGAGCAAACAGTCACCTGTGGCGAGCGGGCTGTTGTGGCGAGCGGGCTTGCTGTGGCGAGCGGGCTTGCCCCGCGTTGGGCTGCGAAGCGGCCCCCTTACAGGCGAGGTGTTTTTAACTGACACACCGCAGTGCCCTGGTTTTGGGGGCCGCTTCGCAGCCCAACGCGGGGCAAGCCCGCTCGCCACTATAAGGTGGGCGTCCCAGATCACTGATCGCCGACGCTATATCGCAAAACACTCACGCAATATCAGGATTTCCTGATGGCTCTTTGCTATTTGTCACGCTAGAGTGCTTGAAAGAATAAAAGAAATTGTAGTTTCTTCGGCCGCGACTGAAGCCGTAGGACACTTCATAAATGTGGAGTGCACCATGAAAGTTCTAATCGCCGATGACTCATCCATGTCCCGCAAGTTGGTCTTGCGTGCCCTGCCAGAATCACTGACCGAAGATGTCCGCCAAGCCTGTAACGGCTCCGAGGTGATGGAGGCCTATCACGCGGGCTTGGTCGATTTGCTTTTTCTCGACCTCACCATGCCCGTCATGGACGGTTTCCAGACCCTGGAGGCGCTCAAGCGCGAAAACGCCAATGTGGTGGTCGTCGTGATCAGCGCAGACATCCAGCCCCGGGCCAGGCAACTCGTATTCAACCTGGGCGCCGCTGCCTTCGTGGCCAAGCCTGTTACGGCTGAAGCTCTACTCGAAGCTTTACACCTCATAGGAGTGCTTTGATGGAAACCTTGGCCGAGCTCACCGAAGACCAACGCGATGCCCTGCAGGAACTGATGAATATCGCCATGGGGCAGGCGGCCGAGCGACTGGCCCTGCTGACCAATACCATGGTCACGCTTTCGGTTCCTTTTATTCACCCGCTGATCCGGGAACAGAATAACCTGGCGATTCCGGAGCATCTGCGCCGAAGCTTCATGATCGTCACCCGCCAGTCTTTCCTCGGGGAGTTACGCGGAGAAGTGTTCGTGTGCTTTGGCTGCATGGGGGCAGATGAACTGGCCGAACTGCTGGGCTACAAGGGCGGCGGTCTGGACCAGCAGGACGAGCTGATGCTCGATGTCACCAACATTCTGACCGGCGCCTGCATCAGTGGCCTGGCAAAACAGGTGGCGACTCAAGTGAGCTATGACGCGCCATCCATTCTCGTCCACAGGGATCAGGAAGCGAACGCACTGGATGAGTTGAACCTGAATGAACACCTTGCGATGGTGTTGGAAATCCGCTTCGAGGTTGAGGCTCATCAATTCTCCTGCGACTTGCTGATCTGCATCACTGAACGTACAGCAGGCGTTGTCGTTCGGGCCATTGATCGTTTGCTGGACGAGCTTTGAAGGGACCTCTCATGACAGACAGCAAGGCAATCTCCCGGGAAACCCTTGAGTCGATGCTCACGGCCATCAACATGGGTGTGCTGCTCGTCGATAAGGACTGCAAAGTGCTGTTCTCGAACCACTTCATGTCCATCAACAGCGGCCGCAGCGCCGAAGAACTTGTTGGCCGTACGCTGTTCGAAGCCTTTCCTGAGCTCCCGGAGGTCTGGACCCGGCAGAAGATCAACAGCGTCCTCACGCTGCAAAACTTTGCTTTCACTTCGTGGCAGCAACGGCCGCACCTGTTCAATTTCGAAAGCACCCGGCCCATCAGTGGACTGGTTCGGCACATGTACCAGAACTGCACTTTCTTCCCGGTGCAAGACGCCGATGGCAGCAGCCTGGGCGTGGGCTTAGCCATCAGTGATACGACCGACACCGCTGCCCGTCAACTCGAGCTGACGCACCTGAACAAGCTGCTGGAAGAGGAAAAGGGCGCCCAGGCGCTGCTGATCGCGCGGCTCGAAGATGCGCAGGCGCAGTTGCTGCAGTCCGAGAAGATGGCGGCGATAGGGCAACTGGCTGCGGGGGTGGCCCACGAGATCAATAACCCGATCGGCTTTGTCTGCTCCAACGTCAACAGCCTGCGTCGTTACCTCGTGGACATTTTCGCGCTGCTCGAGGCTTATGAGCAGGCGAGTGACGAAAGCCATGCCGATGCTCATCCCGAGCTGGCGGCGATGCGTGACAAGGTGGATTACGACTTCATGCGTCAGGACATCGACGAGTTGCTTGTGGAATCGGTCGACGGTCTCGACCGGGTCACTCGCATCGTCAAGGACCTGCGCGAGTTCTCCCATGTCGACAGTTATGAATGGCAGTTGGCCGATCTGCACAAAGGGCTCGATAGCACCCTTAACGTTATCTGGAACGAGATCAAGTTCAAGGCCCAGGTGATCAAGTGCTACGGCGATATCGAGCCTATTGAATGCATGGGCTCACAGATCAATCAGGTCTTTCTGAACTTGCTCATCAACGCAAGCCATGCTGTGGGTGCCGACGGCCAAATCACCATCAGGAGTGGCAGGGAGGACGGCGGTGTGTTCGTTGAGATCGCCGACAACGGCCATGGTATCCCCCTTGAGATCCAGAACCGGATATTCGAACCGTTCTTCACCACCAAGCCGGTGGGCATGGGCTCGGGCCTGGGCCTGTCGTTGTCGTATAGCATCATCGTCAAGCACCATGGACGGCTCACCGTCGAGAGTGAGCCGGGTAGGGGAAGTTGCTTCCGGGCGTGGTTACCATTACGCCAGCCCCAGGTGCAGGCCCTCGCTACTTCTGCCGCCGAAGGACGCTGATCATGAACGCCCCCACTTCCTGCGTAAAACGCTACACCGTCATGCTGGTGGATGATGAAGAAAGTATCCTCAACAGCCTCCGGCGCCTGTTGCGTGGCAAACCTTATGACTTGCTGTTGGCGACTAATGGCGCGCAGGCACTGAGTCTTTTCGAACAGCACTCTATCGACTTGATCGTTTGCGATGCGCGCATGCCGTTGATGGACGGTCCGACGCTGCTCCGCGAGGTGTATAGGCGCAATCCAGAATGCGTGAATATCCTGCTCACCGGCTATGCCGACATGAGCATGATTACTCAGGCAATCAGCGATGGGTACGTTTACCGCTATATCAGCAAACCCTGGAATGATGACGAGCTGCAGCGCACGCTCGACCAGGCTCTCGAGATGCAGAATGCGCTTCGTAACCGCGACAGCCTGGCGTGAAATGTCGCACCACTGGAGTGCGACATTTCACGGTTCTTGACAGCGTTTCCGTCAAGTTGAACATGGCCCAGGGTAGGGCTTAGTCCCAGCTCAGCGCGCCGCCGGTCTGGTACTCGATTACCCGGGTCTCAAAGAAATTCTTCTCTTTCTTCAAGTCCATGATCTCGCTCATCCACGGGAACGGGTTAGTGGTCCCTGGATACTCTTCCTTCAAACCAATCTGCGACAGGCGACGGTTAGCGATGAACTTGAGGTAATCCTCCATCATCGCCGCGTTCATACCCAGCACACCGCGCGGCATGGTATCGCGCGCATATTCGATCTCCAGCTGCGTCCCTTGCAGGATCATCTGGGTCGCTTCTTCCTTCATTTCGGCATCCCACAGGTGTGGGTTTTCGATTTTGATCTGGTTGATCACATCGATACCGAAGTTCAGGTGCATCGACTCGTCGCGCAGGATGTATTGGAACTGCTCGGCGACGCCGGTCATCTTGTTGCGGCGGCCCATGGACAGGATCTGGGTGAAGCCGCAGTAGAAGAAGATGCCTTCCAGCACGCAGTAGTAGGCGACCAGGTTGCGCAGCAGTTCCTTGTCGGTGTCGACGGTGCCGGTTTCGAACTTCGGATCGGAGATCGAACGGGTGTACTTCAGGCCCCAGGCGGCTTTTTTCGCCACCGATGGGATCTCGTGGTACATGTTGAAGATCTCGCCTTCATCCATGGCCAACGATTCGATGCAGTACTGGTAGGCGTGGGTGTGGATCGCTTCTTCGAAGGCCTGGCGCAGGATGTACTGGCGGCACTCCGGGTTGGTGATCAGGCGGTACACGGCCAGGACCAGGTTGTTGGCAACCAGGGAGTCGGCAGTGGAGAAAAAGCCGAGGTTGCGCATGACGATGCGGCGCTCGTCGTCGGTCAGGCCTTCGGGGTTTTTCCACAGGGCGATGTCGGCGGTCATGTTGACCTCTTGCGGCATCCAGTGGTTGGCGCAGCCGTCGAGGTACTTCTGCCAGGCCCAGTCGTACTTGAAGGGGACGAGTTGGTTGAGGTCGGCGCGGCAGTTGATCATGCGTTTTTCGTCAACGGCGACGCGGGCGGAGGCGCCTTCGAGTTCGGCGAGGCCTTCGGCGATGTCGAGTTTGTCCAGGGCCGCCTTGGCGCGCACGATGGCGGCGGAGTCACTGGCGGTGACGGCGCGGGCTTCGATGGCGGCAGCGGCGCCGGCACCGTCGAGGCGGTCCATGTTGGCTTCGCTGGCGTGGCCGGCGTTGGCGCCCTTGATCACCGCTGCACCGGTGTCCTCGTTGTCGACTTCATCCCAACTCAGCATCGAAATACTCCTTCCTGGTCTGTTCTGACGGCATGTGAACCCGTCCAAAAATAGGTGATTTGCAGGCTATTAGGCATTGAAATACTGCGCGTAGTGTGGTCGATAAATACCGATGCTGCACACTATGTAGTGGTCTGTTTTGTTTATGGGCACACTATATGGGGTGTGGTCCCAGTGGTCAACGGACAAGATGTGCGGTTTTCGGTCGCTGCCCGGTGCCTATTGGATGTCGCGGGCTGCGAAGTGAAGGGCAGGGTGCAAATTGACGCCCTGTCCAGGACTGGATATGTTGTCTTGCATGAAAAAGACCTCTCTCCAAGACACCACCCTGATCAGCCAGCTCGAACAGATTGCCGAAGGCTTGAGCAAAACCTTCAGCCCGTTCTGCGAAGTGGTGCTGCACGACTTGCGCGACCCGCAGCACGCGATCCTGGCCATCCATAACAACCTCTCCGGGCGTGCCCCCGGTGACCCGGCCACCGAGTTGGGTCTGGCACGTATCGCCGACCCGGACTACCCGCAGGTCATAGCCAATTACCAGAACCAGTTCGCCGATGGGCGCCAGGTCAAAAGCACGTCGATCGGCATCAAGGACGCTCGCGGCCAGTACGTCGCCGCCCTGTGCCTGAATGTTGACCTCACGTTGTTTCGTGGTTTGCAGGGCCTGCTGGAGCAGTTCGGTTCGGTCAGTGGCGACAAGCTCGGCGAGTCTCTCGATCCCTCCGGCGCCGACGCGATCCGTGCACGCATCGACCAGTTCGCCGCCCGCCTGGCAACCACGCCGCGCGCATTGAAGACCGCAGATCGACGCGTGTTGATGCAGGAGTTGAAAGATTCGGGTTGCCTCGACATTCGCCGGGCCATGGAAACCGTGGCCTCGCACCTGGGTGTGTCGCGCGCGGCGGTCTATACCTACGCCAAGTAGCGCGCCAGCGCTTCGATCTCGACCTGATAACCGTGGTGCAATTGAGGTACCGGCACCACGGCGCGGGCAGGGCGGTGCTCGCCCAATGCGGCGGCGTAGAGCTGGTCGAATTCAGCCCAGTGCTGGACCCCGACCACATACACCGTGACTTTCACCAGGTCCTGTGGCGAGCCGCCCGCTGCCTTCAAGATAGCCAACAGGTTCTCCAACGCCACCTGGGCCTGTGCGGCGAACGACGCCTCGGGGTGATGGCGCCCATCGGCGCTCACCGGCAGTTGCCCGGAGATATACAGGGTGCCGGCGTGACCGATCGCCTGGGCGTAATGGCCGGCCGGTTTGGCCGCACTCGATGTCTGGATGATCTTCATGGGGCCTCGCGGAGCAGGGCGGCGTATCGCTCGATATCCACGTTGCCGCCGGTGACGATAATGCCCACGCGCTGGCCCTTGAACCGCTTGCCCAGTTGGCGCAACGCCGCCAGGCCCAGGCAGCCGGTGGGCTCCACCACCATCTTCATGCGCTGCATGAAGAACTTCATTTCTGCCACCAGTTGCGCGTCGGTGACGGTAAGAATGTCGTCCACCTTGTCGCGGATGATTGGGAAGGTGCAGTTGCCCAGGTGCTGGGTCTGGGCACCGTCGGCGATGGTCGCGGGGGTGTCGATATGCACGATGCTGCCGCTGCGAAACGAGCGTTGGCCGTCATTCCCGGCCTCGGGCTCGACACCGTAGAGCAGGCAATCGGGTGCCAGGGCGCGGGTACTCAGGGCGGTGCCCGAGAGCATGCCGCCACCGCCCAGGCCCACGAACAACGCATCCAGCGGGCCGGTGAATTCCAGCAACTCCTTGGCCGCGGTGCCTTGCCCCGCGAGTACATCAGGATGGTCATAGGGTGGGATCAGGGTCAGGCCGTGCTTTGCGGCCAGGGTACGGCCGATCTGCTCGCGGTCCTCGCTGAAACGGTCATACAGCACCACGCTGGCGCCATAGCCCCGAGTGGCCGCGACCTTGGCGGCGGGCGCATCGGTGGGCATCACGAGGGTCGCTGGTATGCCGAGCAGGCCCGCCGCCAAGGCAATGCCCTGGGCATGGTTACCCGAAGAAAACGCCACCACCCCGGCCTTGCGCTGCTGCGGGTCAAACTGCGAAAGGGCATTGAACGCGCCGCGAAACTTGAACGAGCCACCCCGTTGCAGGTTCTCGCACTTGATGAAGACCTGGGCGCCGGTCTCGGCGTCGAGGGTGCGTGAGGTGAATACCGGGGTGCGATGGGCGAAGCCTTCCAGGCGTTCAGCGGCGGCGATGACGTCTTGGTAAGTGGACGTGAGCATGAGACGGGCCTTGTTGGAGTGTCTGGATAAAATATCCATAACAAGACAAAGAGTAAAGTTTCGATTGTACGCACCGGCGTGTTCGCGCTCGGGCTTCCCTGATCTTTGGAGGATCGGCATGGCGCACAGGGGGCCAAAACGTGACTTGCCGCGCCAGAACGCTGTAACGCTCTAAACCCAATGTTGAAAAGATCATGGTGTCACGGCAGGATATTAAATAGAATGAATCTCATTTGAGACTCAATCGCGCCGTGCAGGTGGTTGCCATGAATGATGCTGTTGTCCCGACGCACGCCCCCGAACTGACCCTGTCGAGCCTGTACCGTGACCATCGCGGCTGGCTGGAAAGCTGGCTGCGGCGGCGCTTGGGCAATGCCTGGGATGCAGCGGACCTGAGTCAGGACACCTTTTTGCGGGTGCTCGCCAGTGCCCAGCCGATTGCGCAGATGCAGGAGCCACGGGCGTATCTGGTGACGGTGGGCAAGCGCCTGCTGGTCAATTTTCATCAGCGGCGCAGCCTGGAACAGGCTTACCTGAACGCCCTGGCGAACCTGCCCGAAGCCTGTGTGCCGTCGCCCGAGCAGCGCTGGCTGGTACTGGAAACCTTGCAAGCCCTGGATGAACTGCTCGACGGTTTGCCGGTGCTGGTGCGCCGCGCGTTTCTCTGGAGTCAGCTCGAAGGCTTGGGTTATCGCGAGATCGCCGAGCGGTTGGAGGTGTCGGAGCGCACGGTGAAACGCTACATGGCGCAGGCGTATGAGCATTGCCTGTTGGTGGACCTGTGAACCGTGAGATTGCGCGCGCCGCTGCCCAGTGGCTGGCGCTGCTGGAATCCGGCGCCGCCACCGAGCGCGATCACGTCGCGCTGCAGCACTGGCGTGACAGCC
Source organism: Pseudomonas sp. MPR-R2A5 (assembly GCF_058793055.1). Classification (NCBI taxonomy): domain Bacteria; kingdom Pseudomonadati; phylum Pseudomonadota; class Gammaproteobacteria; order Pseudomonadales; family Pseudomonadaceae; genus Pseudomonas; species Pseudomonas sp. MPR-R2A5. The sequence goes on from NZ_JBXAFK010000016.1 coordinate 20,036, forward strand.
ACCCGCAGCATGAACAGACCTGGCAAAAAGCCCAATCCCTGCGCCAGCGCTTCAGTGAGTTGCCCCAGGCATTGGCGATGGCCAGCCTCGACCGCCCGCAACCGGGGCGGCGCGTGTTGCTCAAGCGTGCGCTGGGCGTGGCGGCGCTGTTGCCGACCGCCTGGTTGATCAGCCGCCAGTTGCCTATCGAGGTCTGGCGTGCCGACCTGCACACCGCCACCGGCGAGCGCAAGCGCCTGTCCCTGGCCGACGGCGCCAGCCTGCAGCTCAATACCGCCACCGCGGTGGACGTGGACCTGGCGCAACGGCGTATCACCTTGGTGGAAGGGGAACTGGCCTTGAACGTGCCCGGCGCGGCCGCCCTCACGCTGGATACAGGCTACGGGCAACTGCGGGTCAGCCAGGCCGAGGTGTGTGTGCGGCAACTGACCGCTGGCTGCCGGGTGTCGGTCCTGAAGGGCGCGGTGCAGGTGCGCGACTTGAGCGGCAGGTTGGCGACGTTGCCGGGTGGCCAGCAGGCGCCGTTGAACGCTGGCGGACTGGGTGCATGGGCGCCGTTTGACGTGCTGCAATTGGGATGGCGCGACGGTGTACTGACCGCCCAGAACCAGGCGCTGGGGGACTTTTTGCGCGAACTGGCACGTTATCGGCCAGGTGTGTTGCGCTGGGATCCGAGCCTGGAGACGTTGCGGGTCACGGGGAGTTTTCGCCTGGATGACACCGACCGCGTCCTCAACCTGCTGGCCTCGACCCTGGGGCTTGAGGTGCAGGCGCGGACACGGTATTGGGTAACGTTACGCAAGAACGCCTAGATCACATGAGCGCGCTGCAGGTGCGTCAGCGACAACGCCTTGAGCTGCGCCAACAACGGATCACGCCGGTCCCTTGGGTGCGGCAAGTCCACCGCCAGTTCCTGGCGAATGCTGCTCGGCCGGTTGTCCATCACCAATACCCGATCACTCAGGTAGAGCGCTTCATCCACATCATGGGTCACCAGCAACAAAGCAATGGCATGGTGCGCAGCCAGTTGCAGCAACAGGTCTTGCAGCTTCATGCGGGTAAACGCATCCACCGCGCTGAACGGCTCATCCAGCAAGAGCACCTGCGGTCGCGAATACAAGCCGCGTGCGATCGCCACCCGTTGCGCCATGCCCCCGGACAGTGCCTTGGGCAGCGCCTGGGCAAAGCCCGTGAGGCCGACTTCCTCGATCAACTGCGTCACCCAGGCCCGGTCGTAGTGCTGGTCGTCGCTGAAGCCGATGTTCTGTTCCACCGTGAGCCAGGGCATCAGCCGGGGTTCCTGGAACACAAACGCCACTTCACCTTCAGGGCTGCGCAACTCGCCCTGGAAGTCGGTTTCCAGCCCGGCGACGATGCGCAGCAAGGTACTTTTGCCGCAACCGCTGGGGCCGAGCAGGCTCACGGCTTCACGCGGCTGCAGGGCCAGGTGCACATCTCTCAGGACCGTGGTGCTGGCGAAGTTTTTACGCGCCACGCGAATATCCAATAAAGGTTGCATGCCTATCGCTCCGTGCCTTGGCCGTTGAAGGTGTCACGCCAGGCCAGGCAGCGTTTCTCCAGGGTGGCGAGCAAGCCATCGCTGACCTTGCCCAATAGCGCCAATACGATGATCGCTGCGAGCACGATGTCTGGCCGTGAGGTTTCCCGCCCATCGCTGAGCAGGTAACCCAGGCCCTTGGTGGCTGCGATCAACTCGGCTGCCACCAGGAACATCCACGCCAGGCTCAAGCCGCTGCGCAACCCGGTGAACAGACCGGGCAGGGCGGCAGGCAACAGGATGCGACGTACCAGGCGCCGTCGGCTGAACCCATACATTTGCCCGACCTCCACCAGCTTGCGGTCGATATCGCGTATTGCCGCGACGCCATTGAGGTACACCGGGAAAAACGCGCCGATCGCGATCAGCACGATTTTCGAGGTTTCATCGATGCCCAGCCACAGCAACAACAGCGGCACCCAGGCCAGGCTGGGGATCGAGCGCAAGCCGGCGAAGGTCGGTTCCAGATAGGCTTCGGCCTCACGGCTCAACCCGACCCAGGCGGCGAATCCCAGGGCCAGGCTGGCGCCGATGGCAAACCCGAGCAACACCCGGCCGAGGCTGGCGCTGATGTGTTTCCACAATGCGCCTTCGGCCAGGTCCGTCAGGGTCACGGCAATCTCGCTGGGCGCCGGCATCTGGTAGGACGGCAGCCAACCCACGCGTACCACCGCCTCCAGCACCAGTAGGATCAGCACCGGCAACACCAGGCCCTTGAGCCGCCTTGGCCAGGCACTGCGGTTGATCGCCACGGGCGTGGCCAGGGGGAGTGCTTGGGTTTTGCTGGTCATCACGGGTTCCTCAGTGGCCGAACGAGGTGTCGATCAACTGGTCGATCACCTCGTCCACATTCACGCCTTTGCGCACCAACGCTTCGGACACCAGGATCGGTGCGGCAGCCTTGGACGACAGCACATCCTTGCTGCTCAAGAACGGTGTACTCAGATCCGTACGCGACAGTTGCAGCTTGGCCACTTCCAACGGCAGGCCGGACTCGTCGGCGAGCAGCTTGGCGAACTCCTCCGGGTGCTTCACCGCCCAATCCCGGGCCTTTTCATAAGCGCCGAGCACTTTGGTGATGGTCTGCGGATGCTCCTTGGCGAACTTCTCGGTCACGCTGACGACGCCGTAACTGTTGAACGCCTTGTTGCGGTACAGCAGGCGCGAACCGGCCTGGATTTCGCTGGCGGCCATGTGCGGGTCGAGACCGGCCCAGGCGTCCACGTCACCTTTCTCCAGGGCCGTGCGGCCGTCGGGGTGCTGCAGGTGCACCAGCTCCACATCGTCCTTCTTCAACCCGGCTTGTTGCAGGCTGCGCAGCGTGAACAGGTAAGGGTCGGTGCCTTTGGTGGCGGCGATTTTCTTGCCCTTGAGGTCGGTGACGCTCTTGAATGGCGAGTCCTTGCGCACCACAAGGGCGGTCCATTCGGCGCGACTGTAGACGTACACCGATTTGATCGGGCTGCCGTTGGCCCGGCTCAATACCGCCGACAGGCTGGCGGAGGAGGCAAAGTCCACGCCGCCGCTGTTGAGGTATTCCAGGGACCGGTTGCTGCCCTGGCTCAATACCCAGCCCACCTTGGAGTGCGGCAAGGCTTGTTCCAGCCAGCCGAAATGCTTGAGCACCAGGCTGACGGGCGAATAGTAGGCATAGTCCAGGTTGACTTCGACAGGGTCGGCTTCGGCGGCCTGGGCCAGGGGTTGCAGGCACAGAACCAGCGCGCAGGCGCCGAGTAAGCGTTGAGTGAAGGGTTTCATGGAACAGCTCCGGCAAGGCGTTGAGAGAAGGCTTTTCTTATATTCATAAAAATGAAATGGCATGTTCCATCATGCTTTTCAGGAATATGCAGTCTCTGTGCCATCTCGTTTGCACGCGTATTTACGGGGCTTCGAAGGGCCAAGGCTGTTGTGAGAGGGGCAAACTGTTGATCAAGTGTCGGTGGTGCAACAGCTTGTATATATCAAAATAGAATAAATAAAGAGTTATATATTCCTTTTAATGTCTTTGCGGTTGGCGCATTTTGAGGGCCTGCGCATTCGTGCGGATTGACCCAACAGCCAAAAGGAAAGCCGACATGACCATTAAAGCGATCAACGTGCGCAACCAGTTCAAGGGCGTAATCAAGGAAATTCTGCTCGGGGAGGTGGTCTCTGAAATTGACGTGCAAACCGCGTCCGGGATTGTCACCTCAGTCATCACCACTCGCTCGGTGCGGGACCTGGAATTGAAGGTCGGCAGTGAAGTGATCGCGTTTGTGAAGTCGACCGAAGTGTCCATCGCCAAGCTTTGAGCGACTGCACCGGTGACGGTAGCCGGCGGTGCTGGCCACCATCGCCGGTGAAAGGCGTGTGGCTGAACCTCTCAATCGATGCGGTCGAAGATGGCGCGCAGCTCTTCGGGGGGCAGTACCCCCTTGCCGGTGCCTTCGATCAGCTCGAAGGTGCCATCGGCGTTGACAGTAATACCCGCTGAGCCGGCAATCGTCACCGTGACCCCCGGCCGCTCCTTGAGCAACGCGTTGAGCGGCTGCTGCCCATTGAGCGTTTGTCCGATAACCGTGGCCAACCCCTGAGTGGATTGGGTGTTGACCCCGCCGACCAGTATCACGCGCCCCCCCTTGTTCAATGACGCCAACAGGTTGTCCAGCAGTTGCTGGGCGTTGCCATCGCGCAGGCCCAGTTCCAGGTTGCTGCCGGTCAGGTGCATCAGCGTACGGGTCTGGTAGGTGCTGCCATTCCAGTCGCTGAGTACCGCCAGCGCCGAGCAGTCGCTCAGGCTGCGGGTCGACAGGGGGGCGTGGTTATTGCTGAGGGTGGTCGATTCGCCCATGGCCACGTGGACAGGGGCGGCCGATTGCAATGATGGCGGGCGTACTGCCGGGGCCTTCGCGTTCCGGGGGCGTGACAGCTCGTAAGGGCGCTTCGGTTGCTTGACCAGGGTGTCGATCCAGTCCGGGTCGAGGGGGCTCATATTGGCTTGGCCGCCTTGACGAATCTGCAAGCCGGCGGCGTCCCATTTGGCCATGGTGGCCTGCAGTTGCTGCGTGTACTCAGACGCAGGGCAGGCGATGTCCGCCCAAGGGTCGACGACCCAGGCATCGGCCCAGGCTGGTCCGGCGAAGTCGGTTGTCGCGCTGACCGGGCCGGGTGGGCCGCCGATCACGGTGAACGCGTGCGCGTCGCCCGCGCGCCATTCTGCCGCCTTGCCGCCACTCTTGCCGATGATGTCCCTGGACAGCAGCGCCATTTCGCCGCAGTTGCCGGCACCGGTCTTCATGATCAGGTCGGGGCCGTTCGGCGCGCGCAAGTCGGCGGTACGGCGCAGCCAGTTGAGCGTCATGTCAGCCGCATCCGCCCGGGCCAGGTCATTCGCCGAACGCAGCTGGTTGCCAGGGCCGAGCCCGGTGGCCTTGAGCGCTTGCTGGACCTGGGCCTTGGCGTTCTCGGCGTAAAACCGGTTCTGCCGGGCGGCGGGCCAGCGGGCAAAGTCCGCCGGTTTTTCCAGCGCTGAAACCTGCTGTGGCCGCAGTGCAACGTCAGGCGGGGTGATGGCTTTGGCCCGCTGCAGCTGGTAGACCACTTCCCGCTGCTGCTCATCGGTCAACGCTTTGCACAGCTGTTTGAGTTCATCCACATCGGCTTTTGCATAGCCCGCCGCTTCGAGCTGCGGGTACACGCCCTTGAGCTTGGGCAGTGCGATGAAATCGGCATCCAGGGCCTGGGTGCTGTGGTTCAAGCCCAGGAACTGCCGGTAGCCTTGCACCAGGTCCAATTCGGTGGGGCTGCACTTTTTGAACGTGATATCGCCGGTCTGTTTTTTGTCCAGCGGGGCATAGTAGAACTCGGCGGTGTCCGCTTCCACGACCAGGTAGGGCTGGGTACCGCTGGTGACGACCACGGCCCTCAGTTGACGCTGGTCGTCAACGGCTTCGCTGATCTTGTTCAGCTTGACCACCCGCGTCTGTTCCGCGAGTGGCCCCACGGTGTTGCCTGGATAGAACCCAAAGCCCGGGTCGGCCACGAGCTTGCCGCGGACCTGGCGTTTATAGGTGATGCGCTTGGCGTCGTTGACCGGCACCAGTTGTGAGCCGATGTCGGTTTCAAGCATTTTATGCAGGCGTTTTTCGTGGATCACCCAGCGGTCCTTGCTGAACAAACTGGGCTTGGAGGGGAACAGCCGCACATGCTCCAGGGCCTGCAGCTGTGCCTTGGGCTCGGGCAGGTCGTTAAGGATTTTGGCGAAGCATTCGTCGTTGGCGCCGCGCCGGACACGCCGCACCGCCGCGGGGGCCGGGCAAATCGCCTCGAAATCGTCCAGGGGCTGGGCAGGCTCCTGCGCTTGGAGGTCGGTCAGCTCCCCAGGCCGGGAGTCTCGGTAGCGATAGATCCTGTCACCGTCGACCAGGTCGTAGCCGTTGGTTCGGGGCAGGGTGTAGGCATTCGGCGTCAGGGCGTGGTCAATCACCTGGGCGCGCTGGCCGTCTGAAAACACTTCGTTGCGCAGCGGGAGGACGGCGGGGCGTTCGCGCGGTAGCTCAAACGGGTCGCTGGCCACCGGGTCCGTGCCGCCCGCGACAGCGAACAGCGTATTGAGCACACCGTCCAGCGCCGCGGATGCGCCCTGCCTGCGTTCCGCCTGGGTATCGCCGGAATAGGCTTTCTCTGCGCCCAACGCCGTTTCTGCAAGACCGGTGGCGGCGGCGATGCCCACGACCACCGGCTCGCCAATCACCGCCAGCTTGGTCACCAGGCCCGCCGCTGCGGTCACATCGTTCAGCCAGGTATCACGGGTCACCTCGCTGTTGGATTTGATCGCGATGTCCGTATCGCTGGTCATGCGTTTGCGGGCCGCGTCCGTCATGGCGCTGAATACATCGCCCTGAATGCGCACATTGGCTTGATCGATCACGGTGCCTTCGAGATTGTCCCAGTACCCGCTGCCCAGGTACTTCAAGGCGCGGTCCACGCCTTTGTTCGATTGATCGTCGCCGGTGAAAAACGTCTTCAAGCCTGTCCAGAAACCGTTGTCGTTGTCCTGCCGATCTCTGAGCGAAAAATGTGATGCCAGCGCCTTGAGCTTATCGGGATCCTTGCCTTGCTCGGCGACCCATTGGTCCATTTTTTCCAGGGAATCGAAGCGAAGAAAGGCCGGTTGATGGCCTGGAGTGTAGAGGATCTGCACGCCGTCGCGACGGTCGCGCACCGATCGATACGTCTCGTCGTGGTCGGTAAAGCGCAGGATATCGCTGGATTGAAAGCCGTTGATATCAAACACGTGGGTCGACACCTTGACCGGAGCCGTCGCCTTCAGCTGTTCGACGGTCAGGGGCCGATGCTCCTTCAGTGGCAGGTTGGACGCGGCTCCCATCACCCACTGATAGTCGTCATGGGTAAACCGCTGCTCAGGCGGCATTTTCTCACGTTCGGCCGGCGAAGCCTTTTCGTACGCCATGCGTTGCTGGCGCGCCTGGGCGACAAAATTGCCCTTCAAGGCCATGCGGTAGTCGTCGCCATGGTCTTTCCAGAAGCGCGCCTGCCGGGTCGCCGTGAGTTCCTGAAAGTCGGTTTTCCAACTCTCATGCATCAGCCTTGAAGGGGTGAGCGGGAACTGATTATGCACGCCATAACCGCGTTTTTTGCTCTCGCCGGTACCCACTGTATAGAGCCCGGCATCCTGGTCGAGCACGCCCGGCGTCCAATCCTGCTCGCCGAAGTTGCTCAGCAGCGCGTCCGGCAGGCGCTGGGAGCGTAACGGCTCTGTGCCCAGGTGTTCCCAGCCGGTGACGGTGGGCGCCGAATCCGCGTTGTAGAAGCGATTGAGGAACACGGTGTCGGCATCGACCTTGCGCCCAGTCAAGGTGAAGATGATCTCTTCGGCCCACTTCTTCGCCTCGTTGCGCACGTTGGGGAGCGCGTTCTGCATGGACTGCAAGCGCTGCGCGTAGCGGGATTTTTCGCGCAGGTCCACAGGGTTTGGCGGCCCGGCTGCTTTCAGGTCGCGTAGCAGGCGCTTCAACTGACCGGATGTTTTGGGTGGGCGCCTGCCCGACGCCTGGAGCACCTGTGCCAGGCTGGCGCGAGCGGCCATGCCGTTGTGGTGCTCCTGGCTGTAGGAGGAGCCTGGATGCACGCTGATCTGGCTGCTGTTCAGGCCTCGCGCCAAGGCCAGGAGGGTTTCTGGCGGCGCGGGCAGGCCAGCCAGCAGTCGGGCCAGGCCGGCGATCAGGTGATGTCGGTCATGGCTGTCACCGACCACGCGCTGTTGTGCGGCCAGGGCGGCCGCGCCGCGCAGGGGGTCAGTGTCGGTGATGGGCGCAAATGTCTGTTTGCGGGCCGTGGTGTTCAGCGCATTCGAGTCAGCTTGGCTGATGCCATAGAAGCGCAGCACATCCTGGGCGCTGGCCACGTCGTACGGCTTGGACGGGTAGTCGAGCAGTCGTCCGCTGGAGGGCGGCCAGAAACCCAGGGCTTGTACCGCCTGGATCAGCGGCCCGGCCGCTGCCGCAAAGCCGGAGTGGTCGTCCAGGCTGAAGGTCTTGGGTTGGCCATCGACGGTGACTTCCAGGGTATTGGGCCCGGGGTGGAACTGTACGTTTGACGTTGAAATGTTATTGGCCTTCATCCACTGCTTGAAATCTGGCGTGCGCAGGGCATCGTCCAATTGCTTCAACCAGAGCCCCAGGGTGGAATGGGGCGGGACGTTGAACAGTGAGTCCGGGCCCGAAAGCGGATGGTCGAACGGCGCGGGGCCGATGCTTTGCACCAGTTGGCTGTCGCCCTGGTGCCTGAGCGTTTCGCGGCTCGACGGCGGCGAAATGGTGTAGGCCGGTTGATTGCGGGGAGCCTCCCCTGTGTAGGAGTTAAGGACGAGCACAGGGGGTAGGGCGGTGTTCTGGATTGATTGCGTCATGGGATGGCTGGCTCCGCGAACGTTTCTACAACTGGACTGGCCCCGCCAAGGCGTGGACCTGATCTGTGTGGGAAACGTCGGTGTTGCGGTTCCAGCCGATTTCAGCGGTTTTGTAAGCTGCGCTCCAGGCGTTGAATACCCTCTTCGAGCATCGCTCGGGGGCAGCCGAAGTTCAGGCGCACAAACTGCTGGCTGTCATCGCCGAATTCGATACCGGCGCTCAGGCCGACCTTGGCCTGTTCGAGGAAGAACTGCTGCGGGTCGTCCAGCCCCAGGGCGCTGCAATCCAGCCAGGCCAGGAAGGTGCCTTGCGGTGCATGCATCACCACGCCGGGCAAGCGGGTTCGCACCGCCTCAAGCAAATAGTCGCGGTTGCCTTGCAGGTAGTGCACCAGCGCCGCCAGCCAGTCGCTGCATTGGCTGTAGGCCGCGCGGGTGGCTTCCAGGCCCAGGGGGCTGACACTATCGACCATGCCGCAACGCGCGTGGTTGAAGCGTTCGCGAATCTCGGCGTTCTGCACCACGGCAAAACAGGTCTTCAGGCCGGCCACGTTGTAGGCCTTGCTCGCCGACATCAGGGTGATCGTGCGCTGCGCGATTTCCGGGCTGAGGCTGGCGGTGGGGATATGGCGACGCCCGTCGAAACACAGCTCGGCGTGGATCTCGTCGCTGATGATCAGTGCGCCCTGTTCCAGGCACGCGGTGGCCACGGCCAGCAGTTCTGCGCGGGGGAAAACCTTGCCCACGGGGTTGTGCGGGTTGCTCAGCAGCAGCGCTCCAGCGCCGCTCAGCGCCTGGCGCAAGGCGGGCAGGGGCGTGAGGTATTCGCCGTCGATGCAGTCGAACGGCACTTCGATACGGGGCAGGTTCCAGTGCCCGGGGGCCAGGCGGATCGGCCGATAGTTGGGGGTTTGCAGCACCACCGGTTGGCCGGGTTGCACGAAGGCGTGCAGGGCCATGTTGAACCCCGGTTCGACGCCGGGCAGGAACAGCAGCTCTTCGGGTTGCACGCGCCACGCGTACTTGGCCCACAGGTCGTCGACAATCGCCTCGCGCACATCCGGGCCGGCCACGCTGTAGCCGAGGATCTGCTGGTCGAGACGCTCGTGCAGGGCTTGCAACACCGCCGGCGGCGCGGCGATGTCCATGTCGGCGATCCACATTGGCAAGACATCTGGCGGGTAACGGTTCCACTTGGTGCTGCCGGTGCCGAGGCGGGGGTGGATCGTGTCGAAATCAAAACTCATGGGGGGGCTCGTGTCGGAAAAGGCGGGGGCAAGAATGGCGCTGATTCTAGCGCCATTCATTTGCCGATGCGCAACTTGCCGCAGGTGTTCAGTCGGTCAGTCCCCAGCGTTTCAGAAAACCTTGCAGGGTGATTCATCCGAGAAAGTTGGGGTATCAGCGATTCACCAGTTTCGCCGGCAAGGCGATGACCAGGAAGCTGCTGAGGATCAGGCAACCGGCGAAGAACCACAACGCACCCGCGCTGCTGCCGGTGACGTCGATCGCCACGCCCATCAAGGAGTTGCTCACCAGGCCCGCGATGTTCGCCACCGAGCAGGCCAGGGCGAAGCCGGTGGCCGCCGCGGTGCCTTTGAGAAAGGTCGCCGGCAGGCTGAAGAACACCGGCACCGCGCCGATGATCGCCGCCGAGGCAATCGCGAACAGCACCACGGTGGCAGCCACGTTATGGGTGAAGAAGGTGCTGGTGGCCATCGCGGCTGCGCCAATGAAAAACGGCACGATGATGTGCCAGCGGCGTTCGCGGTGCTTGTCCGAGCTGGCGCCAATCAGCAGCATGCCCAGCAGCGCGGCGACACTCGGCAGCGCGGTGAGGATGCCGATATGGAAGGTGTCGGTGACCCCGGCGTTGCGGATAAACGTTGGCATCCAGAACCCCATGGCGTAGGCGCTGAGCAGGATCGAAAAGTCGATCCCGCCGAGCATCCACACCTTGAGGTTGAAGAACCCGTCACGGAAGCTGTGCTTGCTGCCGGCACCGTCGGCGTCATCCTTGCGCAGCTCGCGTTCGAGCAGGGTCTTTTCCTCGATCGACAGCCATTTGGCTTGTTGGTAGCTGTTGGGCAACGCCCAGAACGTCAGGACGCCGAGCAGCACGCTGGGCACTGCTTCGATCAGGAACAGCCACTGCCAGCCACGCAGGCCCGCCATATGGTCGAAGTGCCCCATGATCCAGCCGGACAGCGGGCCGCCGATCACGCTGGACAGCGGCAGGCCGATCATGAACAACGCAATGATGCGTCCGCGCCGGTGCGTGGGAAACCAGGTGGTCAGGTAGTACAGCACCCCAGGCAAAAAGCCGGCTTCGGCGGCACCGAGCAAAAAGCGCAGGATGTAGAACTGGGTGGTCGAGGTGACCAGCATGGTGCAGGCCGAGAGCAGGCCCCAGGTGATCATGATGCGCGCGATCCAGATTTTTGCGCCGACCCGCTCCAGCACCAGGTTACTCGGTACTTCAAAGATGATGTAGCCCACGAAGAACAGGCCGGCCCCGAGGCCGAACGCGGTTTCGCTGAACTGCAACTGGTCGAGCATCTGCAGTTTGGCGAAGCCGATGTTGATCCGGTCGAGGTACGCGGCCAGATAGCAGAAGCACAGGAACGGGATCAGCTTCCAGGTGATCTTGTGGTAGAGCGTGTTGACGGGATCGGCGACCGTGGTCGCGGGTGCTGCATTCGCAATGGGCATTGGGGTGTCTCCTGGCGGTGACTTATGGTTTTTATGCTGCCGCTTTGTTCCAGCACTTCGGCGTGCTGTACAAGCGACGTCCAAAGGCAGTGTCAGAAGACTGAGGGGGTCGGGTTGGCCTTTACCGGTGGCGAGGGAGCCTGCTCCCGTCGAGCAGCCCCAGAGTGCTGGGAGCGCTGCGCACTCCAACGCGAGCAAGCTCGCTCGCCACCGGTAAGGTGCCTGGCTTCAGGCCTCAGTTTTTTCAAGACCGCGCTCTACGGCGCAGTTCTTAGTAACGTCTTATTGCTCCCTGAATTTGCTCATCGCCTCCTGCTTGCTCACCACGTCGCCGTACTTGCTGTCGATATCGAACAAGTTGGCTTCATGGGGCGCCGGGTGTCGATCGCCGACGCACTCGCGCACGACGATGGTGCGAAACCCGTGTTGCACCGCGTCCACCGCCGTTGCACGAATGCAGCCACTGGTGGAGCAGCCGGCCAGTACCACTGTGTCGATGCCCTGGGCGTGCAGCATCGGGGCCAGGCTGCTGCCGAAAAACGCGCTGGCGTATTGTTTGGTGATCACCACTTCATCGGCCTGGGGCACGACCTCGGCGCAGAACGCAGCGAGGGGGTTGCCTTCGACCATGTCCTTCATCACTGGGGCCTTTTTTACCCAGATACCGCCGTCGACGAAATGGCCGGGATGGTAGCGGATATTGGTGTGCACCACCGCAATCCCGTGCTTGCGCGCGGTGGCCAGCAGCTCGACGCTCTCAGCCACGGCAGTCACCACGCCCGGCGCGAACAACGGTGCGCCTTCGGTGGTGTAGCCCTGCATGAAGTCGATCATCAGCAAGGCGGCTTTTTTACCGAAGCCGATGCGGTTGCCCCAGACGCCTTGGTAGTTGGCGTCGGCGGATTGTTCGCTCATCGTTTCAATCCCTCATATTTGGACAATGCACTTACCCTGTGGTGATGGAGTTTGTTGGGGTGAGCTCGCCACTTCTCCATCTGCGCTTCAGTACGCGCCGGAGAGCAGGGCGCCGGCGCCGGGAACGATGGGTTCCAGGTCCAGGGCCTTGAGCATGGCGTAGGTGGTGGCAATGGCGGCGGTGAGCACTGGCTTGCCGGTTTGTGCTTCGACCTTGGCCACCACCGGCAGCGACTGCATCTGCACGCAGGCCGACAGCACGATCACATCGACGCCTTGCAGGTTCATTCCGGCGACAATGGCCGGCAGGTTGGCCGGATCGTGACGGGCCACGTCGAGGTTGTCGGGGATCTCCAGGGCGCGCCAGTCCACCACCTCGAAGCCTTCTTCGCGGATGTAGTTCACCACCAGTTCGGTCAGCGGCTTCATATAGGGCGCGACAATCGCGATGCGCTTGGCGCCCATGACTTTCAAGCCTTCGATCAGCGCCCCGGCACTGGTGATCACGGGGGCGTTGGCGTCGTTATCGGCGGTGGCCTTGCGCAGGCGCTGTTCGGAGTTGCGGTGATAGCCCAGGCCCATGGCCATGATCGCCACCAGGCACGCATAGCCCAGCACGTCGACCTTGGCGTCGGACAGTTCGACGGCGCAACGATCGGATTCGCCGTCCATCGCCGCCAGTTCTTCCTTGCGCACTTGCTTCATGCGCATGCGGCTGGAGTGAAAGGTAAAGCGCTCGGGGCGGATCGCCTGGCGCGCGGTGAGCATCGCCGGGATCTCGGTTTCCATGGTGGTGTTGGAGCTCGGCACAATCTGGCCAATGCGGTAAAGCTTCTGCATGGTGGTGTCCTTATTGTTGTACGAGGAAGTCGCCGAGGGCGTGGAAGAAGCCTTCGAGGTCGTCCCACGGAATCATGTGCCCGGCATTCGGCACGCGGGCGACCTGGATGCTCGGTTGCAGGGCCTGGATTTCCGCGATGTCGTCATCCAGGATCACGCCTCCACGCCCGGCCACCATCAACAGGGCCGGGGCCTTGAGGTGCGGCAGGTCTTGGTGGAAGTCCACCGTGTGGAAGTCATTGAAGGCACGCACGATGGCCGGTTCAAAGCAGGTGTGCAGCCACTCGGCGCGCAGTTGCAGTTGCGCGTCGGTCCAAGTGGCGCAGAAGGCGCGCATGGCCTCTGCGTCCATGCCGATCAGGGATTGGTGGATCGAGTCGACGTACCACGGCAGTTTGCTCGGGTATTCACGCCGGCCGGGGCCGGACACTGGTGGGTCGATCAGCACCACACGGTTGACGCCCCTGGGGTGCTTGACCGCGCTGCGTACGGCAAAGCGCGCGCCCATGGAATGGCCGACCAAGTGGTAGCTGTCCAGATGGAGTGCATCGGCAAAGGCGCCAATGTCCTCGGCGCAGGTGTCTGCGCTGTAGTCCAGCCCAGGTCCGGTGGAGGACAGCCCACGCCCGCGCACGTCCAGCACGTAGGTGTCGAAGTGTTCGCCCAGGCGTTCGGCGACGAACCCCCAGGTGATTGCAGGGCTGGTGATGCCCGGGATCAGGATCAGCGCCGGCCCTTTGCCGCCGTAGCGCAGGTAATGCTGGCGAATGCCATTGGCCTGCACGTTGCCGCCATAGAGGAAGGTGCTCACGCGGCCACCCCCGATTTCAGCTCCTGGGCGTACAGGTCATAGCCGTAGACCCAGGCCGGATCTTCCTGGGTGCGCAGCCAGGTGTTGGCGTTGGACACGGCCTGCACGCGGGACGCACGTTCCTTGCGGTTGGCTTCGTAGAGCTGGAAGGCGGTGCGGTAGTCGCTGATCCCGGTTTCCTGCAGGCAGCGGGTGAGCATGGCGGCGTCTTCGATGGCCATGCCCGCGCCTTGGGCCATGTGTGGTTTCATCGGGTGGCAGGCATCGCCCAACAGCACCAGGCGGCCGCGGCTCCACAGCGGCAACGGGTTGCGGTTGCGCAGCGGCCATTTGGTCACGCTTTCGGTGGATTCGATCAGCGCCTGCACGGTGGGGTGGTAACCCTTGAACGCCTCGAACATCTCTTCGCGGCTGCTGTCGACGAAGGCCCCCTGGAAGTCCCATTCGGCATGGGGCACACCGGTCACGTAGTAGTACTCGTCGCGCTTGCCGGTGGTGTAGTAGACCATCATGTGACGGTCTTCGGTCCACCACTTGATGCAGTCCTCGAACGTGAGGTCGTACTTGGCCAGCTGGTCGCCACGGATCAGTGCGCGGTGCGCGACCCAGCCGCTGTACAGCGGTTTTTCCACGCCGAGCAGTTCTTCGCGGATCTTTGAGTTGATGCCGTCGGCGCCGATCACGATATCGGCGTAGGTCACTTCGCCGTCGGCAAAGGTCAGGCGCACCTGGGTATCGGTTTCTTCAAGGGTTTCCAGGCGCTTGTTGAAGTGCAGGGTGCCGGGCTTGAGGGTGGACATCTGCAAGGCGTGCAGGTCGCCGCGGTGCACGGTGATATAGGAAGCACCGTAGCCGGTGAGGGGGATGCGCGAGAGGTAGTCGCCGGTTTCGCCGCAACGGCTGAACCAGTGCTCGGGGTGCGAGCCCATCAAGTCCAACTGCTTCTCGATGCCCATGCGGCGGAAGATTTTCATGATGTTGGGGCCCATGTGGATGCCCGCGCCCAACCGGGAAAATTCCGGTGCCTGCTCAAAAACGTCCACGTCGAAGCCGGCTTGTTGCAACAGGGTGGCTGCCGCCGCGCCACCCAGGCCGGCACCGACGATGGCGATTTTTTGTGTGCTTCCCATGGGGCGTGTTCCTCTCTCTTTTTGATTTTTCGGCGGCATCTTTCCGCAAGGTTTTTAAAGTGTATACGCTTATTTTTTGAAATGGGAAGTCCATCGTTGAAAATTTATTTTTGGGCGTCAATCGGCCTATGTAACGCTTAGTAGCCATTAAATATTAGGTTTGTGTGGGTTGGTAACGGTTTGGCGCGGCGCTTGCAGTCGGCCTGTAATTCAGGTCTTATCGTTATTAAATGGCGTATACGCTATAAAAGTGCACTAGAGTGAAGCGCAATGCCTGAACTTGGTGCAACCCAACAGGAGACAGGAAAATGCCGGTAAGCGATTGCGAACTGACCCAGATGTTTGAACATGTGCTGAGGTTGTCGAAGGTCGATGCGACCCAGAGCGTGGCCGTGCTCAAGAGCCATTATTCCGACGCGCGTACCGTGCGTGCCGCAATGGACGCGGCGCAGCGCTTGGGCGCCAAGGTGTACGCAGTGGAATTGCCGTCGTTCAACCATCCACGGGCGATGGGCAATGACATGACCGCCTACTGCGGTGACACCGCACTCACCGGCAATATCGCCGCCCAGCGTGCGCTCGAAGCCGCCGACCTGATCGTCGATACCATGATGCTGCTGCACTCGCCGGAGCAGGAGCAGATCCTCAAGACCGGCACGCGCATCCTGCTGGCTGTGGAGCCGCCGGAAGTGCTGGCGCGCATGCTGCCCAGCGAAGACGACAAGGTGCGCGTACTGGCGGCCGAACAGATGTTGAAGAAAGCGCGTTCGATCCACGTCAAATCCCGCGCCGGCAGCGATTTCCGCGCCGCCTTGGGGCAGTACCCGTCAGTGACTGAATACGGTTTTGCCGATGAACCTGGGCGCTGGGACCACTGGCCGAGTGGTTTTCTGTTCTCCTGGCCCAACGAAGAAACCGCCGAGGGCGTGCTGGTGCTGGACATTGGCGACATCCTCCTGCCGTTCAAGACCTACACCCGCGAGAAGATCACCCTGGAGATCGAGAAGGGCTTTATCACCGGGATTCATGGTGGTTTCGAGGCCGAATACCTGCGCGACTACATGAAGTACTTCAACGACCCTGAGGTGTACGGCATCTCCCATATCGGCTGGGGCTTGCAGCCGCGGGCGCAATGGACCGCCATGGGCCTGCATGACAAGAACGACGGCATGTGCATGGATGCGCGGGCGTTCTATGGCAACTTCCTGTTTTCCACCGGGCCGAATACCGAGGTGGGCGGCACGCGCAAGACGCCGTGCCATATGGATATTCCGCTGCGCAATTGCGACGTGTACCTGGATGATGAGACGGTGGTGATTGCGGGGGATGTGGTGGCCCCCGCAGCGTCCTTGGCTCGCTGAAGATCCCGTGTGGGCAGGGGGCAAGTCCCCTCCCGCATTTTTGAGTGCTTTCAGGCGATGAGTGCCTTGAGTCATTTCGGCATCCCCGCCATCATGCCTTCCCATCGCCAACCACCCACCGAGTCCGCCGTGCCTGATTCCTACGTCTTTTCTGAACAAGTTGGCCACCTGTTGCGCAAGGCCTACCAGCGCCACCTGGCGATCTTTCAGCAGAATGTCGGCGATTCGCAGCTCACTGCTGTGCAGTTCGTCACCCTGTGTGCGCTGCGCGATCACGGTGCAAGTTCCCTGACTGAGCTGGTCAAGGCCACGGCTGTGGACCAGGCGACCATTCGCGGGATTGTCGAACGGCTCAAGGCGAAGGAACTGATTACCCTGGAGCCCGACCCGCAAGACAAGCGCAAGGTGGTGGTCAACCTGTCTGGCGCGGGCGCCGAACTGGTCGCACATACTACGCCGCGCGCGGCACAGATCAGCGAGTTGACCATGAGCAACCTCAACCCCGCCGAACGGGTGGCGGTGCTGTTCCTGCTGCGCAAGATGATCGACGATCCCCAGGACTGATAGCGGCCTGGAGCCGGGCTTGGTTTGGTTAGCGGGCCCGTTGTGGCAAGTGGGCCTGTTGTGGCAAGGGGACTTGTTGTGGCAAGGGGACTTGTTGTGGCGAGCGGGCTTGCCCCGCGTTGGGTGGCGAAGCCGCCCCAATAAAGTCGCCGAGTTCTTTCTGAAAAAACCGTGGCGCCTGGGGTTAGGGCCGCTTCGCGCCCCAACGCGGGGCAAGCCCGCTCGCCACAACAAGCCCGCTCACCACAACAAACCTGCTCACCACAACAAGTCCCCTTGCCACAGAGGATGCGTCCACCCCCTTGGCATCGTTTTTGCTCTGAGTTGATGTAGCAGCCACTTCATGAGTCAAGTGTGTCGCGAGGCCCCAGGTCCGTGACGCTTTTTTTTGACTGTTTTATGTAGTGACTACTTCATCAATGGAGACAGGCGAAGCGAATGATCAGCCCCCACATCACGGTAGCGCTTGAGGTCAACGGCCAACCCAGCGAAGTCAGCGCCATGGCGGACACCTCGCTGCTACTGGTGTTGCGCAATGACCTGCAACTCAACGGCCCCAAGTACGGCTGCGGTTTGGGGGAGTGCGGCGCATGTACCGTGATCATCGATGGCGTGGCCGCGCGCTCCTGTGTATTCCCGCTGTCGGGGGCGGCAGGGCGCAAGATCGTCACCCTTGAAGGCCTCGGCACGCGCCAGGCGCCGCACCCGGTGCAGCAGGCCTTTATTGATGAGCAGGCCGCCCAATGCGGTTACTGCCTCAACGGCATGATCATGACCACCAAGGCTTTGCTTGACCGCAATCCCAACCCCAGCGAAGCCGAGGTGCGCAATGAGTTGTCGGGCAACCTCTGCCGCTGTGGCACCCATCTCGAAATCCTCCGCGCGGTGCTGCGTGCCGCCCGCCTTATGACCGTGGATCGATGACCATGACCGATACTCCGCTTTCCCGTGACCAGTGGCTGGCCAAGGCCGGCGTGCTGCTGATCGTCGATGATGTGCTACCGCCTTCCGGCCCGGTGGCCAAGGGCGGGACGCCCACCGTGAAGCCCAAGGAACTGGGATTGTTTATCGCCGTGAACGATGACGGTCTGGTGTACGCCTTCAACGGCCATGTGGACCTGGGCACCGGTATCCGCACCGCGCTGGCGCAGATCGTCGCCGAAGAGCTCGATCTGGACCTGGACCAGGTGAGGATGGTGCTCGGCGACACGGAGCGCGTGCCAAATCAGGGCGCGACGATTGCCAGCGCGACCTTGCAGATTTCCGCAGTGCCGCTGCGTAACGCGGCGGCCGAAGCGCGGCGCTTTCTGCTGGCGCGGGCCGCCGGGCGTTGGGGCGTGAGTACGGCGAGCCTCAAGGTGGAAGCGGGCGTGATTCATGCGTCAGACGGGCGAACCCTCACCTATGGCGAGCTGGTCTGCGGCCAGCGCGATCAGTTGCGCGTCAGCGGTGATGCCCCCTTGAAGGCCCTTGAGGATTATCGCCTGGTGGGCAAGGGCGCCGAACGGGTAGACATCCCCGGCAAGGCCACTGGCGAGTTGACCTATGTCCATGACATGCGTGTGCCCGGCATGCTCCATGGTCGGGTGGTGCGCCCGCCGTATGCAGGGCTGGATTGCGGCGACTTTGTCGGCAACAGCCTGTTGAGCGTGGATGAGTCCTCCATCGCGCATATCCCCGGCATCGTCGCGGTGGTGGTGATCCGTGATTTTGTCGGGGTGGTGGCGCTGCGCGAGGAGCAGGCGATCAAGGCCGCCGAGGCGCTGCAGGTGCACTGGAAACCGTGGAACAATGGGTTGCCGGATATGAGCGATGTTGAGCAGGCGATCCGCGACAATCCTCGCGTTCGCCGCACGGTGCTCGACCAGGGCAATGTCGACGAAGCGCTCGCCAATGCCAGCCAGCGCATGCCGCGCAGTTACCTGTGGCCATACCAGATGCACGGCTCCATCGGCCCATCCTGCGGCGTGGCGGATTACACGCCGGCCGGCAGCCGCGTATGGTCCGGCAGCCAGAACCCGCACCTGCTGCGCGCTGACCTCGCGTGGTTGTTGGCCTGCGATGAAGCGCTGATCGAGGTGATCCGCATGGAGGCTGCCGGCTGTTACGGGCGCAATTGTGCCGACGATGTGTGTGCCGACGCGCTGCTGCTGTCGCGCGCGGTGGGCAAGCCGGTGCGCGTGCAATTGAGCCGTGAACAGGAACACCTGTGGGAGCCCAAGGGCACCGCGCAGCTGATGGAAGTGGATGGCGGCCTCAACGCCGACGGCAGCATTGCCGCCTACGATTTTGAAACCAGCTACCCCTCGAATGGCGCGCCGACCCTGGCGCTGTTGTTGACCGGTCGTGTCGAGCCGGTGGTGGCGATGTTCGAGATGGGCGACCGCACCTCGATTCCACCCTATGACATCGAGTCCATGCGCGTGACCATCAACGACATGGCACCCATCGTGCGGGCTTCGTGGATGCGCGGCGTATCGGCCTTACCCAACACCTTCGCCCACGAATCCTATATCGACGAACTGGCGTTCGCTGCCGGCGTGGACCCGGTGGAATACCGCCTGCGTTATCTCAAGGATGAGCGCGCCATCGATCTGGTCAAATCCACCGCTGAACGCGCCAACTGGTCGCCGCGCACTGCGCCGATGCAGACCGCCAGCGAAGACCACCTGCTGCGCGGCCGCGGCTTTGCCTACGCGCGCTACATCCATAGCAAATTCCCAGGTTTCGGTGCGGCCTGGGCGGCGTGGGTGGCGGACGTGGCGATCGACAAGCAGACCGGCGATGTGTCGGTGACGCGGGTAGTGATCGGCCATGACGCAGGGATGATGATCAACCCGGCGGGCGTGCAACATCAGATCCACGGCAACGTGATCCAGTCCACCAGCCGCGTACTCAAAGAGCGCGTGACGTTTGAAGAGTCGACGGTGGCGAGCAAGGAGTGGGGCGGTTACCCGATTCTGACCTTTCCCGAAGTGCCGCAGATCGATGTGATGATGATGCCGCGCCAGGATCAGCCGCCCATGGGCGCTGGTGAGTCGGCCTCGGTGCCCAGCGCGGCGGCGATTGCCAATGCGATCTACGACGCCACCGGGATTCGCTTTCGCGAGTTGCCGATCACCCCGGAACGTGTGCTGGCGGCGTTGAATGCCGGCACCTTGGGGGAGCCCGCCAAGTCGCCGGAAAAACGCCGCAGGTGGTGGTTCGGTGCGCTGTTCGCCACCCTGGGCGCGGTGCTGGCCACGGCCTGGCCGTTTCACAGCGAGATTGCACCCATTGCGCCGCCCAGCGCCGGCACCTGGTCCAAGTCCACGCTGGAACGCGGGCGTTTGCTGGCGGCGGCAGGGGATTGCGCGGTGTGCCATACGGCGCCTGGTGGAGCGGCCAATGCTGGTGGCCTGGCGATGCAGACGCCGTTCGGCACGCTGTACAGCAGCAATATCACCCCGGATGTCGAGACCGGCATTGGCGCCTGGTCATACCCCGCGTTCGAGCGGGCGATGCGCGATGGGATTGGCCGTGACGGACGCAACCTGTACCCGGCGTTTCCCTACACGGCGTTTCGCAACATCAACGATGCCGACATGCAGGCGCTGTACGCCTACCTGATGGCCCAGGCGCCGGTTAGCCAGGAGCCGACGCCGAATGCCATGAGGTTTCCGTTCAATCTCCGGCCCCTGATGTCGGGGTGGAATGCACTCAATCTGCGTCGCGGTGAAATCACCCCGCAGCCTGAACGCAGTGAGCAATGGAATCGCGGCAATTATCTGGTGAACGGCTTGGGGCACTGCGCGGCGTGCCATTCGCCGCGCAATCTGATGGGGGCAGAGAAGGGCGGCAAGGCGTTCCTGGCCGGTGGCATCGTGGACGGCTGGGAGGCCCCGGCGCTGACGGGGCTGTCGAAGGCGCCGACGCCGTGGACCGAAGATCAGTTGTTCACGTATTTGAGTACCGGTTATGCCGATGCCCATGGCGTGGCGGCAGGCCCGATGGGGCCGGTGGTCAGTGAGTTGTCGAAATTGCCCAAGGCGGATATCCGTGCGATGGCGGTGTACCTGGCGTCGCTGAAGGGCGAGGCCGTTGCTGATGTGCAGGTGGCGACCCCGGTGCCAAATCCCAATGGCCGGCGTGTGTTCGAGGGCGCGTGCAAAGCCTGCCATGCCGATGGCCTGGGGCCGAAATTGTTTGGGGTCAGCCCGTCACTGGCGACCAATACCAATGTGCACAGCGATCGGCCGGACAATTTGATCAAGGTGATCCTGCAAGGCATCAACAATCCGGCCACACAGGATCTGGGCTATATGCCGGGCTTCAAGGACAGCCTGTCGAACACTCAGGTGGCGGATCTGGTGGCCTATCTGCGCGGGCGATTTGCGCCGAATGCGCCAGGCTGGGAAGGGCTGGAACAGAAGGTCGCCCACCTACGCGCCAACCCTGGTACGCACTGACACTATTATGGCGAGCGGGCTTGCGCCCACAGGTGGGTCCGGTTTCTACAAGGGGGGCGGTGTGACGCCCCGGACCACCAGGTCACTGATAAATCCCAGCCAATCCTGCTGCGGCCCTTTGTTCGACAAATCCTCCCCCAGGAACGAGCTGAGGGTATGGCGGTTGGAGTTATAGAAGTAGCACAGCGAGGCGATCATCAAGTACACGTGCTTGAGGTCGACATCCTCGCGGAACACGCCCTGGGCCTGGCCGGCTTCGATAATCGGCCGCAATACGCCAACCGCTTCGCCTGACAGCCGTCGCATCTCACCCGACTGCCGGGCGTGCTTGCCCTGGTGCAGGTTCTCGATGCTCAGGATCGCCACGAACTCCGGGTGCTTGACGTAGTAGTTCCAGATAAACCCCACCAGGTCGCGCAGGGCCTGCACGGGGGTGTCGAGGTTCAGCTTGAGTTTGCCTTCGGCTTGGTTGAATTGCTCGTAGGTGTGTTCCAGCACGCAGACGAACAGGTGTTCCTTGCTGCCGAAATAGTAATAGAGCATGCGGTCGTTGGAGTCGGCCTCCTTGGAGATGGTATCGACGCGCCCGCCGGAATAGCCGTCGCGGGTGAACACCTTGACCGCCGCCTGGAGGATGCGCGCGCGGGTCTGGTCGGCCTGTTGTGCCCGAATGCCGGTCTTCTTGATCACCATGTCAAAGTGCCTCGCACGACAGTTTGGGCGCGGAATATAGCATGGGGATTTTCCGCTCCGTTCTGTGACCGACAAGTTCTGTAATAAAAACGCCATTGCGCTGGGGATTCAATCCGCGCCGGGCTATTTTGGTGCATCTCAATAACTAGAGTAGTCATGGATGAAATACCAACCTTTCAGCCGCACATTAATTGCCACTGCGCTGGTGTTGACGGTCAGCGGCGTGCACGCCGCCTCCCAGGCCCCGGTAGCCGGTGAAAATGGCATGGTGGTGACCGCCCAGCATTTGGCCACTCATGTGGGCGTGGATGTACTCAAGGCTGGCGGCAATGCGGTGGATGCGGCCGTAGCCGTCGGCTACGCGTTGGCGGTGGTGTATCCGGCGGCGGGTAACCTCGGCGGCGGCGGCTTTATGACCGTGCAACTGGCCGACGGGCGCAAGACCTTCCTCGACTTCCGCGAAAAAGCCCCCTTGGCGGCCACCGCCGACATGTACCTGGACAAGGACGGCAACGTCGTTGACGGCCTCAGCGCCAAGGGCCATCTGGCGGTCGGCGTTCCCGGCACGGTGTCGGGCATGGAGCTGGCCTTGAGCAAATACGGCACCCTCAAGCGCGCCCAGGTGATTGCCCCGGCGATCAAGCTGGCGGAAAACGGCTTCGAACTGGAACAGGGCGATATCGACCTGCTGCACACCGCCACTGGCGAGTTCGAAAAAGACAAGGACCTGCGCGCGATCTTCCTGCACAACGGCCAACCGATGCAGGTGGGCCAGAAGCTGGTCCAGAAAGACCTGGCCAAGACGTTGAAAGAAATCTCTGCCAAGGGCAGCGACGGCTTCTATAAAGGCTGGGTGGCCAAGGCGTTGGTGGATTCCAGCCAGGCCGGCAAAGGCATCATCACCCAGGCTGACCTCGACAAGTACAAGACCCGCGAACTGGCGCCTATCGAGTGCGACTATCGTGGCTACCACGTGGTCTCGGCGCCGCCACCGAGCTCCGGGGGCGTGGTGATCTGCCAGATCATGAACATCCTCGAAGGCTACCCGATGGCCGACCTGGGCTATCACTCGGCCCAGGGCCTGCACTACCAGATCGAAGCGATGCGCCATGCCTATGTGGACCGCAACAGCTACCTCGGGGATCCGGACTTCGTGAAGAACCCGATCGAGCATCTGCTCGACAAAAACTACGCCACGAAACTGCGTGACGCGATCGAGCCGAACAAGGCCGGCGACTCCCAGGCGATCAAGCCCGGCGTATCGCCCCATGAAGGCAACAACACCACTCACTACTCCATCGTCGACAAGTGGGGCAACGCGGTGTCGGTGACCTACACCCTCAACGATTGGTTCGGTGCCGGCGTGATGGCGAGCAAGACCGGGGTGATCCTCAACGATGAAATGGACGACTTTACCGTCAAGGTCGGCGTGCCGAACATGTATGGGCTGGTGCAGGGTGAAGCCAACGCCATCGCACCGGGCAAGGCGCCGTTGTCGTCGATGAGCCCGACCATCGTGACCAAGGACGGCAAGGCCGTGATGGTCGTCGGTACGCCGGGTGGCAGCCGCATCATCACCGCCACCTTGCTGACCATCCTCAATGTCATCGACTACAAGATGAACATCCAGGAAGCCGTCGACGCGCCGCGTTTCCACCAACAGTGGATGCCAGACACCACCAACCTCGAAACCTTCGCGGTGAGCCCCGACACCCAGAAGATCCTCGAAAGCTGGGGCCACAAGTTTGCCGGGCCTCAGGATGCCAACCACCTGGCCGCGATCCTGGTGGGTGCACCGTCGCTGGAGGGCAAGCCGGTGGGGAATAACCGCTTCTATGGGGCCAATGACCCGCGCCGTAATACCGGGCTGTCGCTGGGCTACTAACCGCTGCAACTCCCTGTAGGAGCGAGCTTGCTCGCGAAGAACGTCAACGATAACGCGGGCATTCTGGATTGATCCGGTGCCCCTGCGTTCTTCGCGCGCAAGCTCGCTCCTACAGTATCTGTTTGACTGCCGCGAAGGCTTTGGCGCGGCGCGCTTCCCAATCCCCTCGAATCACCACCACCGCCTGTCGATGCTGCTGCATCCACTCAAGGCCATCGTTGAAAAACGCCTGGCGGTCGGCCAATTGCGGTTGGCAGCGCTGGCCATCCGCAGTCCATTCCACATCCTCCGGGGATAGCAGCAGGTGCAGGTCGTAGTGCCGGGCCAGCAGTTCGTCGTCGAGCCACGCCGGGTAGTCGCCGAACAGGGTCTGGCTCCACAGTTTGTTGGTCAGCAGGTGCGTGTCGAGGATCAGCAGGTGCGGTTGTTCGGCGCGGGCGGCGTCTTCCCAGGCCAGTTGGCCACGAGCGATGGCCGGAATGTCGGCCAGGCGGGTGTCACGCTGATGCTGGTCGATGAAATAGCGCACGTATTCCCCCACCATCAGCCCGCCGAAATGGGCTTGCAGTTCGCTCGCCAGCCAGCTTTTACCGCTGGATTCGGGGCCGGCCAGTACCACTACTTTCATGCGTGCAACGCCGGGTCGGCGCGCCATTCACGCCAGCCTTGCACGGCGATCACCGTGAACAAGGCGTAAAGCGCGGCGGTGAGGTAGAGGCCTTTGTAGAGAAACAGCCCGACGAAGATCACATCGAGGGCGACCCACAGCGGCCAGCACTGCACGCGCTTCTGCGCCATCCACATCTGCGCCACCAGGCTGAAGCCAGTCAGGGCGGCATCGAGCCAGGGTTGGGCGGCGTCGGTCCAGTGGGCCATGGCAGCGCCGAGCAGCAGGCTGCCGACCGCACCGATGGCCAGGCTGGTCATGATTGCAGGCCAGCCCAGGCGGGTGACCTGGCGGCCTTGCCTGACCTCGCCGGCGCGGGTCCACTGCCACCAGCCGTACACCTGCAAGGCGGCGTAGACCACCTGCAGCAGCATGTCGGAGTAGAGTTTCACGTCATAGAACACCCAAGTGTAGAGCAGCACCATCACCAGCCCGATGGGCCAGCACCAGGGGTTTTGCTTGACTGTCAGCCAGACAGCGATCACCCCCAGGGCGGCGGCGAACAGTTCAAGCCCGGACATGGTGGTTCCTTGGGAGAGTGGGAGAGGGCGGGGATTGTAACCAGAGGCAGGCAATCTTCAAAACACCGGAGGGCAAATGTGGGAGGGGCGGTGCGACGATTCGACTTGCCCCCTCCCACAGGTTGAACGGCGCTAGACCTTGAATTGGCGCAGCAAGCCTTCGAGTTGCTCGCTCAGGCTACGCAGGTGCGCACTGGCCACGCTGGACTGTTCTGCCGCCAGCGCCGTGCTGTGGGACAGCCCGGCGGCCTGGGTCACGTTCTGGTTGATGTCTTCCACTACGTGCGCCTGTTGCAGGGTGGCGCTGGCAATCGAGGCGTTGAGGCCGTTGAGGTTTTGCAGCGCCTGACCGATGGCGGTGAGGCTGGCACCGGCCTGGCCGGCCTGTTCGATGGTCAGTTGCGAGGCGCTGTGGCTATCGCTGATGACCTTGACCGCAGCTTCCGAGTGACCTTGCAGGCGCTCGATCATCGCCTGGATTTCAGCCGTGGATTTTTGCGTGCGCTGGGCCAGCAGGCGCACTTCATCCGCGACCACGGCAAACCCGCGCCCTTGCTCGCCGGCCCGCGCGGCTTCGATCGCGGCGTTCAAGGCGAGCAGGTTGGTCTGGTCGGCGATCGAGCGGATCACTTCGAGCACGCCGCCGATCTGGGTGCTTTCACTGGACAGGGTACGGATCACTTCCACGGCCTGGCTGATGGTGGTGGACAGTTGGTCGATCTGTTGCAGGCTGCTGTCGATATTGACCTGGCCCTGCTGTGCCTGGGCCTGGGCGTCGCGCATTTCACTGGCGGCGTGCTCGGCGTTTTTCGCCACGTCCTGCACGCCGTAGGTGACTTCATTGATCGCGGTGGCCACCAGCTCCATCTGCTGCGACTGTTGCTGGCTGCGGTCATGGGCCTGGGAGGCGTTGTTGCCCAGCTCGGTGGACGACTGTCCCAGGGCATTGGCGCAGACCTGCAATTGGCTGACGACCTGGCGCAGCTTGGCGGTAAAACTGTTGAAATGCTGGGACAACTGGGTGACTTCGTCCCGGCCATGGGTGTCGAGGCTGCGGGTCAGGTCGCTTTCGCCGCTGGCGATATTGCCCATGGCGTTCACGGCTTCCTGCAATGGCCGCACGATGCTGCGCACGATCAGCGAGACCAGCAGGGCCATGACCACGGCGATGGCCAGGCCGATCCCCGACGCTTTCCACACCTGCACATTGAACTCGGCCTGGACATCATCCACATACACGCCGGAGCCGATGATCCAGCCCCAGGGCTCGAACAGTTGGATATACGAGGTCTTCTCAACCGGTGCGTCGGACCCCGGCTTCGGCCAACGGTAGCTGATGATCCCGGCGCCCTTGGTCTTGGCCAGGCTGACGAACTCGTTGAACACGGCAAAGCCGTCCGGGTCGCGGATCGCCGAGAGGTTCTGGCCATCGAGCTTGGGGTTGGCCGGGTGCATGATCATCACCGGCGTCAGGTCGTTGATCCAGAAATAATCGTCATGGCCATAGCGCAAACCGCGCACCGCGCTCAGGGCTTGTTTTTGCGCAGCTTCGCGGGTCATGACGCCGGTGGTTTCGAGGCTGTGATAAAAAGTCAGGATTCCGCTGGCGGTCTGTACCACGTTCTGGGTCTGTTGGCGCTTGGCCTGATAAAGGTCGCCATGAATCTGCTTGAGCATCAGCAAACCCAGGGTCAGCAGCATCAGCACGGCGACTATCAGGATCAGCCAGAGGCGCCGGCTGATCGACATATTGCGCAAACTGTTCATCGTCCTGTCACTCCGTGCTTTTTATAATTGTGGCCGTCGCATCGACATTTCCGGCTTGTCTGATAGGCTTTCGGCCTGAAATTGGAAAACCTGAGTACTGCCTGATTTTTCACAGAATTTTTGCAGACCGGCGTTGAATCTCAACACCGGGCACTTTAGTGCGCTCGTTGTCAGTGAACCATTAAAAAGACTAGCGAGGCTTGCCGTAGCGCAAGACCTTTGGGGGAAGTATGGATTTGTGGACTGCCGCACAGGCATTGATACTCGGCGTGGTGGAAGGACTGACAGAGTTCCTGCCCATCTCCAGCACAGGCCACCAGATTATCGTCGCCGACTTGCTCGACTTCGGCGGCGAACGTGCCATGGCGTTCAACATCATCATCCAGCTCGGCGCGATCCTCGCGGTGGTCTGGGAGTTTCGGCGCAAGATTCTCGACGTGGTCACCGGCCTGCCGACCCAGCGCAACGCCCAGCGATTCACGCTCAACCTGTTGATCGCGTTCCTGCCGGCGGTGGTACTGGGGGTGATTTTCGCCAACCTGATCCACCATTACCTGTTCAACCCGATCACCGTGGCCACGGCGCTGGTAGTGGGCGGCATCGTCATGTTGTGGGCCGAGCGCCGCCAACACGAAGTGCATGCCGAGACCGTCGATGACATCACTTGGAAAGACGCGCTGAAGGTGGGCTTTGCCCAGTGCCTGGCAATGATCCCCGGCACCTCGCGTTCCGGCTCGACCATTATCGGTGGCCTGCTGTTCGGCCTGTCGCGCAAGGCCGCCACCGAGTTCTCGTTCTTCCTGGCCATGCCGACCATGGTCGGTGCGGCGGTGTATTCGGGCTACAAGTACCGTGACCTGTTCCAGCCGGCCGACCTGCCGGTGTTCGCCATCGGCTTTGTCACCTCGTTCATCTTCGCGATGATCGCGGTCAAGGGCCTGCTCAAGTTCATCGCCAGCCATAGCTATGCGGTGTTTGCCTGGTATCGGATTGCCTTCGGCCTGCTGATCCTGGCGACCTGGCAGTTCGGTTGGATCGACTGGGCAGCGGCCAAGGCATGACGATTCAACACCCGCGCCTGAAGGCGCTGATCTTCGCGTTGTTGTGCGCGGCGCCGCTGTTGGGGTCGGTGCTGGTGTGGCAGCGCGGTGAAACGGTGATCCCGCTCGTGGCCTATGGCGTGGTCAGCGTGGTGGCGTTCTTTTTGTACTGGAACGACAAGCGCAAGGCGCGTACCGACAGCTGGCGCACCCCGGAAAACATCCTGCACGCCGTCGAGCTGGCGGGTGGCTGGCCGGGGGCGTTGATTGCCCAGCAGGTGTTCCGCCACAAGACGCGCAAGGTGTCTTACCAGGTGCTGTTCTGGGCAATCGTGCTGTTGCACCAGGTGTTCTGGCTGGATCAGTTATTCCTGGGCGGCACCTTGGGTTCAATCCTCTAGCAACAACCCGATCTGCGTGCGCTTGGGCAGCTTGCTCACCACCAGCTGGTGGGAGCGCTGCAACAAGCCACGCAACTCCTCGGCGCCCAACGGGTAGGGCGTGTTCATGATGATCCACTGTGCGCGTGCCAGGTAGGGCGCCGGGTGGATGCCTGGGCGATCCACGTGGCCGAGGAACAGGTCTTTGTCGACCTTGAACGCCAACGAGTCACCGCGCAGGTGCTGCACGGCGAACATCTTGTTGCCGGCGATCGAGAACACCCGTACGCCGCCCCATTTGTAGTCTTCCCGAGCGCCCGGCAGGCTCAGGCAGAAGTGTGCGACTTGTGCTTCGGTCATGTTCATAGCAAGCGGTCTCCACAGTCTTTGAAGCCTTCTTCCAGGTAGTCGATCCAGGCACGAATGGCCGGCAGTACGCCGCGCCGATGCGGGTACACGGCCTGCAGCCAGCCGCCTGGCAGCGACCACTGCGGCAACAGCTGTACCAATCGGCCGCTGGCCAATTCCTCTTCGCAATACATCATCGGCAGTACGGTAAAGCCGAGCCCCATGATCGCGCTGGCCTTGCGCACGATAAAGTCGTCGATGCCCAGCCGCGCCTCCATCACCAGGTCCTGGGGATTGCCCTGGGGGTCGAGAACGCGCAGGTGCACCATGCGGTCGGCTTCCAGTGCGCCGAGTACCGGCAGTTGCTTGAGGTCATCAAGGTCGTTGACCTGCCGGCTGCGCATGAACTCGGGGCTGGCAACCAGCACGGTCTGGGCCTGGCGCAGGCGCTTGGTCACCAGCAGCGGGTCTTCATCGCCCAGCTCGCGCACGCGCAGGGCCACGTCAATGCCTTCGGCTACCAGGTCCACGCGACGGTTGACCAGGGTCATTTCCAGTTGCACCAACGGGTGGGCGGCGAGAAACCCGGCGACCAGTTCCGGCAGGATGTGTTGGGCCATGCCCACCGGGCAGCTGACACGCAGGCGCCCGCGGGGTTCGCTGGACATGCTGGCCACGGCCTCATCGGCCATTTCCGCTTCCAGCAGCATCGCCTGGCAATGGCGCAGGTAGCGCTCGCCGACGGCGGTGAGGGTCAATTGCCGGGTGGTGCGTTGCAACAGGCGCGCGCCCAAGCGTTCTTCCAGCTCGGCAATGCGCCGCGACAGGCGCGATTTGGGAATCCCCAGCAGGCGTCCGGCCGCCGCAAAGCCGCCGGATTCGACGACTTTGGCGAAATAGTAGAGGTCATTGAGGTCTTGCATGATGGGCCTATTGTCCTGTCAGTGGGACGAACTATCGCATTTCAACCACCTTATCGGCTATTGGTTTCATGCGTAGGCTTAACACCATCTAATCCTTACCGCTGACCTTATTTGGAGCTTTCCCATGAAACTGTTGCATATCGATTCCAGCATCCTCGGTGACAACTCGGCTTCCCGTCAGCTTACTGCCGGCGTGGTCAAAGCCTGGCAAGCGGCTGAGCCGGGTGTGGAAGTCACCTATCGCGACCTGGCCAACGAAGGTATCAGCCACTTCTCCGGCGCGACACTGGGGGCCCTGGGGACTGCCGCTGACCTGCGTGATGCTGCGCAAAAACACGAGGCTGACCTGAGCGCATCGACCCTGGCTGAATTCCTCGCCGCCGATGCTGTTGTGATCGGTGCGCCGATGTACAACTTCACCATTCCGACCCAGCTCAAGGCCTGGATCGACCGCATCGCGGTTGCCGGCCAGACCTTCCGTTACACCGAAGCCGGCCCGGAAGGCCTGTGCGGCAACAAGAAAGTCATCATCGTCTCCACGTCCGGTGGCTTGCATGTTGGCCAGGCAACGGGTGTAGCCCATGAGGAATACCTCAAAGTCATGCTGGGCTTCCTCGGTATCACCGACATCGAATTCGTCCGTGCCCACGGCCTGGCGTACGGCGACGACGCTCGCAGCAAAGCCCTGAACGACGCCAACGTACTCATCAACGAACAATTGTTCGCCGCCGCGTAAGGCTTGTGTAAATTTCGCCGTTGACCGGTTTCAATCCGAAGCCGGGCGCCTAAACTCTGTATTCTGATCGCCTGAAAAGTGATCGGAGTACGGAGTTTTTTCGTTTGCGCGCAGTCTTTACTTTGGCCCAGGTTATGCAGCATGGGTATATCACTCGGTGCGAGTACCTTGAACCATGGACTTTTCAATCAGACATGCCGCGGGTGTTGAGCGTGGTTGCACAGCAAAGGTGGACATCCTCATGATGCGTCTTTGTGCTGTTTTGGTTCTTTCCCTGCTCGGCGGCCTGGTTTCAGTGCACGCCGCACCCGCACCGCACCCGCATTGGAGCGTGGGCTTCCATCGCATGACGTTTCTCGATCCGCTGGATCTGCAGCCGATGAAAGCCGTTGCGTTCTACCCCTCCACCGACGACGAGCACAGCACGCAGCTGGGGCCTTATCGCGTCGCCGCCACCGAAGATTCCAAGATTGCCATCGGCCGCTTCCCGATGTTGATGCTGTCCCACGGCAACACCGGCACGCCGCTGGCCCTGCATGACCTGGCCACCTCGCTGGCGCGCAAGGGCTTTGTGGTGGTGGCGGTGTTGCACCCCGGCGACAACTACAAGGATCACAGTCGCCTGGGCACGGTCAGCAACCTGTATGGGCGGCCGATCCAGATTTCCGAAGCGATCACCGCGACCCTGGCGGACCCCATGCTGTCACCGTTCGTCAACGTCGATCAGGTGGGGGTCATTGGTTACTCGGCCGGTGGCGAAACCGCCTTGATCCTGGCGGGCGCCAAGCCTGATTTCGACCGCCTGCGCCGCTATTGCCAGGAGCGCCCGGAAGACCGCGATGCCTGCACCACCAAGGGTGAACTGGTGGTAGACCGCGATGACCTGCAGCCGCAATCCGATCCGCGTATCCATGCCTTGATGTTGATGGCGCCGCTGAGCTTGATGTTCGGCCGCCACACCCTGGCCGATGTGCATGTGCCGGTGCTGCTCTACAGCGGCGACGGCGACAAGCTGGTGGCGGTGGACAAGAATGCCGCCGCCCTGGCGCGCAAGTTGCCGAAACCGCCGGACTTCAAGCTGCTGGCCGGGGCAGGGCACTTCGTATTCATGGCGCCGTGCGACAGCGATCAACTGGCGTTGATGCCGGCGATCTGCACCGACGCCGATGGGGTCGACCGCGAAGGCATTCACCGCGACCTGATCTCCGAGGCCGGGCGCTTTTTCAGTCACACCCTGGGGCAGTCCACCCGCGCCGGTTTGCAGACGGCCGATCAGTAAGCGCGGCGCTTGAGCAGCACGGTCACGCCCAGCGCCGTGACTGACAACAGCGCCGCGCAGAAGAAGATCCAGCCGTAACCCAGGTTCAGCGCCACGGCGCCCATCAACGGCCCGGCAATCGCCAGGGCCAGGTCGAAAAACACCGCATAGGCACTCAGCCCCGCGCCCCGGCTGCTGTTGGGCACCTGCTTGATGGCTTCCACACCCAGCGCGGGGTACACCAGCGACAACCCGAAGCCGGTCAGCCCTGCACCGATCAGTGCCACGCCAGTGGATGGCGCAAGCCACAGCAGGGTCAGGCCCAGGGTCTCGATGATCATGCAGGCGATCGCTGCCCTGAAACCGCCAAACCGGCTGATGGCCGAGATAAACACCAGGCGCGAGACAATAAAGCACACACCGAATACCGTCAGGCAGTAGGCCGCGCCTTGCCAGCCGCGATTGAGGTAATACAGGGTGATAAAAGTGGTCAGGGTGCCGTAGCCGATCGAGGCCAGGCACAGGCTGGCGCCAAACGGTGCGATGCGCCCGAATACTGCCCAGAACGGCAGGCGCTCGCCACGTACCACCGGCACCGAAGGTTTGTTGCGGATCAGCACCAGGCCCAGGGCTGCCAGCGCCGACAGCGCGACCCCGAGGCTGGTATAGCCGTACTCGGCAACCATCACCACGCCCAGCGGCGCACCGATGGCAATGGCGCCATAGGAGGCGATGCCATTCCAGGAAATCGAGCGTGCGGTGTGCTCGGCGCCAACCTGGCCCATGCACCAACTGATGGTGCCCACGCCGATCAGGCCCTGGGCCACGCCGAGCAACAAGCGCCCGGCAATCAGGACGCCCAGGCTCAGCGCCGGCAGGCTTTCCATCAGTGTCGCGACAAACGTCAGCACGCCACTGACCAGGATACCGGCCAAGCCCAGCACGATCGCACGCTTGGTGCCCACGGTGTCGGACATGCGCCCAGCCATGGGGCGGCTGAGCAGGGTGGCCAGGTACTGCGAGCCGATGGTGACCCCGGCCACCACGGCACTGAAGCCCAATTGCTCATGCACATAGCCTGGAATCACCGCAATTGGCAGGCCGATGCAGATAAAGGCAATGAAGGTGTAGAAGACGATGGAGACGATCTGCAGGGTGATCGACAATGAGCTGGGGGTGGCGGCAGGCATGGGTGCTCGTTCGCGGGCGGGCGGTGAGCGCATCATGGCAAGGGCTTGGGGGAAAAGGAAGCAGCCTAACTAATTTGGCTGATGAATAGGCTTGCCGGGGGGCAGCGTGAGTTTGCTGTGTCGAGCGGGCTTGCTGTAGTGAGAGGGTTCGCTGTGGCGAGCGGGCTTGTTGTGGCGAGCGGGCTTGCCCCGCGTTGGGCTGCGAAGCAGCCCCAATAAAAAACACCGCGTTCTGCCAGGCAAAACACGGTGTTTGGTTTTAGGGCCGCTTCGCAGCCCAACGCGGGGCAAGCCCGCTCGCCACAACAAGCGGGCTCGCCACAGCAAGCCCGCTCGCCACTTCAGGTCGCTGCTTTTAGAACACCACGCCTTGGCTGCGCAGGTAGTCGTCGTAGGTGCCGCTGAAGTCGATCACGCCGTTGGCGCTCAACTCGATGATGCGGGTGGCCAGGGACGATACGAACTCACGGTCGTGGCTGACGAAGATCAACGTGCCGGGGTAGTTTTCCAGGGCCAGGTTCAGCGCCTCGATGGATTCCATGTCCAGGTGGTTGGTCGGTTCATCCATGATCAGCACGTTCGGCTTTTGCAGGATCAGCTTGCCGAACAGCATGCGGCCTTGCTCACCACCGGAGATGACCTTGACCGACTTGAGGATCTCATCGTTGGAGAACAGCATGCGACCCAGGGTGCCACGGATCACTTGCTCGCCTTGGGTCCACTGGCCCATCCAGTCGAACAGGCTCATGTCGTTTTCGAAGTCACTCGCGTGATCCTGGGCGTAGTAGCCCAGTTCTGCGGCGTCGGTCCACTTGACGCTACCGGCATCCGGGGTCAGTTCGTTGACCAGGGTACGCAGCAGGGTGGTCTTGCCGATACCGTTCGGGCCGATGATCGCCACGCGCTCGCCGGCTTCGACCTGGAAGCTGAAGTCCTTGAACAGTGGCTTGCCGTCGAAGCCTTTGGCCATGCGATCGACGATGACTGCCTGGCGGTGCAGCTTTTTGGTCTGTTCGAAACGGATGAACGGGCTCACGCGGCTCGAAGGCTTGACCTCGGCCAGCTGGATCTTGTCGATCGCCTTGGCACGGGAAGTCGCCTGCTTGGCTTTCGAGGCGTTGGCCGAGAAGCGGCTGACGAAGGATTGCAGTTCGGAGATCTGCGCTTTCTTCTTGGCGTTGTCCGACAGCAATTGCTCGCGGGACTGGGTCGCCACGGTCATGTACTCGTCGTAGTTGCCCGGGAACAGGCGCAGCTCGCCGTAGTCCAGGTCAGCCATGTGGGTGCACACGCTGTTCAGGAAGTGACGGTCGTGAGAGATGATGATCATCAGGCTGGAGCGCTGGGTCAGGATGTTTTCCAACCAGCGGATGGTGTTGATGTCCAAGTGGTTGGTCGGTTCGTCGAGCAACAGCACTTCAGGATCGGAGAACAGCGCCTGGGCCAGCAATACGCGCAGTTTCCAGCCAGGGGACACTTCGCTCATCGGGCCGAAATGCTGTTCCAGGGGAATGCCCAGGCCCAGCAGCAGCTCACCGGCACGGGATTCGGCGGTGTAGCCGTCCATCTCGGCGAATTCGGTTTCCAGCTCGGCCACGGCCATGCCGTCGTCTTCGCTCATTTCCGGCAGCGAGTAGATGCGGTCGCGCTCGGCCTTGACCTTCCACAGCTCCTCGTGGCCCATGATCACGGTGTCGAGCACGGTGAATTCTTCGTAGGCGAACTGGTCCTGGCGCAGTTTACCCAGGCGAACATTTGGTTCCAGCATGACCTGGCCGCCGGACGGATCAAGATCGCCGCCGAGGATTTTCATGAAGGTCGACTTGCCGCAACCGTTGGCACCGATCAGACCATACCGGTTGCCGGCGCCGAACTTGACCGAGACGTTCTCGAAGAGCGGCTTGGCGCCGAACTGCATGGTGATGTTAGCTGTGGAGATCAATTACTTTACCTATCAATGGGTTGCGAGCGTGGCGGCGTGAGCCTCCAGGCATGCGTCAACAGCGACATCAAGGCGCGAAACCCGGTCGCTGAGCAAAAAATGGGGGATGTGTGTTGGAATTTGGCGCGCATTGTCGCATATGTCAGGCGACAGTTGTATGGCACGCGAAAGATGGTTTTTCCAGCGTCTCCGGCATGGCCAGCCACAACAGCGCCAAGGCCACGGCGGCAACACCGGCCAGGGTCAGGAACGCGGCGTTATAGCCGGCTTGTTGCACCACGAAACCGGCCAGGCTGTTGCTCAATGCCGCCCCCAGGCCAAACACAGTGGACAGCGCGCCCAGGCTGACGTTGAAACGCCCGGTGCCCTGGGTCAGGTCCTTGACGATCACCGGGAACAGCGCGCCGAAAATGCCCGCGCCGATGCCGTCGAGCATCTGCACGGCGACCAGCCAATAGGGATCGTTGGACAAGGTATACAGCACGCCCCGCAACGGCAGAATCATGAAGCCGATCAGCAGCAGCGGTTTGCGCCCCCACAGGTCGGCCTTGGCGCCCACCAGCCAGGCCATCGGCACCATTACCAGTTGTGCGGCGACGATGCAGGCCGAGGTCAGTGGCGTGGCCATGTGCAAGTTGATCTGCGACAGCTTCTGGCTGACCAGTGGCAGCATGGCCGCATTGGCCAAGTGAAACAGCGCGCAGCAGATCGCGAACAGCAGCAACGGCCGGTTGGCCAGCAAAACGGCCACGCCGGAAGGCTGCTCATGCGCGGTGTGATGGGCAGGATCGAAGCCCCGGGCGACCTCATGGTCGATCGTCTTGGCCGACACGCAACTGACCGCGACGATACTGGCGACCGCCATAAACGCCATCAGGTAGAACACCACCACCGGCCCGAACAGATAGGCGAGGCCACCGGCCAGCAGCGCAGCCACGGCATTGCCGGCGTGGTTGAAGGTTTCATTACGTCCGGTGCGGCGGGTAAAGGCCCGTGGCCCGGTGATGCCGAGGGAAATCGCGGAGATCGCCGGGGCAAACACCGAGGCTGCAACGGCGCTGGCGGCCTGGGTCAGCGCCACCAGGCTGAACGAACTGACAAAGGGCAGCATCAGGCAACTGGCGGTGACCAATAGCGCCGCAACCGCGATCACCGCGCGTTTGCTGCGAGTGCGATCGATCAGCGCGCCTGCCGGGCCTTGGGTGATCAAGGCGGCGATCCCGGCCAGGGTCATGACCACGCCAATGCTGGCCGGGTCCCATTGGTGCACGGCCAACAAGTAAATCGCCAGGTACGGTCCCAGGCCGTCACGCACATCGGCCAGGAAGAAATTCAGGCTGTCCAGGGACAAGGTGGTGCGCAGGTCGTTGTGATGGGCCACGGTGCGATCTTCGAGGAGCGGTGTTCAAGGACTGGACACCCGTTGGCTTAATGACCTTCGGGCTTGCCGGGAAGTTTCCCCTGCGCATAGGGTTTTATCTGACAGGCAATTGGCTTATTTTCCCAAGCTTGCCGCACTGATTCTTAGGAGATGCAATGGACATGCCCTCGGCTCAACAAGCAATTGCCAGCAATAAGGACGCCTGGGATGCATCCGCCAGGCTGCACAAAGACACGCCGACTTGGAAAGCGCTGTTGGGCGCAGTGGTCAACCCGAGGTTTTCGTGCCTGGACCCGACCATCACCGCGCTGCTGCAAGCGGTCGGCGTAGAGGGCAAGGATGTGGTGCAGCTGTGTTGTAACAACGGCCGCGAAAGCCTGTCGCTGTTCGGCCTGGGCGCGCGCTCGGTCGTCGGGGTCGATCAATCCCGGGCCTTCCTGCAACAGGCCGAAGAGCTGGCCGCCGTGTCGCCCCATTGCCCCGAATTCATCGAAACCGATATCCATCAACTACCCGAGCGCTTGCACGAACGCTTCGATGTCGCCTTAGTGACGATCGGTGTACTGGGCTGGATGCCCGATGTGGCGTTGTTCATGCGGCACGTTGCCAGTACCTTGAAACCGGGTGGCACCCTGGTGATGTATGAAACCCATCCGTTCCTCGAGGTGTTCGACCCGCGGGCGAGCGACCCGCTGCGGCCCGCCAGCGCCTATTTTCAGCGTGAGCCCTTTGTGCTGCAGGAATCCATCGTGTACGAAGGGCTGGCTGAAACTACCGGTCCAACCTCCTATTGGTTCGTGCATACCCTGGGCAGCCTGGTCAACGGAGCGATTGCGGCGGGCCTGCAGATCGGCCACTTGCAGGAATACCCGCATTGCAATCGTGAGGAACTCTACGATCAGTACGAGGATCAGCCGGCGCAATTGCCCTTGTGCTTTACCCTGACAGCGACCAAGCGCTGCGTATAACGACCTTTTCGGCACGCAAAAAAAGCCCGCACGTAGAGGCGGGCTAAGGGATTCACTGGAGTAGGTAAGTTTCACTCTATAGACCGCGAAGTGAACGCTTCGTGAAAATGCGGTCGCAAGTTTGCGCGGTGTATAGGCTTACCGCCGGCGTACAAAGGTCCTCATTGTCTGACCTGGGCCAGTAGTGAAGACGGTTGGCCTGGGCATGCCTTCATCTGCGGCAATGAACACAAAATCATCCCCTTCGAGGCGGTAGCTCGCAGGCAGTTGCTTACCCGCATCTTCGCCCATGGCGTCCACCCAGGTAATGCGCTTGGGCACTGCGCTGCTGTCCAGGAAGAATCGGCCAGCCAGTAATATTGCTCCAGTGGTGGTAGTCACGGTGAACTGGTCGCCTGTAATGGTGGTTAGAGCACCAGGCGCGCTATGGGCATCCACCGGGTTAAGCACGCCACTGTCTTCGAGCGAAGTTTGCTCCCAGGCACCTTGAAGGGCTTGGTAGTCCGGGTCTGAAATGGATGACATACAAATTCCTTTTTGTTGAAGGGCTAATTGCAGGCGGTCTTGGGAAGGGAGGACGATTAAATCACCTGAGACGCTATCAGATGTGGGATGGATCTGATCGATGCCCGACCGTCATCTTCCACACCCTCAAAAGCACACTCACTAGACAGCTTTTCACAAATCTTAGTTAACTTTTGGTTACAAGATGTGGCTAAATAACGGCCAATGCGCATGACCGGTCTGTCACCCGGCCGATCATGCTGCGTCTATGTGAATTGTGATTTCAGGTGCTGCTATCCAATCCTCGGCCGTCGTGGGCACGCAGGAGCAGCCTGTCTTCTTCTGACTTGTGACGAAATCTCTTGAAACTCATCATTGTTGCTCTCTACGTTGCCTCTATTGCGTATGTCCACCTGCGTGGCCGGGTGCGGCATAAGTTGGGCCGCCAGCTCAGCGATCACTCGACTTTCCTGGCGCCGGTCAACTGCTTTCTCTACCTGTTCTCCAAGCTGCCCAGCCGGCCCTTCCTGTCGCCCAGCGACTTTCCGGACCTGAGCCCGTTACAGGAGCATTGGCAGGAAATCCGCGCGGAAGGCGAGAACTTGATGCGGGAAGGGGCGATCAAGCGCTCGGATCAGTACAACGATGTGGGTTTCAACTCGTTCTTCAAGTCAGGTTGGAAGCGCTTCTATTTGAAATGGTACGGCGACAGTCATCCTTCGGCGATGAAGCTGTGCCCGCGTACCACTGAGCTGGTGCAGAGCATCGGTTCGATCAAGGCGGCCATGTTTGCCGAGCTGCCACCAGGTTCCCGGTTGGTGCGGCACCGCGACCCCTATGCCGGTTCCTACCGCTATCACTTGGGTCTGGACACCCCTAACGATCCGGGCTGCTACATCAATGTGGATGGCGAAAGCTATTCCTGGCGTGATGGCGAGCCGGTGATGTTCGACGAGACCTATATTCACTACGCGGAAAACACCACCGCGCAGAACCGTCTTATCTTGTTCTGTGACATCGAGCGACCGATGAAATACCGCTGGGCGGCGGCGTTCAACCGCTGGTTCAGCCGCACGGTCATGGCGGCAGCCGGCTCGCCCAATGATGACGGCGACAAAACCGGTGGCCTGAACCGTGCCTTTAACCGCCTGTACAAGATTCGCCTGCGTGGCAAAGAGCTGAAAAAGCGCAATCGCACGCGCTACTACCTGGAGAAGTGGGCGATTTTCGCAGTGCTGGCGTTGATCTTCATCCTGATCTGAGCCTGGGCCGGCGCGACTCACTCAGGTGGAGTCGCGCCCAGCTTGTCCCACATCTTCTTGCTGATCTTCTGTCGATTGGCATAACCCGCCCACGGGTTGTCCTTCAAACCCTGCAAGCGTTCGTGCAGGTTGGCCACCGTCCACTGCTGGGCACCGCGCAACCCTTTCAATTCGTCACGGCTGACCGGCACCGATACCGGCAGGCCGGGTCGTGCCCGAACCGAGTAGGCCGCGACCGTGCTGGCGCCACGGGCATTACGCAGGTAATCGATGAAAATCTTGCCGACGCGGTTGTTCGGCCCTGACGTGGCGGTAAAGCGCTCCGGCAGTTGCTGGGTCATGAACTGGGCGATGGCCTTGGCGAAGGCTTTCACGGTGTCCCAATCGTCGCGACGTGCCAACGGGACAACCAGGTGCAAGCCCTTGCCGCCACTGGTTTTGATAAAGGCTTGCAGCCCCAATTCATCCAGCACCGATAAGGTCAGTTGCGCCGCTTCCAGCATGGTTTTCCACGGCAGTGCGGGGTCCGGGTCGAGATCGAGCACAAACAGATCTGGGGTCTCGATCTTGTCCGAGGTGGCGCCCCAGGTGTGCAGCTCCACGGTGCCCATCTGCACCGCGCCCACCAGGGCGGCGGTGTTGTCGATTTCCATCAGGCGGGCATGACCGGGGTCCAACGCCGGGTCCAGTTGCTGGAGATGCGGGATCGCCAGGCGCTCTGTGTGCTTCTGGAAGAACTGCTCGCCCCCCACACCTTCCGGGGCACGGAGCAATGCCACAGGGCGATGGTGCAGGAAGGGCAGGATCCAACGGCTGATGCTGTCGTAGAACTGCGCCAGTTGCAGTTTTTGCGTGCCGCTGTGCTGATCGATGATCCGCTCCGGGTGGGTAATCTTCACCCCGGCGACGGTGCTGGGCGCGCCGGACTTCCGGGCCGTTGGTGCTTGCAGCGATTTGGCCGCGCGTGGCTGCTCATGAATGATCTGTTGCACCGGTTTATCAGAACGCAGCGCGACAAACGCGGCCTGGCGTACCACGCCTTCCCGGGTCCACTCGGCAAATCGCACCTCGCCGACCAATTGCGGCTCCACCCAATGCACGCCGCGGGCCTGGGCGCGGGTCAGTGGCTTGTCCAGGGGTGAAGTCTTGCGCTGCAGCGGCGTAAGCCGGGCGTAGATGTCCTGCAGCGCGGCCCGATCAAACCCGGTGCCGACACGCCCGGCATAGACCAGCCCGGCATCGCCGTTGACCGCCAGTAACAGCGCGCCAAACCCGCTGCGCGAACCCTGGGGGCGGGTGTACCCGACAATCACGAACTCCTGGCGCAGGCGGCATTTGAGCTTGATCCAGTCGGTGTTGCGACTGGATACATAGGGGCTACCCGCACGCTTGCCGATCAAGCCTTCCAATGCCAGGTCGCGGGCGCTTTCGAAGATATCGTGTTGGTTGGCGGCAAACGCCTCGGAGAAACGCAACAGTTTGCTCTTGCTACGGGCCAAGGCCGCCTTGAGCGCAGCGCGGCGTTTTTCCAGCGGGTCTTGCCGTTGATCGCGGCCCTCCAGAAACGGTGCGTCGAACAGGTAATAGACAATGTCCAGGCTGCGTCCGATATCGAAGGCGTTTTGCAGGGCCTGGAAATCCGGCAAGCCATCGCCATTGAGGCTGACCACTTCGCCGTCGAGCCAGCTGTCCTTGAGTTTCAGGGCTTGCAGGGCCTTGGCCTGGCGCGGCAAGCGGTCAGTCCAATCATGGCCGTTGCGCGTGAACAGGCGCACTTCGCCGTCACGAATACGCGCCAACATGCGGTAGCCGTCGAACTTGATTTCGTAGAGCCAGTTACCCTCCGGTGCACGGTCGACCAAGGTGGCCAGTTGAGGCGCGAATTGATCGGGCAGGGCGAGCGTTTTCTTGCGTGAGGCTTTTTTCGCGGAGGGTTTGGCGGCGGTCGTCGGCGTGCCCACCGATGCATCACTGAGCACGCTCCGGGGCTGTGCCTGGACGATATCGTAGTCGCTGCTCGGGCGTGCCTGCTGATCCTGTTCCTTGATCAGCAGCCATTGTTGCTTATCGCCGCTGCCTTTGAGGCGGGTACGCACCAGGGTCCAGTCGCCGGCGAGTTTCTCCCCGACCAGGGTGAATTTCAGCTTGCCGGCGGCGTAGGCTTTTTGCGGATCGTCATGGGGTTGCCAGACGCCGCGATCCCATACGATCACGTCGCCGGCGCCATATTGGCCCGCCGGGATGCTGCCCTCGAAACTGCCGTAGCTCAAGGGGTGATCCTCGACATGCACGGCCAGGCGTTTCTGGCTGGGGTCCAGGCTGGGGCCCTTGGGTATTGCCCAGCTCTTGAGTACCCCGTCGAGTTCCAGGCGAAAGTCGTAATGCAGGCTGCGCGCATCGTGCTTTTGAATCACGAACGCCAACGCCGATGCCTGGCGCTTGTTGGGTTTCGAGTCACCCGCAGGTTCGCCAGTGATCTCGAAATCGCGCTTTCGGTGGTATTCGCTCAAGGGTTTTGCCATGTCGTTTTCTCCCTTCTATGGCGGACTCAAGAGGCCTTTTTGCTGGTTTTTTTCGCGGCTGGTTTTTTCGCCGGGCGCTTGGCGGTGGATTTGCCGGCCAGACTGCGCTTGAGCAGTTCGGTGAGGTCGATCACGTCAGCCGACTTGCGTTCTTCGCTGCCGGCCTGGCTTTCCACGTCCTCGATCTTGCCGGCCTTGGCCTTCTTCGCCACCAACGCCATGATCTTCTCCTGAAAACTGTCACGGTAGGCATCGGGCTGCCAGTCGGCGCTCATGTCTTCCACCAGGCGCCTGGCCATGTCCAGCTCGCCCTTGGCCAGGCTGGGCCGGGTCACATTGCTGCCCAGCTCCAGTTCATCGAGGCTGCGCACCTCAGCGGGCCAACGCAGCATCACCAGCACCAGGGCCGACTCCAGCGGCATCAGCGCAGCCAGGTGCTGCTTGGTGTGCAACACCACATTGGCCAGGGCGACCTTGTTGGTTTTCTTCAGGGTTTCGCGCAGTAATGCATACACCTTGCCGCCGCGTTTGTCCGGGGCCAGGAAGTAGGGCGTATCGATGTTTTGCAGGGGGATCTGGTCGCTGGCCACGAAGGCGATAATCTCGATGGTCTGGGTCGACTTGGGGTGGGCCGAGCGGATTTCCTCTTCGCTGAGCACCACGTAGCGGCCTTTCTTGAACGCCACGCCCTTGACGATGTTGTCCTTGGTGACTTCCTTGCCGCTGGTCTTGTTGATGCGCTTGTAGCCCACCGGGTCCATGCTGCGTTTATCCAACCAGTCGAAGTCGACCCCCTGGGAAGCCGTGGCCGAAACCAGCGACACCGGGATATGGACCAAGCCAAAACTGATGGCACCTTTCCAGATTGCCCTAGGCATGCGTGCAGTTCCTTGAGAAGAGGCTATGTGCGGCTGACTCGTGGGCGTTGGCAAAAGTTTCGATCAGCGGATGCGCGGACAGATCGTGTTACACCTGATGAGAAACTATTTAGTGTCGAAATTCGAACCCAGCGCGTAGCGTGTTATCGAAAGCACGTACTCCTCGCCTAGAGAGGCTTTGTCATGAACATCTGTGTGCGTCATCTTGCAGCGCTGGCATTGGGCTTGGCGCTGGCCACCGCTGCCCAGGCGCAAAACCTGCCTGGCAGCAACAACTCGGACAATGGCCCGATCCACCGGGCCAACCCCAACAGCATGCAGGGCACCCAGCCCAATCCGTCGCTGATACGCGGCATCCAGACCGCTCCGACCCCGCGTACACCCACCCTGGAAAACGGCGGCATCGGCAATCGTTATCCGCAGCGCGACGCAGCACCCAGCCGCCCCGCGACCGAAACCAAAGCCCCCACTGTTGATGCCAACGGCAATCGCCGGCCTTGAGCGCCGGTAAGGACCCCGCCTTATGTTTCTACGCAAAACGTTTCTTGCCGCCTTTTGTGCCACGACCTTGCTGCCGCTGACGGCGGTTTACGCAGCCGATGTGCAGCAATTCCCAAGTGAGCAGGGCAGCATCACCGTCACCCCGATCGCCAAGGGCCTGGACCACCCATGGGCGGTGGCTTTTTTGCCCGACAGGCAGGGCTTCCTGGTGACCGAGCGGCCTGGGCACCTGCGCTTTGTCAGCCCGGACGGCAAGCTGTCGGCGCCGCTGAGCGGTGTGCCTGAGGTCTGGGCCAAGGGGCAGGGCGGCTTGCTTGACGTGGTGCTCTCACCCGACTTCAAGCAGGACCGCATGGTGTACCTGTCGTACGCTGAGGGCGGTGGCCAGGGCGGTACGGCCGGTACGGTGGTAGGGCGCGGGCGTTTGTCGGACGACTTGAGTGGCTTGAAGGACTTCAAGGTGATCCTGCGCCAGGAACCCAAGCTGTCCACCGGTAATCACTTTGGCTCACGCCTGGCCTTCGACCGTGATGGCTACCTGTTCGTGACGTTGGGCGAAAACAACGACCGGTCCACGGCCCAGGACCTGGACAAGTTGCAAGGCAAGGTGGTGCGGATTTACCCCGATGGCCGCATCCCCGATGACAACCCATTCGTGGGGCAGCCAGGCGTACGTCCGGAAATCTGGTCCTATGGCCAGCGCAACCCCCAGGGCCTGGCACTGAACCCCTGGAGCGGCACGATCTGGGAAAACGAGCATGGGCCGCGTGGCGGCGATGAAGTCAACATCATCGAGCGTGGCAAGAACTATGGCTGGCCGCTGGCGACCCATGGCATCAACTACTCCCTGACGCCGATTCCCGAAGCCCAGGGCAAGACGGTGGAAGGCACAGTCGCGCCGCACCATGTGTGGGAGAAGTCTCCAGCTATCAGCGGCATGGCGTTCTACGACGCCGACCGCTTCAAGGCCTGGCAGCACAACCTGTTCATTGGGGCGCTGTCCAGTCAGGAGTTGATTCGCCTGCAGTTCGATGGCGACAAGGTGATCCATGAGGAACGCTTGCTGGGGGGCTTGAAAGCGCGGATTCGTGACGTGCGCCAGGGGCCGGATGGGTTTCTGTACGTGCTGACGGATGAAGACGATGGGGTGTTGTATCGCGTCGGTCTGAATCAGGACTGACACTTACGGGTTTCCAAACGGTGGGATAGCCCGCTGACTCTGCAACTTAGCGCTGCCGCACAGCAAACTGGAACCCCTGTGGTGAGGGAGCAAGCGCCCTCACCACAAAGTGCAGTCGTTTAAGCCGGCATTTAATCTTGGATAATCAATAAATTATCTTATAGGTGCCGGGGGCTCCCGCCTTCTGGAAGCGTGCAAGCCCTAAAGGCCGAGTTCGGACAGCCCCGGGTGATCATCCGGGCGCCGGCCCAGGGGCCAGTGGAACTTGCGTTCACTTTCCTTGATCGGCAAATCGTTGATGCAGGCAAAACGGTTGGCCATCAGGCCATTCTCGTCAAATTCCCAGTTCTCGTTGCCGTAGGAACGAAACCAGTTACCGGAATCGTCGTGCCACTCATAGGCATAGCGCACGGCAATACGGTTATCGGTGAACGCCCACAGCTCCTTGATCAGCCGATAGTCCAGCTCCTTGGCCCATTTACGGGTCAGGAAGCCCTTGGCTTCTTCGCGGTTGTAGGCGAATTCGGCGCGGTTACGCCACTTGGTATCCAAGGTGTAGGCCAGGGACACCCGTTGCGGGTCGCGGGAGTTCCAGCCGTCTTCGGCCAGGCGGACTTTTTCGATCGCCGATTCACGGGTGAAGGGCGGCAGCGGTGGACGGATTTGCGAGGTGGATGGCATGTCATGGCTCCTGGGCTAAAGAAAGTTGCGCGGGTGATGCGTTCAAAGCCCCAATAACGTTCGCGCCATGCATTGCGCATTATCAGCAGCGGTTGAATCGCCCATCACCAGGGCAACGGTAATGGCGCCATCGATCAGGATCAGCAGTTGCGCGGCCTGCCGTTCGGGGTCGGGGGTGCCATGTGCTTGACACAGTTGGCGTGTGTATTCGAACAGTTTCTGTTTGTGCGCC
The DNA here is from genome assembly GCF_058793055.1 of Pseudomonas sp. MPR-R2A5. Taxonomy (NCBI): domain Bacteria; kingdom Pseudomonadati; phylum Pseudomonadota; class Gammaproteobacteria; order Pseudomonadales; family Pseudomonadaceae; genus Pseudomonas; species Pseudomonas sp. MPR-R2A5. The sequence continues at coordinate 64,744 of NZ_JBXAFK010000016.1, forward strand.
TTGGCCAGCAGGCGCACGGGGTCTTGAGGGTTGCCGGTTTCACCGCTGGTGTTGATGAAGGCGCAACCGCGAAAGTCCGCCGAGCCGAACCAGGCCTTGAGTGCGCTGAACAGCGCAAGCAAGCGTTCGCCGCTATCGTCGACGCGCTCCACTTCGTCGCGCAGCCACTGCATCCAACGCTCATCACGGCGTTGCAGGGCGGCGACCACCAACTCGTCCTTGTTGGCGAAGTAACGGTAAATGCTTTTGCGCGAGACCCCGGCGGTTTTCACCAGGAAGTCCATGCCGGTGGCGGCGATGCCATGGCGATAGATCAACTTTTCGGTGACGTCGAGGATGATGTCGCGAGTTTCATTGTGGGTCATGTCGTTCATGCTGCATAAAGTAGAACGATCGTTCTTCTTGGTCAATAGGCTTTTTCCATGCCGGGCAGCGAGACCTGAGCAACCCCATGGTGTAAGCTCGGGGCCTCTTCGGATTCGACCCATTGCGAGCCTTATGCCGTCGTTCTTCAAACGCTCCCTGTTGCCCAAACTGCGCGGTTTTCCTCTGACTACCGATGCCATCGATGTGTTGTCCGGCGCCGATGCGTTTCGTCGTTGCCTGCTGGAACAAATCCACAAGGCCACGCGACGCATCTACATCGTCGCGCTGTACTTGCAGCAGGACGAAGCGGGGCAGGAGATCTACGACGCCTTGCACGCGGCCAAGGCCGCGCGACCGGAATTGGACATCGTCGTGGTGGTCGACTGGCTGCGCGCCCAGCGCGGGTTGATCGGCGCTGGCAAGCAGCCGGGCAACAGCGCCTGGTACCAGGCCATGACCCAGAGCCATGCCAGTGAAGTGCCGGTGTATGGCGTGCCGGTGCAAACCCGCGAACTGTTCGGCGTGTTGCACCTCAAGGGGTTTGTGATTGACGACACTGTGCTCTACAGCGGTGCCAGCCTGAACAACGTGTACCTGCACAAGTTCGACAAATACCGCTTCGACCGTTACCACCTGATCCACAGCCAAGCGCTGGCCGATTCGATGCAGCATCTGGTGGAGCACGGGTTGGTGGCCTCCAAGGCGGTGCATCGACTCGACTTGCCCAACCCGCCGACCACGCGCAGCCTGCGCAATGACATTGGTGACCTGCGCAGCCGCCTCAAGCATGCGGCCTACGACACCACGGCGGGCCAGTTGCCCACTGGCAACCTCTCGGTCAGCCCGTTGCTTGGTGTGGGCAAGAACAACCCACTGAGCCGGGTCATCTTGGAGCTGATCGCCAGCGCCCAGCATCAGTTGACCATCTGCACGCCGTATTTCAACCTGCCGCTGCCGGTGACCCGCGAGATCAACCGCGCCCTGGCGCGCGGGGTGAACATCGACATCATCGTCGGCGACAAGACCGCCAACGATTTCTACATCCCGCCCAGCGAACCGTTCAAGGTCATCGCAGCGCTGCCGTATCTATACGAAATCAGCCTGCGCCGCTTTGCCAAGCGTCATCAGCCGATGATCGACAGCGGCCAACTGAACCTGCACCTGTGGCGCGACGGCGATAACACTTACCACCTCAAGGGCATGTGGATCGACCAGCGCTACACGTTGCTGACCGGTAACAACCTCAACCCGCGGGCATTCCGCCTCGACCTCGAAAACGCCTTGCTGATCGATGATCCCAAGCATGAGTGGCTGGAGCCGAGGGGGGCCGAACTGGCGCAGATCTTCCAGCACACCACACGCATCGAACGCTATCAGGATTTGCAGAGCCTGGTGGACTACCCGCAAGCGGTCGGCAAATTCTTGCGTCGCGTCAGCCGGGTGCGGATTGAGCGGTTGTTGTATCGGATTCTCTGAATGTGGCCTCGCCACGACATTTCTCATGATTAACCGTGAACCGATGACGGGCCTGGGACCACTTCTCTGACGGAATAACCTCAAGAGAACGTGCCCATGTCCATTTCCTTGCAAAACCGCCAGCGATTTATCCCGGATAACCCGATCCCCGTCGGGCTCACTGTGCTTACCCCCGAGCACCCACGCGTGCCGGTTGAGCACTCACGGCCGGCATCGCGGGGGCGCCGTGCCGCAGAGGGGCAGGGTGATCAACGCCCCGCTGCCGATGTGAGGCTGGGGCAACGGTTGGGTGCGGCAATGGAGAGCGGTTACGCCATGGTCGAGGTGCCCGCCAACAGCAGCCTGGCGCTCTACCGCCAGCTTTGGAGCCAGCCGGCCCTGCAGGCCTGGCTGACCAGCAAGGGCCTGGAGACGGGGACCTTGAGACTGCATAAAGATTTCATCCAAGGCTACGTCGTTCGCGATGGCGTGCGCACGCCTGTGAGGTTCTCCACCAGCGATGCGTCGGGATGGTGGCAAGTTTCAGCGCCGTTGCGTGCTCTTCGCGAGGTTCTGGACCCACGGGACCGAGGTCTCACCCACCTGGCAGACGGTGAGCAGTGGGTGCCTCGGCACCTGGTTCTACAGGCGTTTGGCATTGAGCTTCCGATGGGCATCGAGCAGGCCAATCAATTGGAGCGGCAATTGCGCACCCAGGGCCTGTCGATGCCGCCTGCGCGGGCCCGATCAATGGCCGCCGATCTGGCCCAGGTGCAGCTGACCCTTGGCGAACTTGAAGAACGTCCCCGCTTGGCGGACCAGCTTGAGCGACTCATCACGGATTTGCCGGACACCACGCCCTGGGACGGGGCGCTGCCAGCAGACGGTTCCCCTACGCTGCGCCAGATCGTTGAGCAAAAGGGCCTGGGTACCCCACACACCGTGGGAGAAGTGCGTAACGTCATCCAATGGCTGCGCACCACCTTGCCTCCGGCGCCGCCCTTGGGCAATTACGCCGGTTTCATGGATTGGACGTGGGCTCCGGGCCAGTTATCGGTGTCAGACAAAGCCACGCTGGCGGCATTGGCCAACGCACAGTTGGGCGGTGCGAGCGCCGAGGGCTTCGACTACCTGAAGGGCCATGGCCTAGAGGCACTGCAAGCGGATCCGGCCGGGCATCTGCACCGCCTGCTCGACAGTCCCGAGGCATTGGATCTGGGCGAGCGCTGGGCCCGCAGTGTGAATTGGTACGGTACGTTCGATATCGGCACGACAGTGCCAAAGGCGGTATGCCAACAGATGGTCATTGCGGCAATCAAACTGCACGCCGATCCACAGGCACCGGGAAAACCGGGGCAGGTGGCCGGTTATGACCTCTACCAGCCCGCCAACATGGGGCGCACGTTTACCGCCATACGCCGCGACCTGGAAAACCATCTGATCCACCAAAAAGGCCTGGACTCGAAACTGGCGGTACTGGCCGCGCATATCGGCCTGGCACAGGCTGCGCCGGAGTTCCTTGTACGCGATGTGCCTGATGCGATCCACATGGGAACCCCGGCATGGATGGAACTGCGCCTGGGATGCGGCATGGTCGACAACTTGGCCCCGGGTACTTCGCGAGCGATGGACGAAGAGCAGATCAGCGCCATCACTGTCCTGGGGCCCACCAGTGAGGCGCAGGCGACCCTGATGCGCTTGCTCGGCCTGCGTATCATCACCGATTGGGCCGTGCTCAACGGGGTGATTCCTCGCGCACCCGACGGCGAGTACTCCGCGCACATGATTCAGGCCGCGTCTGCGGCATTTCAGGGCCAGCGCGAAGATGTCAGCCGCGCATTCACGCAGTGCGCGTCCGGGTTGCCGACGCGCAGGTCGGTCGCCATTGCCGAGTTGCTCAAGGTTTTCCCAGGCGTCGCCGCGAGCCGCCTGGAAGGCATGACGGTACAGCTCGCCGATGCCGGGGCGCGTCGTAACATGCGGGTCTCCGAACCCCGTACGCGTTCGCTGGTGGAGACCTATATGACCGGTGATCTGACCCCCGGCAAGTGGGTGCTCACCAGTGACCTGCCACAAGCACCAGCGCGCGCGGCGAGTTCGCCCTACCAGCCACGCAGTGAGGTGATAGCGCCCGTCGAGAAACGCAACGAACTGGATGCCCGCATTCGCCGTCTACCGGCGTTGGACGGCCTGCTGAAAAAGGCTGTCGATGAGCATCGCAGCGCCCTCAAGAGCGCTTATGCGACCCAGCTCAAACTCAGAATCGCCGAGTTGCCATTGGCGGATCGCAAGCTGCTGGAACTGGGCAATGTCGAGCTCTTTACCCTGCGCGGCGAAACCGGGGAGATTCAGGCCAAGGAGACTGATGCGCATCGTGACGCGGCCAAGTACCGGCAAGGCACCCTGATACGTGCGGAGCACGGCACCACCGTGAGTTATTACGAGGTGTTCGCCAAAGGGCCAATCGTCAAGCGCACAGACCTGCCGTCGCAGTTGGTGTTGGGGGGCGTGGTGGAGAGAAAGCGCGTCCCCGCGCCGTGGGGCGTTACCTCCGTGCCGATTGTCCGCGGCACTGCCCTGGCCATCGACGTCGACGCCTACGCCAAGGGATCGGATCCTCGGTCAACGCGGGAGCCTTCCAAGGTCATTGTTGAAAAGCTTGGCGCAACGCTGCCCGGCGTTCCCCGCCCGGAGGGTTTCGCACCCGATGATTTCGTCCCTGACAGCTACTCATCGTCGAAGACAGCCGACATCGTGACGCGAATCACCCAAGGCAATTTTTATGAATCGCAAGAGACTATGCTCGCCAGGGCGAAGGGGGTGTTGCCCCTTGAACAACACCGCGAGGCCGTTGCGCGCGATCATGGGATCCTGCTCGGGTTGGTGCCTTTCGTGGGGGCTTATCAAGAGTTTGCGGCAGGCAATATTGGCAGCGGCTTGTTCAGCCTGGCATTGGATGTGGGCGGGGTGGCACTGTCGGCCGCTGGCCGGGCACGCTCGTTGATACGTGCGGGAAGGGCACTGGCGCAGGCCCCCGTGGCCGGGGTTATCCGGCGGCTGGCGCCGACGCTCAGTCCCCTTGTACCGAAAACGGCCTGGGTAAAACCGGTAGCGTCCTTCAGCGACAAGGCCTTCGATTTCGTCAGGGAAGGCGTATTGTTCACCAGCGCCGCACTCAACCCGTTCGATGGCTACCCGCAAATGGTCAGCGCGGCCACGAAGGGGCTGGTCAAGTTACCTGCGTTGGTTGCAGGCGGCGCGACCCGGCTGGGTAAGTCTGTGCCGCATTTGATAACGGCCGAGGAGAAGATGAGGTGCTATCTGATGGCGGCGGCCGGTCAAGCAGCACCCTCGCGGCCTCCAGCGGCGGGCGTTGCGGGAACGAGCCAGGGCATTGACGTGCACGCCACGGGCAACAACGGACGTTGGTATGCGATTGATCCGCGCAGCGGCCGGCCGTTCGGCACGCCATTGAGCGGGTTCCAGCAGGTACGCTGAGCCGACGACCTCCCGCGCCGGGCGCGGGAGGGTGAGCGGCCATTGGCGCGTTGTGTCAGTTCAAACCCAGTTTGCCGCGTAAGGTGGACAGGTCTTCCGCCAGGGTGTTGACCGGACCCACCAGGGCCTTGCGGTCGTTTTCCTTGACCTTGTCATAGGTCTCGAAACCGCCATCCTTGGTTTTGTACTTGGCGAGGATCTTGTCTACGGTGGCGAAGTTTTTGTCGACCTTGGCCAGGAAGGCTTTGTCCTGCTTCTCGATCTGGCCACGGAACAGGTCGACGATTTTCTTCGCGCCGTCGATGTTGCCCTTGAAGTCATACAGGTCGGTGTGGCTGTAGCGGTCTTCTTCACCGGAGATCTTGGTGGCTGCGACTTCTTCGAGCAGCGCCGCGGCACCGCCGACGACTTTCTCAGGCGGGAAGGTCAGGCCGTCGACACGGGTCTTGAGATCGTTGACATCGGCGTTGAGCTTGGTGGTCAGCGCTTCCAGGCCTTTGGTCGAGTTCTGCGAGAACAGCGCGTATTCGATACGGTGGAAGCCGGTGAAGTCTTCGGCGGTCACGCCTTTTTCATGGTCATCCACGCGCGAATCGATCGACGCATCCAGGTCGCTGAACAGTTCGGCGATCGGCTCGATCGACTCGTAGTGCACGCGGGTCGGTGCGTAGAGCTTCTTGGCCGTGGCCAGGTCGCCTTTGTTGATCGCATCGGTGAACGCCTGGGTCTGGGTCACCAGCTCACCGATTTCCTCAGTGACGTAGATCTTGTAGTCCGACACCGGGCCTACAAGGTCCAGCGGCGCGGTAGCGGCGAACGCTGCCAGCGGCGAAAGGGTGATTAACAACGACAATGCGATAGACGACTTCTTCATGGGACGATTTCCGCTCTGGTGTGTGTTTTAGGTGTTGGCAGGGGTGTGCGGGTGCGTTGCCGCGAGGAGCGTGCGCCCGATGAAATCCTTAGGGCCCGTGACCCCCGGCAAGGTGAAGAAATACCCACCGCCGACCGGCTTGAGGTATTCCTCCAGAGGCTCGCCGTTGAGCCGGGTTTGCACGCTGATGAAGCCTTTCTCCAGGTCAGCCTGGTAGCAGATGAACAACAGCCCCATGTCCAGCTGACCGTTTTTATTGACGCCGTTGGAGTAGTTGAACGGCCGGCGCAGGATCAGGTTGGCCTGGGTCTGCGGGGTGCGCGGGTTGGCCAGGCGGATGTGGGCATCGAGCTTGGTCAACTTGCCTTCCGGGTCCTTGCTGTAGTCGGGAACCTGGGTTTCCTGCTGGCCACCCATGGGCGCGCCCGTGGTCTTGACACGGCCGATGATGCTTTCCTGCTCTTGCAGGGGGGTACGGTCCCAACGTTCGACAAAGTTGCGGATAATCCGCACGGCCTGGTAGCTGCCATGGGCGGCCCAGGCGGGCTCATCGCTGCCGGGCTGGACCCAGACGATCTGGTCTATCGCCTGGTTGTCGTTGGAGTTCGGGTTGGCCGAACCGTCACGAAAGCCGAGGAAGTTGCGCGCGCTCTGCGCCGGCTCGCCAGGGCGGGCAGGGGCCTGGGGCGGGACGCTGCCTTCTTGTTTCCAGCGCACCAGCAGCAGGTCGGGCAGGTTCTTCACGATGTCGCGCAAGGCGTGGATATTGGTGTCCGGGGTGTTGGAGCAAAATTGCAGGCTCAGGTCGCCGTGGCACTGCGCCGGCTCCAGGGCATCGTTGGGAAAGCCGACCATGCGGCTCAGGCGCTTAGGCTTGACGCTGCCAAGGCCGAAGCGTTCGTCGAACAGGGATTCACCCACGGACACGGTGATGGTCAGGTTGTCCGGCGTCACCACCGGGCCGAGAATCCCGGAATCGGTGGGCGGCAGCTTCGGGTCGACTTGCGGCACGGTACCGCCGCTCATCAGGAAGCGGATGCGCTCGTTGAGGGTACGGAACAAGCGCTCCAGGTCCTGGCGGTCGTTGGCCAGTACGTCGAACGCCACCAGCATGCCGCAGGCCGGGCGCGGCGTGACGATGCCGCTCTGGTGTTGGCCGATAAAGTCGTGGTGGTCCTGGGTCTTGTCACTGCTGGGGGCGGTGGTGACTTGGGCTTGCGCGGCGGCCGCCATGGCCGGGCAGCTCAAGGTGCTGCCGGCAATCGCGGCGCCGGTGGCGGCCATGCCCAGCAGGACACGGCGGCGCTGAAGGTCAAACAATTGTGAGTCACTCATGTGTGCGGTCGTCTTCACTGCAGGCCGGAAAGGCCAAGGGCGGGGTCGATTCCATCGAGTACATTGGCCAGAGCCTTGGCCTTGTCGGCGATCTGCTTGCGCTGATCGGCGGTAACACTGTCATAGCGGCGGTACTGGCCGTCGACCTTCAAGCCACTGAGCTGGGCATCGAACGCATCGAGCGCGCTGTCGATCTTGGGCAGCAAGTCAGCGGCGGATTTGCTCAGCAACGGGCGCATCAGGTCCACGACCTTGTGGGCGGCATCCAGGTTGGCGGCAAAACCGTTGAGGTCGATATGGCTGTAGCGTTCTTCTTCACCGCTGACGGCGCGTACATCGGCCAGGCTGTTGAGGTTGCGCACCACGATGCTCACCAACTGCTCCGGTGGCAGCGACTGCGCCAGCAGTTGTTGCTTGAGGGTGGTCACGTCGGCAACCAGCCGCTGGGCAATCGGCGCCAGGCCATCGAGGCTGCGCTGTTGGAACAGGCTGTATTCGAGGCGGTGGAAGCCGCTGAAGGCCGGGTCTTGTTCGCGTTTTTCAAAGTAATCCGCGCGGGCGTTGATGGCATTGTCCAGCTCCGCCAGGCGTTGCGACGCCGGGGCCAATCGCTGGTAAGCCTCACGGGCCGGCACGTACAACGCCTGGGCCTGGGCCAGGTCACCGGCGTCGATCGCTTGCTGCAAGGCGCTCACGGCCTTGACCAGTGCACTGCCCTGGCTGCTCAGGTACACGCGGAACTCCGACAGCGGGCCGATAAACGCCACCATCGACGGCTTGGCCTTGGCCTGGGCGTCGGACTCCGCCGTCGCGGTCACATGCAGGGTGCCGCGCGGGTTGCTCAGCAGGCCGCAGGTGATCGCATAGTCGCCGGGCAGCAGGTTGGCATTGATCACCTGGCTCAGGCCGGGGGCGATATTTTCACGTTCTTCGACCACCAGCACGCCATCGAGGATTTCCCACTCCACCGCGCGATCCGAGCGGTTGATGATGCGAAAGCTTGCGCGGCCAGCCGGTACGGTCAGTGCGTTCGGCTCGCAGGCGTGGCCATGAATGGTCACGGCAATTTCATTGTGGTTGGTCTGGCGCTTGGCGGCGGCCATTTGCGAGGCGTAGTAGAACAGGCCTGCGGCGGCGATCATCACGACCACCGAGCCGGCTACCGCCCAGCGCAAGGCGCGGTGCGGGGAGGCGGGTTGAGGCGTTGGGTTGGACAAGGGACGGTCCTTACTGGCTGGAAACGGAAGAAGAGGTGACGGCCGGCTTGGCCGGTGCTGCGGGCAGGAAGAACATCACCAGGGCCACGACCAGGTAAATCAGGTAGGCGCCCAGGGTGCTGACGGTCGGCGCTTCTTGATACCCGAACATCCCGGCCAGTACCGAGCCCAACGGGCTGTCCATCGGCAGCACGGCGCTGAAATCGAACAGCACGGTTTGCAGGTGGTTCCACAGGCCGGCTTCATGCAAGGCCTGCACTGAGTTGGCGAGAATGCCCGCGGCCACCACCAGGATGAACAGACCGGTCCAGCGGAAGAACGCCCCGAGGTTCAGGCGCATGCTGCCGGTGTAGATCAGGAAACCGACGATGACCGCCAGGACCAGGCCGAGCAGGGCGCCCAACGGTGCACCGGGGCCTTCGCTTTGCTGGAACACCGCCAGCAGGAAAAATACGGTTTCCAGGCCTTCGCGCGCCACGGCGAAAAACACCATGAGGATCAACGCGATGACCTGATGTCTGGAGCCGGCCAGTGCATGATCGAGGGAGGCGTGCAGGGAATGCTTGATGGAGCGCGCCACCTTGCGCATCCAGAACACCATGGAACTGAGGATGCCCACAGCCACCAGGCCGACCACGCCTTCAAACAACTCCTGTTGCTTTTGTGGGAACTCGGCGCTGACCAATTCCAGCCCGCCGCCCACCAGCAAGGCCAGCGCGGCAGCGAGAAACACGCCGATCCATACCGCTGGCATCCACTGGCCGCGGCCGGTCTGTTGCAGGTAACTGGCGATGATGCCAACGATCAGGGCTGCTTCAATTCCTTCGCGCAACATGATGAGAAAGGGGACAAGCATTCGGCACCGCAGGGTAACTAGATAGGAAGCTAATTTGTAACATAATGATACTCATTGCTAAACAAGAAATATTGACCTTTACTGAACGCCGGCTGAACGGTGGTGGGGAAGCGCAACCGCCCTTATGATGCACACCACCTTTTGAGCCGTTGGATTGCCCCGCCCCCATGTCGGAAAAAGACACCATTTCCATCCATCTTGTGCGCGAAGCGCTGGCGCAGAGCTGTGCGCCGGGGGCCGCCACCGTTGAAGCGTTGAACAAGGTGGGCATCGACCCCGAGCTGTTGCTGCAGCCCGGCGCACGTGTGTCGGCCACCGCCTACGCGCGGTTGTGGCGCCTGCTGGCGCGTCGCCTGGACGATGAGTTCTTTGGCATGGACCCGCGCAAGCTCAAATCCGGCAGCCTGGCGTTTCTGTGCCGGGCCGCCCTGGCCCAACCCACCGTGGTCGATGGGTTGGAAACCGGGCTGGGGTTCCTGTCATTGATGCTCGACCATCTGCCCGCGCAACTGGTGCGCCAGCAAAGCCTGGCGGAAATCGTGCTGTTGGAAACCGAGGCAGAGCCACGCCGGGCGTTTACCTATTTCACGTACTGGATGATCGTCCACGGTGTTGCCTGCTGGTTGGCGGGGCGGCGTATACCGATCCTCGCCATCGAGCTGCGCTGCCCCCAGCCGGATTTCTGCGATGACTACCAGGTGATGTTCTCTGACAACCTGCGCTTTGATCGACCTCGCACCCGCATGATCTTCTCCGCCGACTGCCTCGACCTGCCCATCAAGCGCAGCCCCGAGGAGCTCAAGCGCTTCCTCGCCCATGCGCCGGCGAACATCCTGGTCAAGTACCGTGACCCCGACAGCCTGGCCACCCGCATCAAGCACGACCTGCGCCAGATGCCACCCGACATCTGGCCGGAAACCGACGGCCTGGCCGCCAGCCTGTGCATCTCCGCCTCAACCTTGCGCCGCCGCCTGGCGGAAGAAGGGCAGACCTATCAGGGCCTCAAGGACAGCGTGCGCAAAGAGCTGGCGATCGTCTGGCTGGCGGAACCCCACATCAGCTTTGCCGAGATCGCGACGCGACTGGGGTTTGCCGACACCAGTTCGTTTTATAAGGCGTTTCGTAAATGGGCGGGGTCGAATCCGGGGCATTATCGGAGTTTGATTTTGAATGAGACAAATAGGCTGTAACCGCAGGGGTGTGCGGGATTAGGAAATAACTGACTTAGTTCTTCTTGCGGACGACAGAAGGGTCTTTCGAGATTTTAGGAAGTTGGGGGCAGAGCGCCACAGATTTACATTCAACAACAGGTGGGCGGTTCCTGGAAAACAGTGGCCGGTAACCCCTTGTCAGCCTATGCCTCATGGCTCGGTCCACTGGGTACTTACCGGGTAATGCTAGAGAACCGCGAAACGGTCTCCAAGTCCTATTGGGGAACGGTCAGGTTCGGTCGGTAATGTCCTGAAGCAGCAGGGCGCCGAGGATGTCGTTGGCGCCCTGCATGGGGCTCATTTCAAGCATGCTCTTCTATCGAAAGTTCGTTTTTGGATGAATTGACGAAAAATGTCAGTGCATTGATTGCGTGATTGGCAGCGACCATGCCCTGGATATATTCGGGGATGCCTTGGGAGCGCTTGACGTTTGGATGACTTTCAACAAACGACAGGTAGTCTTCTAGCTTTTCATTGAATAAAGCGATTGCATTGTATTTTACGTCGGTTTCGGCTTGCTGGCCGTTGGCATCAAAAGCACCCAGGCCAGAGATGAACATATGAAAAGCTTCGCCATCAATGACGCCACTGTTATAGAGTCGGCTGCCGACTTTTTTTAGTTCGTTGGTGGTGATCGACGTCATGTCATAGTCTTTCAAGAATACTTTCAACTCATCAATCGATTGCTGCTTGCCAAGTTTCAGCGTTTCCGCGGCTTTTGATTCTTCCGTTATTGTGAATTTGTTCGTCACCTGTTCCGGATGTTGTATTTGAAACGGGTTCGACGCTTTCGTGTGCCTCATTTGTTCCGCAGTCAACAAAACGGCCATCGTGAAATCCTCCATTAGTTGAAAACTACACTTAATTTATCGGCCATCCTAAATGTCACTTTAAAAAAAAGCCCCGCGACCGAATGGACCGCGGGGCAAAAAATTGGCTGGATGCGACCAACCAAAGGAGCTCTTTACGTTACTGGGCAGTCGCCACGACGGTGTCTGGTTTCCAGCCACCCCCTAGCGCCTTGTAGATCGCCACAATCCCGCGATACAGGTCGACTTCGGCCTGGGCCTGGGAGTCTTCGGCGGCCAGGCGTTCGCGTTGGGCGTCGAGCAGGACCAGGAAGTCCACGGTGCCTTCGCGGTAGCGGATCGCGGCGAGGTCGGCGGCGGCGCGGCTGGATTCGCTTTGACGGATCAGCGAGACCAGGCGTTGCTGGCGTTTGCCGTAATCACTGAAAGCATTCTCGGACTCTTCCAAGGCCAGCAACACTTGCTGCTCGTAGGTCGCCAGGGCGCCATCGGCTTCGGCGTCTGCGCCGCGCAGGCGGGCACGCACGCTGCCCAGGTCAAAGGCGGCCCAGGTAATGCTCGGGCCGAGGGCCCAGGCGTTCGCGGCCGATGAGCCGATCTGCGAACCCCGCCCGGCGGTAAAACCGAGGAAGCCGCTGAGGCTGACCCGTGGGAACAGGTCGGCCTTGGCCACGCCGATGCGCGCGGTGGCGGCGGCGAGTTTGCGTTCGGCGCTGAGGATGTCCGGGCGTCGTTGCAGCAGTTGCCCTGGATCGCCGATCGGCAGCGCCTTGGCAATCGCCGGCAAGTCTTTCGGGCTCAGGTCCACGGTCAGCTTGTCGGGGCGCTGGCCGAGGAGGGTGGCGATGCGGTTACGCTCGCGCACTTGCTCGGCTTGCAGTTGCGGCACGCTGGCTTCCACCGCCGCCAGGCGTGCGTCGGCACGCTCCACGTCGAGTTGATCGCCCACACCGGCGTCGCGCAGGCTGACGGTGATGGTGCGTGACTCCTGTTGGTTCTTCAGGTTGTCCAAGGCGATGCGTTCACGCAACTGCGCGCCACGCAGTTGACCGTAGGCGTCCACCAGTTCGGCAATCATCGTGACTTGCAGTTGGTAGAGGTCGGCTTCGGCGGCCTGCTGGTCGGCGTCGGTGGCTTCCAGGTTACGCTGGATGCGCCCGAACAGGTCCAGTTCCCAGGCCATGTCCAGGCCCAGGTCATACCGCTCGCTGTTCACCCGCCGGGTGGTCTGGCCAGGGATTTGCCCCTTGGCCAGGTCACTGCTGGCGCGGCTGGTAATCGTCGGCATGGCGTCGTTGCTGGCGTCGTCGCGGATCGCCCGTGCAGCGCGCAGGCGGGCAAAGGCGACGCGCAGGTCACGGTTGCCTTGCAGCGATTGCGTGACCAACTGGTTGAGGGTCGGATCGTCGAACTGCTGCCACCAGATGCCTTCGAACTTGGCGTGGTCATACTGTTTGGCATCCGCGGCGGCGGTGATATTCGCCGCCTCCGGGGTCTGGGTTTTGTAGTCCGGGCCCACGGCACAGGCGCTCAGCGCCAGGACCAGCAAGCTCGGCAGAAAGACTTTCACACTCATTGCTGTGTCTCCAGCTTCAAGGCCTTGGCCGCTTTGCGCGCTTCGCTGCGCTCCACATAGCGACGGATCAGTACGTAGAACACTGGCGTCAGCAACAGACCGAAGAAGGTCACACCGATCATCCCGGAGAACACCGCCACACCCATGGCATGCCGCATCTCGGCACCGGCACCGGTGGACAGCACCAAGGGCACCACGCCCATGATGAAGGCGAACGAGGTCATCAGGATCGGCCGCAGACGCAGACGGCAGGCTTCCAGCACCGCAGCGAGCGGGTCGAGGCCTTCCTGCTGTTTGTCCTTGGCAAACTCGACGATCAGAATCGCGTTCTTACAGGCCAGGCCCACCAGTACGATCAGGCCGATCTGGGTGAAGATGTTGTTGTCGCCGCCCGAGATGATCACCCCGGTGATGGCCGACAGCAGCGTCATCGGTACGATCAGGATCACCGCCAGTGGCAGGCTCCAGCTTTCGTATTGGGCGGCCAGTACCAGGAACGCCAGCAGTACGCAGAGCGGGAATACGAACAGCGCGGTGTTGCCCGAGAGGATCTGCTGATAGGTCAGGTCGGTCCACTCGTACGTCATGCCGTTGGGCAGTTCATCCTTCAACAGTTTTTCAATCGCCGCCTGGGCCTGGCCGGAGCTGTAGCCCGGTGCCGCGTTGCCGTTGATTTCAGCGGTGATAAAGCCGTTGTAGTGCATCACACGGTCTGGCCCTGAGGTGTCGCTGACCTTGATGAAGGTGGCCAGTGGGATCATCTCGCCTTTGTTGTTACGCACTTTCAGCTGGCCGATCTGGTCGGAGTCCTGGCGGAACTGTTGTTCAGCCTGCACGTTGACCTGATAGGTACGCCCGAAGCGGTTGAAGTCGTTGGCATACAACGAACCCAGGTACACCTGCAGGGTGTCGAAGATGTCGCTGATTGCCACGCCGTGGGTCTTGGCCTTTTCACGGTCGATGGCCGCGTCGACCTGTGGCACGTTGACCGTGTAGCTGGTGAACAGGCCGAACAACTCCGGCACGCCACGGCTCTTGGTGATGACGTTCTGCACTTCTTTGTACAGCTCGTCATAGCCGAGGTTGCCACGGTCTTCGATCTGCAGGCGGAACCCGCCGATGGTGCCCAGCCCCTGTACCGGCGGCGGTGGGAAGATCGCCATGTAGGCTTCTTCGATGCCGCTGTACTTGCCGTTCAATGCACCGGCAATTGCCCCGGCGGACATGCTCGGGTCTTTGCGCTCATCGAACGGTTTCAAGGTCACGAACACGATGCCGCTGTTCGGGCTGTTGGTGAATCCGTTGATCGACAGGCCCGGGAAGGCAATCGCGGCTTCCACACCGGGTTGCTTCAAGGCAATGTCCGACATGCGCTTCATCACGTTTTCGGTGCGGTCCAGGCTCGCAGCGTCGGGCAGTTGGGCGAAGGCCACCAGGTATTGCTTGTCCTGGGCCGGTACGAAACCGGTCGGGGTGTGGGCAAACCCGAAGAAGGTCAGCACCATCAGGCCGGCGTACACGAACAGGGCAATGCCCGTGCCGCGAATCACCCGGCGTACGGTACCCACGTAGCCATGGCTGGCTTTCTCGAAAAAGCGGTTGAAGGGACGGAACAGCCAGCCGCCAAAGAGCTTGTCGAGGAACTTCGAGAAGCGATCCTTCGGCGCATCGTGACCGCGCAGCAACACGGCGGCCAGGGCAGGGGACAGGGTCAGCGAGTTGAACGCCGAAATCACCGTCGAGATCGCAATGGTCAAGGCGAACTGTTTGTAGAACTGGCCGGTCAAGCCACTGATAAAGGCGGCTGGAATGAACACCGCACACAGCACCAGCGCCGTGGCGATGATCGGGCCGGTCACTTCACTCATGGCTTTTTCAGTCGCCGGGAACGGCGCCAGGCCCAGCTCGATATTACGTTCGACGTTCTCCACCACCACGATGGCGTCGTCCACCACGATGCCGATGGCCAGTACCAGGCCGAACAATGACAGGGCGTTGAGCGAGAACCCGAACAGGTGCATCACCGCAAACGTACCGATCAACGATACCGGTACTGCCACCAACGGAATGATCGAGGCGCGCCAGGTCTGCAGGAACAGGATCACCACCAGCACCACGAGGATCAGTGCTTCGAACAGGGTATGCACGACCGCTTCGATGGAACCGCGCACAAAGATCGTCGGGTCATAGGCGATACGGTAATCCATGCCCGCCGGAAAGCTCTTTTTCAACTCGGCCATCTTGGCGCGCACATCGTTGGAGATGTCGATGGCGTTCGAGCCGGGGCGCTGGAAAATCGGAATTGCGACGGCCGGCTGGTTATCGATCAGCGAGCGCAGCGCGTATTGGCTGGACCCCAGCTCGACGCGGGCGATGTCCTTGAGGCGCGTGATTTCACCGTTGGCGCCGGCGCGGATCACAATGTTCTCGAACTCTTCCTCGGTGACCAGGCGACCCTGGGTATTGACCGACAACTGGAAGCTGGTATCCGTTGGAGCAGGCTGGGCGCCCAGGGCACCGGCTGCTACCTGGCGGTTCTGCTCGCGGATCGCGGTGACCACATCGGTCGCGGTCAGGTTGCGCGAGGCGGTCTTGTTCGGATCCAGCCAGACACGCAGGGAGTAGTCGCCCATGCCGAACAACTGCACGTCGCCCACGCCACCCAAGCGGGCCAGCTCATCCTTGATATTGAGGATCGCGTAGTTGGACAGGTACAGCATGTCGTAACGCTGATCCGGCGAGGTCAAGTGCACCACCATGGTCAGGTCGGGGGAGGCTTTGTCCACGGTAATACCGATGCGCGTCACTTCCTCAGGCAATTTTGGCTGAGTCCGCGTCACACGGTTTTGCACCTGCACCTGCGCGTTGTCCAGGTCGGTGCCCAGGGCGAAGGTGATGGTCAGGGTCAGCTTGCCGTCGGCGGTCGACTGCGAGGACATGTACAGCATGTTCTCGACGCCGGTGATGGCTTGCTCCAACGGTGCGGCCACGGTTTCACCGATGACCTTGGGGTTGGCGCCCGGGAAGTTGGCGCGTACCACCACGGTGGGCGGCACCACTTCCGGGTATTCGCTGATCGGCAACTGGAACAGCGAGATCGCACCGGCGATCAGGATCAGCAGCGACAGCACCGCTGCGAAGATCGGCCGCGAAATGAAGAACTTGGAAAAATTCATCTTGAGTCGTATCCCTTAACCGCGTGGAGTCGCAGCGCTGGCAAGTTTGGGCGCGGTTTTGTCCGGCGCCACTTGTTCCAGGTTGCTGGCTTCAAGCGCTTGTCGTTGTTGGGCCAAGGCGGCGAGGGTTTCCTTGCTGGCCATCGGAATGGTTTCCGGGGCGACCGGCGAGCCGGGGCGCGCGCGTTGCAGGCCCTTGACGATAATGGTGTCGTCCTTGTTCAGGCCGCTGCGCACAATACGCAAGCCTTCGATCTTCGGCCCCAGCTCCACCGCGCGATAAGCCGGCTTGTCGCCTTCCATCACCAGCACGAACTTCTTGCCCAGGTCGGTACCCACGGCCTCGTCGTTGATGAGCACGGCGGAGTAGGTGCCGCTGCCGACCAGTTTCAGGCGTGCGTACAGGCCAGGGGTGTATTCGCCTTTGCTGTTATCGAACACGGCGCGGCCACGGATGGTGCCGGTGGCCGGGTTGACCTGGTTGTCGACAAAGTTCATCTGGCCCAGGTGCGGGTTGCCGGTTTCATTCGACAGGCCCAGGTACACCGGGGTGGTCGCCCCGCGACGGCCTTGGCGAGCCAGCTCGGTGTACTTGAGGTACACGCGCTCATCGGCGTCGAAGTAGGCGTAGACCTTGTCGGTGGAGACCACGCTGGTCAGCGCGGTGACATCGGCGGTCACCAGGTTGCCGGCGGTGATTTCGGCACGGCTGACGCGGCCGCTGATCGGCGAGGTCACGCGGGTAAAGCTCAGGTTCAGCTTGGCCAGGTCCAACTGCGCCTGGATCCCGGCGACAGCCGCGCGGGCTTCCTGGGCGGCGGTGGTGCGCGAGTCGGCCAGTTCGGCGGAGATCGCATTGCTCTGGCGCAGGCGCTCGCCGCGTTGGGCTTCGTTATCGCTGCGGGTGGCAGCGGCTTTGGTTTGCGCCAGTTGGGCTTCGAGGCGGCGCACTTCAGCCTGGAATGGACGCGGGTCGATCTGGAACAGCAGGTCGCCTTTCTTGACCAAAGCGCCTTCGGTGAAAGCGACTTGGTCAATCTGGCCAGAAACCCGTGGACGAATCTGTACGGTCTCAGGCGCTTCCAGGCGACCGGTGAACTCGTCCCACTCGTTGACCGGTTGTTCGAGTACCTTGGCCACGCTGACTTTCGCAGCAGGCATGGCGGCAGCTTGTTCCGGCGCCTTGCCGCACGCGCTCATCACTACCACGGCCAAAATCGCCAAGGGAAAGCGTAAGTGTTTGAGTGACTGTTCCATGAGGTGCATCCGCCAATGTATTTGAGATGGGCGGATCATGCGCGGCGAGGCGGTATGTCACGAATCGAATGAAGCAAAGGTAACTATCATTCGGAATGATATAAGCGCGTTGTCAGCCCTCTAGCATGCAGGTTTCATTAGGCAGCTATCAATGTGATTGATAGCAAAGGTGTGTTGCGCAGGCTGCAAGGAACTTATCCAGGCTTACGGTGTGCCCTCAGCCGTCAACTGCGCGGCGATCCGCTCTATCAGCAGGCGCACGCGCCTGGGCTGGACCCGCGAGGGCGGGTAGACGATGTTCAGTGCGGTGCCACCCAGGTCGTAGTCCTTGAGTACTTCGACCAAGCGCCCGGCATCGAGGTCGGCGCGCACATCCCACACCGATTTCAAGCACAGGCCATGGCCGGCCAGGCACCATTGCCGGACCAGCGCGCCGTCATTCGCCACGCGGCGGCCACTCACCAGGATGCGGTGTGTCTTGCCGTGCAGCTTGAAGGTCCATTCCCGCGCGATATTGATACCGAAGCGCATGACCAGGCATTCATGTCGGGTCAAGTCCTCGGGGTGTTGCGGGGTGCCATGCCGGGCCAGGTACAGCGGTGACGCACACACAACACGTCGGTTTTCACCGATCAGCCGCGCATGCAGCGTGCTGTCGGCCAACGCGCCGAAGCGCACGGCGAAATCGATTCCCTGGCTGACGGGATCGACGTAGCCGTCGCTGAGGTTCAGGTCGATGCTGACCTGCGGGTACTCCTGCATAAACTGCGCAAGGATCGGCTCGATGTATTGGCGGCCCAGGTCTTCCGGGGCGCTGAGGCGGATCGGCCCGGAAATTCTCTGGGTGCCCAAGCGAATGC
The DNA here is from genome assembly GCF_058793055.1 of Pseudomonas sp. MPR-R2A5. Lineage (NCBI taxonomy): Bacteria > Pseudomonadati > Pseudomonadota > Gammaproteobacteria > Pseudomonadales > Pseudomonadaceae > Pseudomonas > Pseudomonas sp. MPR-R2A5. Next base: position 83,234 of record NZ_JBXAFK010000016.1, read on the forward strand.
TGCTGTGCAACTCATCCGCCTCCGCCAGCAGGCGCCGGGCGCCATCGACCAGCAGGCGACCTTCATCCGTGAGGTTTATCGCGCGGGTGGTGCGGTTGAGCAGGCTGGCACCGTAGAAACTCTCCAACTGCGCCAGCCGTTCCGACACGGAGGCCGGCGATAAACCCAGTTCCCGGCCGGCCGCGGATAACCCGCCTTTCTCGACAATCAGCAAAAACAGCTCAAGGTTCTTCAGTAGCATTATTCGGTTTTTCCGAAAGTGATTTTTGATTTTCGCTCAATTATCAAAATAAACCTAAAGGCTTAGGGTTGCATCCGTGTTTATCCAACGGAGTGACGCTCATGTCATACGTGAACCTGCAACGGCGTACTTTCCTGGCCCAGGCGGGCGCCGGTGCCGCGGTACTAACCGCCGGATCGTTGCTCGGCACGGCCAACGCGGCCACGGCGCCAACGGACGCTGCCCCAGCGGCAAGCGTACGCCGGGCCAAGGGCGGCTTCTGGCCGGGCAATACGCGCCTGGTGGTGTCGGTGTCGATGCAATTCGAAGCCGGCGGGCAACCGCTCAAGGGCACCGACAGCCCGTTTCCCCCTGTGGACTTTCCCGACAACGTGCCCGCCGATCCGGCCACCAATACCTGGTTCGCCTACGGCTACCGCGAAGGTATTCCCAGGCTGCTCGACCTCTGGGACCGGCATGGCGTCAAGGTCACCAGCCACATGATCGGGGACGCGGTAAAGCGCCACCCTGAATTGGCCCGCGAGATCGTCGCGCGCGGCCATGAAGCCTCCGGCCATGGCCCGCGCTGGAGTTCGCAATTTGCCATGAGCCGTGATGAAGAACGCACGTTCCTGCGCCAGGCCGCCCGCATGCTGCAAGACGTCACCGGCCAACCGGTCAGCGGCTACAACTGCAATTGGTTGCGCCGCGGCCCCAATACCTTGTCGTTGCTGCAAGAGCTGGGCTACGTCTATCACATCGATGATGTGAGCCGTGACGAGCCGTTTATCGAACAGGTCAACGGCAAGGACTTTGTGGTGGTGCCGTACACCTTGCGCAACAACGACATTGTCCTGATCGAAGGCCGCAACTACTCACCGTCGCAGTTCCTGGAACAGGTGAAGCTGGATTTCGACCAGCTGTACGAAGAGGCCGGCAGCCGGCGCCGCATGATGTCGATCAGTGCCCACGACCGCATCAGCGGTACGCCGCAAATGGTCAGGGTCTGGGATGAGTTCCTGCGCTACGCCAACAGCCACCCCGGCGTTGCCTTCATGCGCAAGGACGCGATCGCGCAATACACCCTCAAAAGCCCCCTCAGCGTCAGGGAAAGCGAGACGATTTGAACCGTCCCCCATACAAGGAAACTGCAGCATGAAACACTCAGCAATATCGCGCTTTGGCATTGTCATTACGCTCCTGGCCTCGTCGTTTTGCAGCGCGGCCATGGCGGCAACCCCCGAGCTGGTGAAGCCGGGCGTGCGGGTGATCGACAACAGCCTGTCGGCCGCACAGCGGGCCAGCATGGAAACCGCCGCCCTGCGCTATGACACCTTCTGGAATACCGGTGACGAACGCCTGGCGCTGCAAGCCCTGGCCGATGATTTCGTCGACAAAACCCCGCCGCCCGGTCGTCAACCCGGCCCGCAGGGCGCGTTGCTGGCGTCGCGGACCTTTCGCGGTGCGGTGCCGGACCTGCGTTGCGAGGTCGAACAGATGATCCTTGCCGGTGACCGGGTGGTGGTGCACCTGCATTTTCGCGGGCATTTCACCGGTACATTCGGCCAGATCAAGGGGGCCGGGCAATCGGTGGATTTTATCGCCACCGATATCTACCAGATCGAAAACGGCAAGATCGCCGCCAACTGGCACATCGAAGACAACCTGAGTGTGATGAAACAGCTGGGCGCGCTCTGACGCCTGAGAGGGGCAGGGCAGACACTTCGGGCCAGGTCGAAGCATCCTGGGGTGGCAATTCCCTATAGTTGGGGCTTCTATTATTGCAGTGTTGCCCCCTGAGGAAACTCCATGACTTCGTCTATCGATCCTGGCCTGTTGGGTATTTATGAAGCTTGGCACACCACCGTCTGTGCGGGCGACCTCGCGGCCACTGCAGCGCTGTACGCAGAACACGCGGTGTTCGAGACACCCCTGGTGCTGGCGATCTACCCCGACCACGGCAGCGGGGTACTGGTGGGGCGCGACGTGATCCAACGGTTCATGGAAGACAGCAAGCGCAAGTTCCCCAGTGACTTGGCCGAGTGGTATCGCAGCGACAAAGCGTTCATCAATGGTCGCAACCTGACCTGGGAGTACCCGCGCAAGACGCCCAAAGGCGAACAGGTCGACCTGATGGAAATGATGGAGATCGAAAACGGCCTGATCACCTATCACCGCGTGTATTGGGGCTGGTACGGCGTACGGTTGCTGGCGCCTGTCCTGGCCAAGGCGCATACGTTGTGACGCGGCGGGCGACGGTCGCCATCATTGGTGGCTCAGTCACCGGCGTTGCGGCCTTTATCAAGCTGGTGCGCACGGGCGTGGCGGGTTGCATCGAGATCATCGATCCCGAAGGGCTGGCGGATTCAATCGCCTTCACGGCCTCCCAGGACGCGCTGTTGTGCAATACCTCGGTGCAGACCATGTCGGTGCTGGACGACGACATGCATGACTTCCAGCACTACCTGCGGGACCAAGGCATCGATGCCGGTGAACAGGCGTTTGTGCCGCGGGCCTGGGTGTCGGGCTACCTCAAACAGCGGTATGCCGAGTATCGCGACCTGGCCGAGGCCCGGGGCATCGAGCACCGGGTGGTGCGTGCGGCGGTGCGCCATATCAAGCCGGTCGCCCACGGTGATTACCGCTTGGAACTGGAGGATGGCAGCCAGCGTTCAGCCTCGGCGGTGCTGGTATGCACCGGCAGCGCGGCGCCGTTTGTGCCGCCGCTGGTGACCCCGCACCTGGGCGCACCGGGGATTTTCGCGACGCCGTACCCGACCCGGTCGTGGTTGGCGAGCCTGACCCGGCCTTCGCGGGTATTGGTGCTGGGCAGTCGGTTGTCGGCCATCGATAGCGTGCTGCTGTTGTGCGGCGCGGGGCACCAGGTGCTGATGGCTTCGCCGTCCGGGCGTTTGCCGGGCGTGCGCACGGGCACTCCCCGACGGTGCACGGCGAGCCTGGATGAAGCGCGGTTTGCCCGACTGGACCTGGAAAGCCCCAAGCTGTACTGGCATTTGCTGCGCATCGTCGCGCGTTCGGCCAAGGCCATCAGTGGCCGCTCGTTGCGCGCGCAGATCGATCGCAGTGCCGAGCCTGTCCAGCGCCTGCGCGGTGAAATCGCCCTGGCCGAGGGGGGCGCGACAGACTGGCAAAACCTGCTGGTGCAGTGCATGGACCTGGCCGACATCAAGCTGCGCGCCGCGCCGCCGGCAGTCAGGCTGGCGGCGCTGCAAAACTGCTGGGAAGCGGTTGGGCGCTACCTGTTCGCGGTGCCGTTGCAGACCGCGACCACCCTGTTGCGCCTGATTGACCAAGGGCAGCTGCAATTGGCGCCCCAGTTGCCGACGACGCTGGAGTGGCAGGGCAGATGGCAGGCCCGTGACCGCCATGGCCGTGTCGAAGTGGTCGATGCCGTGGTCTGCGCCACCGGCTTTCACAAGCAACCGTTCCATGCCACCCCGGACGGCCTGGCCCTGCACGTGACGCCCGCCACGCCCTGCACGCCCCCCGAAGTGTCTGCGCAATTGCAGGTCAGCTTGCCGGGCGCCGGGGCGCCGGAAAACATCTGGCTGCTGGGCGTGGCCTCCTACCTGGCGGCGCCGATGGTCAATTCGGTGTACCAATCGGTGCGTCAGGCGGGCGAGGTGGTGGTGATGCTCGGCGAGCACTTTTCATTAATGGACGAACAGGCAACCGAGGCAGTGGCATGAAAGTGTATGGCGACAGAGGTTCGAGCAATACCCGGCGTGTGCTGACCACGGCCGCTTACCTGGGGCTGGACGTGGAATTCGTGTTCCTCGACCTGTTCAGCGGCCAGAACCGTACGCCGGAGTACCTGGCGCTCAACCCGAACGGCACGATCCCGACCTTTGTCGACGGCGACGTGGTGCTGTTCGAGGCGTCGGCCATCATGATTTACCTGGCGGAACAGGCCGGTTCGTCGTTGTTGCCCTCGGGCAAGGCCAAGTACGAAACCCTCAAGTGGATGTTCTGGGCCGCCGAACATTTTCGCCGCGGGCCCACGGTGCTGATCGAACAGCGTTTCATGGAGCGCCTGAAGGGGCATGCCGAAAACCCGACCCTGGTTGCGGAAGCCCTGCACGCCATCCACCGCTACACCGCCGTGCTCGAGGGGCACCTGAGTACCCGCCGGTTTATGGTCGGCGATGGGCTGACCCTGGCCGACATCGACCTGGCGGCGCCCTTGAGCCATATCCCGCGTACCCAGGCGCCGTTCCTGGAGTATCCCCATGTGGCGGCCTGGTATGAGCGGATCAACGCGATTGCCGCCTGGCAGCAGAGCGGGGTTGCCCAGGAGCGCAGGATCCGCGAAATCGAAGGGCTGTTCAGCCCGCGGCGGGAGCCGGCATAAGCCTTTTGCGGGCCGGCGCCATCGCATGCAAGGGCGCCTCCAGATGCCGCAAGTGTTCAATCCCCAAATGCATTTTGAACGCGCGCCAGCCGGCGCCGGTGACGTGCACCGCGCGCGTGCCGGTGGTTCGCCTTAGCCAGCCCAGCTGGCAAAAGGTCTCCAGCAGATGGGCCCCAAGCGGGCCGGCGATGTGGTGCTCGCGTTCGGTCCAGTCCAGGCAACGACGGGCCTGGACGTGGTCCTGGAAGCACGGCTCGCCATTGTCCGGGTTAAGCGATTGCAGCCATTCAATGCCGCGCAGCGTCAGCACATATTCGCGTTCGTTGCGATCGAGGATGTAGCCACGGTCGAGCATGCCCTGGGTCACCGCAACGCCGACCTGGCCGGCCAGGTGGTCGTAGCAGCAACGGGCAAAGCGCAGCTCATGGGCGGCACGGTTGGGCAGGCTGCGCCAGGTACTGGTCTGCGGCGACACCGCCGCCAGGCTTTCCAATACATGGGATACATCAGGGCCGGCCAACTGATAGAAGCGGTTGCGGCCCTTGGTCTCGACCGTGAGCAAACCGCCATCGAGCAACTTCGCCAGGTGTGAACTGGCTGTCTGCGGTGTCACCCCAGCAGCATCGGCCAGGGCACTGGCGGACATGGAACTGCCATCGGCCAGGGTGATGAGGATCACGGCGCGTACAGGCTCGGCGATCAGGTAGGCGATGGATGAAATTTTGGGCTGGGTCATTCCATTGAACTCCGCGCTTGCCAGGTGATGTCGGGTTTCAGGATGACATAAACACTAACACTTCGACACAGCCCGAAGCGTTTCAATTGAAAAGCTGCTTATAGTCAAAGCGCCATTATGGATAGGAAAGACGGGGTTATGGAACTCAACACGCGCTACCAACGACAGGTACTGATCGCCACCAGCCTCAGCTATGTGGTCGTCATTCTGGATACCTCCATCGTCAACGTGGCACTGGAGTCCATCTCCCAGACGTTCGGCTCGGATATCACCGGCCTGCAATGGGTGATCAACGCTTACACCCTGACCTTTGCCAGCCTGCTGCTGACGGGCGGCTTGCTCGGCGACCGCTACGGAGCAAAGAAAATCTACGCCGTCGGCCTCGGCCTGTTTGCGCTGGCCTCGGGCTTATGCGGGCTGGCCAACGATCTGCCTGAACTGGTGGGCGCACGCGTCCTGCAAGGGGTAGGGGCCGCGCTGCTGGTGCCATGCTCCTTGATGCTGATCAACAGCGCCTACCCACAGACCCACCAGCGTGCCAGTGCCATCGGCGTGTGGGCAGGCTGCGGTGGTATTGCCATGGCGGCCGGCCCCTTGGTGGGTGGGGTGCTGATCGAACTGTTCGGCTGGCGCAGTATTTTCCTGATCAACGTGCCGATTGCCCTGGTCGGCGTCTGGCTGACGTCGCGCATCCCATCTTCAGCGCCCCTGGCGCCCAACCGCCACTTGGATGTCACGGGGCAAATCACCGCCATTATTGCGCTGGCGACCTCGGTGGCCGTGCTGATCGAAGGGGCCAAACTGGGGTGGAATTCCGAGTGGGTCTACGTCGGGGTGTTTGTCGCGTGTATCGCCTGGTGCGCATTCCTGGTGACCGAGAGCCGGCACAAGGACCCGATGCTGCCGCTGCATTACTTCCGTAACCCGGTGTTTTCCGGGGCAACGTTCCTGTCGCTGGTCTCGGCCCTGGTGTTCTACGGGTTGTTTTTCCTGCTCAGCCTGTACTTCCAGACCGACCGGGGCTGGTCACCGTTGGAGACGGGCCTGGCGTTCCTGCCATTGACCGCCATGGTCACCCTCGGCAGCTTCACCTGCGGCCGGTTGACCCGGGCCTATGGCGCCCGCGCCGTGCTGTGTGCGGGGTTCGGCCTGTACACCCTGGGGTTTATCGGCCTGTTCGCGTTGGCCGTCGATGCGCCGTACTGGCGCATCGCGCTGTGTTACCCGGCGGTGGGGTTCGGTGCGGGGATCATTACGCCGGCCGCCACCTCCGTGCTCATGAGTGTGGTTGATCGTGCCAAGGCCGGGGTGGCCGCAGGCACGCTCAATGCCAGTCGACAAAGTGGTTCAGCCTTTGGCGTGGCGATCTTCGGGGCCCTGTTGACCTCGATCGAACCGCGTAGCGATGCCATCTACCTCGCTGTCAGCGTTGCGATCGGCTTGTCATTGCTGGCCATGATGCTGTCCGCCCTGGTGCTCAAGGTGCCAGCTGCGCACCCCGTGAAAAACTGATGCGTTTGCATTTGTAAAACCATTGCCCAGCACGCCTTCGTGAATGCCGCGAGGCGCCGCTGCACCTGAAAAACATCATCACTAGGGATAATGATCATGAATGTGCTCTCTGCGGCAGCCGTTGTAGATATAGCGGGAATCGGCATTGGCCCGGCTAATTTGAGCCTGGCGGCGCTGGCCCAGCCCAAACCCGGCCTTACCGCGACGTTTTTCGAGCGCAGCAGCGAATTTCAATGGCATGCGGGGATGATGGTGCCCGACGCCATGTTGCAGGTGCACTACCTCAAGGACCTGGTCAGCCTGGTGGACCCGTCCAATCCACTGTCGTTCCTCGCCTACCTGGCCAAGCAAAAACAGTTGTTGAGCTTTATCAACGCCAATTTCGATCAAGTGCTGCGCCGCGAATTCAACCAGTACTACCGCTGGGCCTGTACCCAACTGCCCAACCTGCATTTCAACAGCGAAGTGCGCTCGGTGGAGTTCGAGAACGGGCTGTTCCTGCTCAAGGGCGATACCTGGGTCCAGCCGGCGCGCAACCTGGTGCTGGGCACCGGGCAACAGCCTTCGATCCCGGCATTCGCGCGCCCACACCTGGGCGACACGCTGTTTCATTCCTCCCAGTACATGACCCGCAAGCGCAGCCTGAAAGACAAGCGTGTGGTGGTGATCGGCGGCGGCCAGACCGGCGCCGAGATCATTCAGCACCTGCTGTCCGACACCAGCGCGCTACCGGCCAGCGTGACCTGGGTGTCGCGGCGCTGGAATTTCTCGCCGCTGGATGAATCGCCCTTTACCAACGAGCTGTATACCCCGCAATACAGCGACCACTTCTTTGCCCAACCCGAGGCCGTGCGCCAGTCGCTGCTGGTCGAACAGAAACTGGCGAGCGACGGCATCTCCCAATCGTTGTTGCAATCGATTTACCGCCGCCTGTACGAGCTCAAGCACGTGCTGCATCACCCTTGCAAAGTCCGCCTGTTGCCGGGCCGCGAGTTGACCGCAGTCCAGCAGCGTCCCCATCACTGGAGCCTGTCGCTGGTGCATGGGCACAGCCATGTGCAGGAAGAGCTGAGTGCCGACATGGCGGTGCTGTGCACCGGGTACGCCTACCAGATGCCGGAATGCCTGGGGGCGATCGAGCCACGCATCACCCGGCGCAACGGCGAATACGTGTTCAACCAGGACTACTCCGTGCAGTGGGACGGCCCGCAGGGGTCGGCCATCTACGTGCAAAACGCCGCGCGCAGCCAGAAAGGCATCGCCGACCCGAACCTGGGCCTGATTCCCTGGCGCTGCGCAAACATCCTCAACAGCGTCAGCGGGCAAGCCCTGTACGACCTGGACGAACCCGACGCGTTCGTCCAATGGGGCCCCAGCGCTGCCTTCGACGAGGTCAGCGACGCGCGTTTCGATCGCCTGACCGCCCTCGCCAACTAGACCCAGGAGCCCGGCCATGGAGCCCATCACACTACCGCCCAACGGCAACGCCCCGGTCATTCGCGAAACCGAGGAACCGGTGGCGCTGCAAGGCGTGCACCTGTACCTGCACCACTTTTCCGGCAAATTGGTCAACGCCCCGATCCAGTCCTCGCGTTTCACCATCGATCCCGACTGCGCAACGGATGAAGACAGGCACGCAGTCAACGAGATCTGGTTTATCAGCGGCGGCGACCTCAACGTGTTCTACGACGGTACCTGGCACGCGGTAAAAAATGGCGACAGTTTGTATTTTGCCCCCTGGCGCCCACATTTAGCGCGCAACGCCGGCACCGCGCAGGTCCAGGTGTTTTCGGTGTGGTGGGCATGAGCATGCAGCAGGATTTCGACCTGGTGATTGTCGGCGGCGGCATTATCGGCGCCTGGGCCTTGCACCACGCGGTACAGCGTTACCCGCACTGGCGGATTCTGTTGATCGACCGCTACCGCATCGGCGATGGGGCGACCTCGCACTCGGCGGGGGTGCTGCTGGCCACCGGGCGCTCGGCACGCGAACGGCGCCTGGCCGGGGAGAGTGCCGGGCTGTACCGCGCGCTGCGTGATCGGCTGGGCATCCGCACCAGCCAGGCGCCGGTGTACTGGCTGGCGGATCGCAGCCTGACGCCCGAGATTCAGCAGGCCGTGGTCGAGGCCACGGTCGAGCCCGCCGACCTGTCGGCCGCCGACCTCGGTGAACGCCTGGGTGCGCCGCTCACGGTGGGCACGGGCGAGTGCCTGTTGCGCGGCGGCACCGCCGAAAGCTACGAGCCGCCTTGGGTGGCGCGGTTGCTGATCAGCCAGAGCCTGGCCAGCGCCCAGGTGCGTTGCATCGAGGGCGTGGGTGTGCAGCGTATCGATGCGCAGGGCAGCGGTTCGCGTATCACCCTGGCCGATGGCGCCAGCGTGCGCGCCCGACGCACCCTGGTTGCCACCGGGCCATGGGTCAGCGAGTCGCCGTTTGGCGCACTCGCTACCGAGCACGGGCTACGGGTCAAGAAGGTGGTGGCCTTGCATATCGATGGCGTACCGCCGGCGAATGCCGCGGCGTTGTTCCTGCCGCAATCCGATGCGTACCTGATGCCACTGGCCGCCCGCAACCAATGGCTGTTCAGCTTTCGTTGCGATGAATGGGATGTGGCGCCGCGCAAGCACGCGCTGGAAATCACTCCCCACGACCGGGACGTCGCCAACCGCACGCTGGCGCACTACCTGCCGGCGTTGGTGGCGCGGTGTCGCGGCGGCCGGGTGTTCTGCGACAGCTACAGCCCCAGCGGCGAATCGCGGGTGAGCTTCGACCCGGTGCACCACCTGGTATTTGCCGGTGCCGGCAGTGGTGCGGGTTTCCGCCTGGCCCCCGGCATTGCCCGCGAGGCCCTCGATTTGATCGTGGCTCATCGGCCCGATACGGCGGCCATCGCCGAACCCACACTTTCCGCTGCCTCGATGGATTGAAAAGATGACTGCTATCACCGCGCAAAAATTCTTCCTGATGCCGATTCCTCCCACGCCCAACGGCAGGTTGCACCTGGGCCACATTGCCGGTCCTTACTTGCGCATGGACATGCTCGGGCGCTACCTGCGCACCCAGGGGCACAGTGTCGATGTGGTCTCGGCGGTAGACGGCTTCGACTCCTACGTCCTGTGGAAAGGCGTGCAGGAGCTGCGCGCGCCCGAAGAGGTGGTGCGTGACTACCACGGGCAGATCGCCAACGACCTGCGCGCGCTGGATGTCGAGGTCGATGACTTCCTCGACCTGGTGCAAGGCCCGTACGCCGCGCAGCATGCAGACAATGCCCGGCGCACGGTCGAGCGCCTGGTGGCGTTGGGCGTGACCGAAACCGTGGTCGAACGTGTGCTGTATTGCCCGCATACCCGTCGCTACATGGCCGGCGCCTGGCTGGTGGGGCAGTGCCCGTATTGCCAGGCCGGGGCTGGCGGCTACTTCTGTGAAGCCTGCGGTGCCTTGTTCCGCCCGGAAACCATGCTCAATCCCCAGCCGCGCATGGGCGACAGCCCGTTGCAGTGGGTCGAGGTCGAAAGTCTGTTCCTGAAAGTGGCCCACCCCGACCAGTTGCTGCGGCGCATGGCGGCGTCCGGTGCGCCGGCGTCGATCATCGAGGTGATCGCGCGCTTCCTGGAACGCGAAAATGGCCGCGTGCGGCTGACTGCACCCGGCGACTGGGGTGTGGCCTGGAGCCCGGATCGTTTTGACAACCCACGCGTGTTGTTCGAGTCCGGCTGGGAATACGCACTGACCTGCGCCGACCGTGCCCGCGAGCACTCCCCGGAGCACGGCCACTCCATGCTGCGCAGCAGCGAGGTGACCACGCTGGTCAGCTTTGGTATCGATAACGCGGTGTTGCTGCTGGCGGGCAGCGTGGCGGTGATGGATGCCCTGCAGGATCACCAGTCGTTTGACTACGTGTTGACCAACTACTTCTACAACCTGCAAGGCGCGAAGTTTTCCACCAGCCGCCTGCATGTGGTCTGGGCCGCCGATATCGTCGAAAAAACCCCGGCCACCAGCGATGGCGTGCGTTATTTCCTCTGCCGCGAAAGCCCCGAACTGGGCGAAACCAATTTCGCCGTGGAGGAGTTTGTCGAGGTGGTCAATGTGGACCTGGCCGGTGCCCTCGACCGGCGTGTCGACCTGGCCCTCGGCAGCCTCGATCAGGCCCGGTTGCAGTCCATCGAGCCAGACTTGTTGCCGGGCCTCGAAATGGCCGTTGCGCGCCTGGGCCAGGCGTTCCGGCTCGACGCTGTATCGGTGCGCGACGCCTGGGAGGTGTTGCACCAGTGGATGCAACGGCCGGACCTGGACGTGACACAGCCTGGGCACGCTTACTTGTGGCTCAAGGGCCTGGCGTACCTGGCCGCGCCGATCATGCCGCGCCTGGCCGAGCACCTGTGGCACCGCCTGGGCCATGACGGTTTGCCGGTGGTCCAGGCGCTGTATGCCGCCTCGCTGCCGAGGCCGGAGACCGTGGCGCGCCCGCGCTTTGCGGCCTTGTCCCCGCTGGCGCTGGCGCCATGCTTGCCGGCCAGCGTGGTGCTGGCGGGTGCATCCAGCGATGCATGAATACGCTGACGTCATCGTGATCGGTGCCGGCACCACCGGTACCAGCGCCGCCTGGCACCTGGCGCGCGCCGGCGCGTCGGTACGGCTGCTGGACAAAGGCGCGATTGCCAGTGGCTCGTCGGGTGCGTCGCCGGGGATCGTGCGCGAGTATTACGCCGACCCTGTCCTCAGCCAACTGGCGGCAAGGGGCGTGCGGGCCTATCGCGATTGGCGGCAGCACTATCCCGGCACTTGCGGCTACCAGCGCACGGGGTTCTTGACCGGTATTCCCGCCCGCGAACAAGCGGCCACCCAGGCCAACGTCGAGCATTTGCGCGCGACGGGCGCGGCGCTTGAGTGGTTGTCTGCCGAGCAAATGCAGGCGCAGGTGCCTGACCTGATTATCGACGGCCTGGCGGGCGCGGTGTTCGAGCCCGACGCGGGCTATTGCGATCCGCGCCTGACCGCGCGCAGTTTTGCAGCCGGTGCACTGGACCTCGGCGCGGTGATCGACGAGGGGCGGGCGGCACGACGGATCGTGCGCCAGGCCGGGCGCGCCATCGGCGTGCAGACCGACACCGGCTTTATCGCCTGCGCCCATGTGGTCAATGCCGCCGGGCCGTGGGCTGCCACCCTGGCTGACGATTGCCAGGCGCCATTGCCGATCCACGCCACCCGGCAAAGCGTCGGCATTGTCCAGGTGGAGGGCGTTGACTCGCCGATGCCAGGCTATTGCGACCGGGAGGCGGGCTTCTACCTGCGCCCGGACCAGCCCGGCAGCTATTTCATCGGCTCGCTGATTGCCGCCGAAGGCGCAGTGATCGACCCGGATAGCTTCGACCGCAGCTTCTGCGACGCCAACGTGCTGGCCTACCGCGACCGCGCCGCCCTGCGCTTGAAGCGCCTGACCGGCGCACGGGCCACCGGCCGCCGCGTGTCGTTCTTCGACAACACACCGGATGGCAACCCGATTGTCGGCCCCGACCCTCGGGTGCCGGGGCTGTTCGTCGCGGCGGGGTTATGTGGGCATGGCTTCAAGTTTGCGCCGTTGTTTGGGCAGGCGATTGCGCAGTGGGTATTGCAGGGCGAGATGCCGGCGCAGATGGGGGTGTTTGCGGTAGAGCGATTTCTCGGGAGCGTTCAGTCAACCTAGTTGATCCTGACGTCCGAGCCGGCGATCAGCCGGTGTCGACGATTCGACAAGGCCGAATGCCTGTAAGGACTGTTAGGACTGTAAGGAATGTAAGGAATATAAGGAATGTAAGGAATGTAAGGAATGTAACTGTGGCGAGCGGGCTTGCCCCGCGTTGGGCTGCGCAGCAGCCCCAAAACCAGGCCCCGCGGTGTGTCAGTTAAAAACACATCGCCTGGAATGGGGCCGCTTCGCGCCCCAACGCGGGGCAAGCCCGCTCGCCACAACAAACCCGCTCGCCACAGCAAGCCCACTGGCCACAACGGCCCTATCTACCGGGGGGCTCAGCCGCGCGCTTCATTTCGAATGAAGGTGCGAAACACATGATCCCACAGCGGCGAAGAGACCCCGAAGTTCTTCTCGATACCTTTGCGATGGTGCAGATCGTGATTGGCGATCAGCCCTGGAATGAACCGATAAGCCCAATGGTTGGGGCGGTGCATCACGTAGTGCACCGAGATGTAATAGAAATAGCCCACCACCGCACCGACGAATACCGAGGTCAGTTGCCCATACCAGGCCAGCAGTAACAGGACCGCCAGCGCCGAACTGGTTTTCCAGCTGGATACACCGATGAAGGCGAGCACATCGACATGGTGGGTCCAATGTTCGTGGCGATACAGCGAGTGGAACAGAAAACGGTGTACCCCATATTCCACCAACGTCCATCCCAACAATCCGGCAAGCGCCAGGCCGGGATCAAACGGTGCGAGGTAAAGTGCGAGGATCACGAACAGCGGAACGCTAAAGAAGTCGAGGTAGTACGCGACCGATGACATCAGCCATTTGTTTGATGCAGCCATGCGCAGGGTGTCCTTGAATGCCCGATAAGGGGCGGGCGTGCTGTCCGTAGGGGCGCTGAATGTACCCGAAGGTGTGTGCCGTTTGAATGCGCGGCCGCAAATAAATCCTCCCATCCACACCGCGCAAAGCGGCCGAGGCGCTGTTGGTGGCGCAACACCGGTTCAATAAACTGTGCGATTTCACGGGCTCTACGCTTCGCGCGAATGGGGGTAACCCGTTGAATCTACGAGGCTTATGCTTTGGCATGATTTGTGTTGTCAGTGGGTTGGCACTGACCCGACAACGGGAGGGTTAACCCTCACCTTTCATAAGAAACCACACCCATGCACATCCCCTTCAAGCGCACGTTAATCGCCGGCCTGCTGGCCATCGGCACATTTGGCGGGCTGTTGCCTGCCGTGGCCCAGGCGGCCAATGATCAACAGTTCATCCCGTTGGCGACCTATCGGGTCGGCGCCTACGCCTCCAGCGGCATTCCGTGGTGGGCGGGGGAGATTGACTACTTTCGCTACATCAACGAGGTCGAGGGCGGTGTGAACGGCGTCAAGCTGGTCTGGCAGGAGTGCGAGACCGAGTGGAAGACCGATCGCATCATCGAATGCTACGAGCGCTACAAGGCCGGCCTGGACGGCGCGCCCACCGGCTTCTTCTTCACCCATAGCACGCCGGCGTCCTATGCGCTGATGGACCGTGCCGCCGTCGACCATATCCCGTTGATCGATGGCGCCGGCGGGCGTACCGAGTCGACCGATGGCCGCGTGTTCCCCTATGCCTTCCCGTTGCTGCTCAACTACTACGGCCAGGCGTCGGTGGGCATCAACTACATCGCCCAGCGTGAGGGGGGACTGGACAAGCTCAAGGGCAAGAAGATCGTGACGGTCTACCACGACTCCGCCTATGGCCGTGAAACCCAGGCCGCCATGCAGTTGCTCGCAGAAAAGTACGGCTTCGAGAACATCCAGATCCCGGTGGCCGACCCTGGCAATGAACAGTCCACCCAATGGCGGCAAGTGCGCCAGATCAATCCGGACTGGGTCTTCCTGCGTACCTGGGGCGTATCCACGCCGGTCGGTATCAAGACCGCCGTACGTTTCGGCATCCCGGTGGATCGCCTGATCGGGGATGTCTGGGCCGGCTCCGAAGCCGACGTGATTCCCGCGGGCACCGCTGCCAAAGGCTACCAGGCACTGGCGCCGTTCCCGGGTGGCGACACCTTTGAAATTCACCGCAGGCTCAAGCAGTTCATCCTTGATCCGGGCAAAAGCAACCTCAAGGACCCCAGTTACTTCGGCAAGGTCTACTACAACATCGGCCTGATCAACGCCGCCATTGCGGTCGAGGCCCTGCGCACCGGCCAGGCCAAGTTCGGCCACCGTGGGTTGAACGGCGAAGAAACGCGCTGGGCGTTCGAGCACCTGGACATCGACGCAGCGCGCATCAAAGCGTTGGGGCTCGAAGGGTTGCTGGCGCCGTTGAAACTGTCCTGCGCCGACCATGAAGGCGGCGGTGCGGCGCGGGTGCAGCAGTGGGACGGGCAAAAGTGGGTGTTGGTGACCGACTGGGTCCAGGCCGACCGCGCCACCTTGCGTCCGTTGATCGAAGCCAAATCCGCTGCGTATGCCCAGGAAAAAGGCATCGCAGCGCGTGACTGCGCGGCCGAGTAGGCCGCCGGCTCAGGCGGCGGTGGCCGCCACGCTGCCAGGGATGGCGGCAATCAACTCACGGGTGTAATCGCTGCCCGGCCGGTTGAAAATCTGTTCCACCGTTCCCTGTTCGACCACCTTGCCATTGCGCAGCACCAACACCTCATGCGCAAAGTTGGCCACCACCGACAAGTCGTGGGACACCAGCACATAGGCAATCCCCATTTCCCGCTGCAGCTCTTCGAGCAGGTCGAGGATGTGCGCCTGCACCGACACATCGAGGGCGCTGACCGGCTCGTCGAGCAGCAACAGGTCCGGCTTCAACGCCAGCGCACGGGCGATCGCGACACGCTGGCACTGGCCACCGGACAGCTCGCGCGGCAGGCGATCGAGGAAGCTGACCGGCAGGTGCACGCGACCGATCAGCTCGCGCGCCGCGTGTTCCAGCGCCGCCCCCTTGAGCCGCCCGAACGACACCAGGGGTTCGACAATACTGTCAAACACCGTGAAGCGTGGGTCGAGCGCGGCGAACGGGTTTTGCTGGACCAGTTGCAGGCGTTGACGCAGCGGGCGGAATTCGCGCCAGCTCAGGGTGGTGACGTCTTGCTGCTCGAACCAGACCTGGCCCTGGGTGGGTTTCTCCAGGCCCAGGGCGATGCGCAACGCAGTGCTCTTGCCTGAGCCGGATTCGCCGACGATAGCCAGGGTCTGGCCGGGGTAGACCTGCAGGCTGAGGTCTTGCAGGGCCACGAAGGAGGGGGCTTCGCCCTTCACCTTGGGCAGGCTGAAGGTCTTGCCGACGTTGTGCAGGCGCAGGATCGGTGCGTGCGTTGCATCGGACCTGGCGTGTGGCTCTCGGCGCCTGGCGAACGCGGGAGCGGCGGCGATCAGCGCGCGGGTGTAGTCGTGGCGCGGGTTCGCCAGTATCTGCCGGGGCGGGCCCTGTTCGACCACTTCGCCTTGCTTCATCACCAGGATGCGGTCGGCGCGGTCGATGGCCACGCCCAGGTCATGGGTGATGATCAGCAGGGAAATGCCCCGTTCACTGACCAGCCGTTGCAGGTGGTCGAGAATCTTGCGTTGTACGGTGACGTCGAGGGCGCTGGTGGGCTCGTCGGCAATGATCAGGCGGGGGTTGCCGGCCAGGGCGATGGCGATCAGCACGCGCTGGCGCATACCGCCGGAGAGTTCATGGGGGTACTGGCGGGCCCGCAGGACCGGCTTGTCGATACCCACCTGTTGCAGCAGCTCGACAATATCGGCATCGACGCCGGGGTAGCGCTTGCCCTTGGCCAGGATCAGCGCCTCGGCGATTTGCTGGCCGATGCGCAGGGTCGGGTTGAGGCTGACCATCGGGTCCTGGGGCACCAGCCCGACGGTGCGCCCACGCTGCAAGCGTTTCTGGCGTTCGCTGGCATGGGACAGGTCGTTGCCGCCCACCCACAGTTGACCCGCACTGATCTGCGCGTGGTCGGGCAGCAGGCCGAGAATCGCGTTGGCCAGGGTTGATTTGCCCGAGCCCGACTCGCCGACAATCGCGACGGTTTCGCCCTGGGCCATCGACAATGACAGGCGTTGTACCGCCAACAGGGTCTGGCCGCCGGAGCGGTAGCCGACACTGAGTTGGCGCACATCGATCAACAGGTTGTTATCGGCGGTCATCGCTGGATCTCCTCGAAGGTGCGGGCGATATGGTTGAGGCTGAACACCACGGCCACCAGGAACAGGCCTGGCAGCAACGAGACCCACGGAGCGGTGATCAGGAAGTGCCGACCGTTGGCGATCAAGGTGCCCCATTCCGCTGCCGGTGGCGCAGCACCGAAACCGAGAAAGCTCAAGCCGGCTGTCGCCAGGATCGCGGCGCCGAAATCCAGGGTGGCGAGCACCGCCACCGGGCCCCACGCGTTCGGCAGGATGTGCCGCAGCAAGGTGCGCCGCCAGCTGGCGCCGCCCAGGCGCGCGGCTTCGACGTAGGGCAGGGTCTTGACGCGCAGCACTTCGGCGCGGGTGGTGCGGGCGAACCCCGGAATGATGCCGACGCCCACGGCGATGGCCACCGGCACGGTACCGAAGCCGATAGCGGTGACGATCGCCAGGGCCAGCAGCAGGCCGGGCAGGGCCAGCAAGACATCGATAAAACGCATGAGCACCGCATCGATGCGACCGCCGGCAAAGCCGGACAGGATGCCGAGCCCCAGCCCGCCGACCAGGGCGATCCCAACCGCGAGGAACGCCGCCAGCACTGACAGGCTGGCGCCGTAGACCACGCGGGTGTAGAGGTCGCGCCCCAGTTCATCGGTGCCGAACCAGTGGCCCAGGCTGGGCGCGCTGAGTTTGGCGGCCGGCGCGGTGGCGTAGGGATCGAAACTGCTCAGCAATGACGGCGACACCGCCGCGACCAGGGCAAACAGCACCACCAGCAGCGCCAGGCTGAAACCGGGACGGCGCAGCAGGGGCAGCACCGCCGAGGCGGCGCGTTGCAATCGGCTGCGACGGCGCCAGAGGGGGGGGCCCAGGGTGGTTGGCGCAAGACGCCGGTCAATCGTGGTCATGGTCTAGGACACCTTTGGCGTATGGGAGATGCGCGGGTCGAGCCAGGGATAGAGCAGGTCGACCAGCAGGTTCACCAGCACAAATGCCGCCGCCGAGACGGCAACGATGGCCAGCACCACTGGAATGTCCTGGCGCAGCACCGCTTCCTGCGCCAGGCGGCCGATGCCGGAGCGGGCAAAGATGGTTTCCACCAGCACCGCGCCGGACACCGTATTGCCCACTTGCAGCCCGATCAGGGTGAGAATCGGCAGGGCCGCGTTGCGAAAGCCGTGACGCGCCTGCACCTGGCCACGGCTCAAGCCCTTGGCATAGGCCGTGACGATGTAGGGCTCCTGCCACACCCCTTGGAAACTGCGTTGCAACACCTGGGCGTACACCGCCGCGCTGGGGATCGCCAGGGTGATCGCCGGCAGCACCAGGCTTTCAACCCCACGGCTGCCGGTGGCGGGAAACCAGCCGAGGCCGAACGCGAATACCTGGATCAGCAGCAGGCCCATCCAGAACACCGGCACTGAAAAGCCCAGCGACGGCAACCGGGTCAACGCGATTTTTAACGGCCGCCAGCGCAGGTACGCAGTCAGGTAGGCCAGGCCGACACCGCCGAGCAGCGACAACACAATCGCCAGCCCGGCCAGGGACAAGGTCTGCGGCAATCGCTCGGCGAGCAGCTCGGCCACCGGTCGATTCAGCGACAGCGACTGGCCGAAGTCACCGTGCAGCGCGCCGAGCAGCAGGTTGAAATACTGCTCGAACACGCCCTGGTCGAGGCCGTAATAAGCGCGGGCCTTGGCCAGGTCTTCGACCGACAGCGCGTCGGCCTCCATGCCCGAGGCGCTGAGCATGATGGACAGGGTGTCGCCCGGCAGCAGGTACAAAATGAAATAGGTGATGCTATAGGCGCCCCAGAGCACCAGCAGCGCCTGGCCAATCCGGCCGATCAGGTAACGGCTCATGGCGTACCGACCTCGATATCACCCAGCAATGCGAAGCCCTCGGCGGTCCAGCGAAAGTGTTTCACCCGTGGCGAGGTCGCTGCCTGCCACACGCGTTCATACACCGGGAACGCCGAACCCTCATCGATCAACAGGTCTTGCAAATCGCCATAGGCCGTGGCGCGTTGTGCGCCCTGGGTGGCGGTGATGCCGGCATCGAACAGGCCCTTGGCGGTGTCCAGCACGGCCGGCTCATAGAGGTTGGTGGCCAAGGTCGAGCTGTTGGCGGTGCGCGGATCGAGGATGGTTTGCAGGATGATCGGATCAGCACGGGTCATATAGTTGATGGTCAGGTCATAATTGCCGGCGGTGTTGTTGGCGACCCATTCGGCGCGGGTGACCACGCTGAGTTTGAGCTCGATGCCGACCTTGCGCAGCTGATCCTGAATCAACACATCGCCGGCGGTTTCTGCCGGGCTGATGTTGTAGCTCAGGCTCAGGCGCTTGCCGTTTTTCTGCCGATAACCGTCCGCGCCCTTGGCCCAGCCGGCTTGATCCAGCAGGCGCTCGGCGGCGGCCGGGTCGTAGACCAGTTTGGCGCCCTGGCTCTTGAAGTAGGGCGTGGTCACATCGAAGATGCCGTCCACCACCGGGAACTCGGCGTTGTACACCGTGCTTGCGTAGCTCTTGCGGTCGATGGCTTTTTGTACGGCCAGGCGCACCTGTTTGTCGGCCAAGGCACGCCCGCCACGGGTATTGGGGTACAGGTTCAGCGCCGGGCCCGGCAGCGAGCGGCTTTGAATGGTTGCGCCCCTGGACTGGAACAGTTTCAGGTCCACCTCGGAGAACGGGTTGCGCGGCCACAGGATGTCGGCCTTGCCTTGCAGGAAAAGGCCGTTTCGCACGCTTTCCTCGGGGATATAGCTGATGTCCACCGCGTCCAGGTGGGCCTCGCCCTGGTTCTTCATATTGGCCGACGCCCAGGCATAACCCTTGCGCTTGGTCAGGTGCGCGCCGACTTCCGGGGTATAGCTGGCCAGGATGAACGGGCCGGTGCCGATGATCTTGCCCAACGAGCGTTCCTTGGCGCTGAGCGCATAGGAGGCCGGGGCAAGGATCGACAGGTTGGTGGTGGATGTGGCCTGCAGGAAGCCCGCATTCGGCTTGGCGAGCACCAGCTTGACGGTGAAGTCGTCGACCACTTCGGCGTGATCGAACCCCGCCAGGTACGTGGCGCCGAAGGTGGCCGGCAACTCGGTGGCCAGCGCCTTGTTGCTGTCGAAGGCCGTCTTGACCGCCTGGGCATCGAAGCGCTCGCCGTTGCTGAAGGTGACGTTATCGCGCAGGTGGAAGGTGTAGGTGAGGGCGTCGTCGCTCACTTCCCAGCTTTTGGCCAGCCAGGGAATGATCGTGCCGGTTTCCGGGTCCTGGTCGGTCAGCGACTCGGCGACATTGCGCAGCAACACCCGGTGTTCAAGCCAGTAGACCTGGAACGGATCGACGCTGACCAGGGTGGTGTTGTCGCCGAAAAAGGCGATGTTGAGGGTCTTGCCGGCCTGGGTGTCGTTACCCGACGGTGAGCAAGCGGCAAGGCTTAACGCCAATGCGCAGGGGGCCAGCAGACGGCTCATCAAGTTGGAGGTATTCAATGGAGTGCCCTCAGGTGGCGATTGCGGTGTATGCAAGGGGTGGGTCAGAAGTCGTAGGCCAGCTTGGTGTACCAGTAGCCGCCGCCTGGATAGAACGGCGGGTTGCCATAGGGCGCCAGGCCCAGGTTGCTGTAGACGGCGTGCCGGTCGGGACGCACGTCGAAGATATTGGTGCCGCCGACGCTGACGGTCAGGTGGTCGACGAAGGTGTAGCTGACGTCCAGGTCGGTGATCCATTTGGCGCCGAAGCTGCGGTCGCCCGTGGGGTTCACCGCCAGGGTCTTGACCGTGCCATAGCGGCTGGTTTGCAGGTTGACCGCCAGGTCCGCGACCTTCCAGTTGGCGCCGAGGATCCATTTGGTCTTGGGCGACGCTTCGGTGAGGTCGCCCTCGCGGTCGCGGCCCACCAGGGTCACGCCGGAATTGGCGAGGGCGGCGGGTGTGCCGCGACTGTCTTCAATGGTGGTCTTGTTCCAGTTGAAGCCCAGGCTCCAGCGCACATCGCCCCAGGCATCCAGCGGCGTGGTGTGGTCGGCAACGATGTCCAGGCCGCGGGTGCGGGTGTCGAAGGCGTTGGTGTAGTAGTTGACCCAGGTACCGGTGGGCACACCCTGGGCGGCGAGGATGGCATTAATGGCGCCATTGCCCTGGTCGTAGATATTGCTGGTCAGGGCGATGCGGTCATCAATGTCGATCAGGTAGGCATCGGCGGTGATGCTGGTGCGTGGCGCTGGCTGCCAGGTCAGGCCCAGCCCCAGGTTGCGTGATTTCTCCGGCTTGAGGTCGTCGCCACCCAACGCCTTGGCCAGGTTGCTGCCGGAAGGGGTCAAGCGGGTCACGGCGGGCACCACGTTACCGTTCACATCGGTGGCCACTCGGTTGTCTGCCACCGTGTAGCCGATCTGCGTCAGGGACGGCGCACGAAAGCCGGTGCCGACCGTACCGCGTACCGCCACCGTGTCGGTCAGCTCGTAGCGTGAGTTCACCTTCAGCCCGAAGGTATTGCCAGAGTCATCGTCGTAATGTTCGACACGGCCGGCCACGTCGAGGAACCAGCGCTCGGTCAGGTCAAAGCCCAGGTCGAGGTAACCGGCGTAGTTATTGCGGATCAGGCTGACTTCATCCTCCGGGCGAATCGTGACGGCCGCCTGCGCCCCCGACGCCGCCGGGTAAGTGCCGGTGATATAGGCCTCGGGATCTCCGGCGAAGGTACTGAAATGTTCCCAGCGGTGTTCCAGGCCGGCGGACACCTGCACAGGCGAGGTCAGGTTGAACAGGCTGTCGTAGCGGCGAGTGATGTCCAGGTTGTTGACCCACTGCTCAAAGCGAAAGGTCGCCAGGTTGTCGAACCGCGTCGGTGAGGCGGTGCCCAGTGACGGGTTGATATTCAGGTCGCTGGAGTGGTGGACGTTGTTGCGCCCATAAGTGGTGCTCAGGTCCCAGTTCCACTCGGCCACTTGCCCCTTGCCGCCAAACAGCAGTTGGTAGTCGCGGTCCTTGATGTTGTTCAGCGGGTAGTAACCGTCCGGAAATACCTCGGGCACCGCGGCCCTGCCGGTGGGCAGGCGAAAGTAGTTGGCGGCCTCGGCGTCACGCTCGCCATAGGTGGAGAAGGAGTACAGCGTCAGGTCTTCCAGGGGCAATTCGGCGTTGTAGGCCAGGTTGAATGCCTTGAGGTCAGGGTCGCCGTTCTTGATCGCCACCCGGTTCCAGGCGGCTTCCTTGGCGGGGTCGCTGAACGCCCTGACCGTGCTGTCGGCCTTGTCGTTCCAGGCGGCGGTCCCGCGTTTGCGGGCATCGGCGGAGAAGTGGAAAAAGCCGCGTTCGCCGAGCTTGAACCCCTCGTCGCCCGCCACCTTGATGGTTTCGCCCTGGCCGGAAAACAACTGGCCGTAACTGGTCTCCAGGTGGCCGCCGCTGTTGTCTTTCTTGAGGATCACGTTGATCACGCCCGCCACCGCATCCGAGCCGTACTGGGCGGCAGCGCTGTCTTTGAGCACCTCGATATGGTCGACGGCGCTGACCGGGATCAGGTCGATGTCCACCGCGTTCGCGCCGCTGTTATCGATCGAACCGCGCTGGCCGGTCGCGCCGTTGTGCCGGCGCTTGCCGTTGACCAGTACCAGGGTGTAGGCCGGGCCCAGGCTGCGGTTGCTGAGGGGGCGGGTCACTGAGTTGTAGCCGGCAATGTTGGTGCCGAAGTTGAACGAGGGCAGCAGCTTGGCAATGGCCTCGGACAGTTCGGCGCGGCCGGTCTTGAGCAGTTGTTCGCTGTTGATCACGTCAATCGGTGCCGGGCTGTCGGCCACGGTGCGCTGTTGGCCGCGCATGCCGGTGGAAATCACCGTGACCGTGCCCAGTTGGGCGTCATCCGTCGTGGTCTCGGCGAAGGAGGGCGCGCTGGCCAGCAGCAACGAGCTGGTCAAGAGTGACAGGTGGAACTTGTTGAGGGGGCGCGGGGCGGTGATGTCTGGCATGTTGGAAAGGTCCATGTAAGCCTGCTGAAGGCTCCTGGTGGTCGTGGGGGTACGTCCTCCGCCAGGCATGGGGTCGGTCTGTGATGTGAAGGTATTACTATAAGAAACGGGAGTGAAAGTCTTTTTTGGAATAAGCTAATTATTAGATATTGTTATCTTAATAATTTATAAGATCATCTATTTTTATTATGTTGCCCGTGAGCGGCTCAACGCTGCGCAAAGTCCTCGGTGCACGCTCCATAGGCCCCAGCATCGCGGGCCCCCTCGGCTTGCATATGCCGCAGATAGATAATATGTTAACGGAATAACTAAAAAGAATCAGTGGGAGGGGGGTATGCCTGCCTTGCTTCACGCTTGCGATGCATTCGCCAACTGGAACCGCGACTTGCGTGCAGTCTGCGGTAACTTCAACACGACGCTGTCAAACCAGCACAGCCTGTTTATCGGCAGTGTCCATGGCCAGGATGTCTGCGGCCTGGGGGTGGCGCATATCCGTACCAACGCAGGGCTGATCAGCCGCCAGCGCACCTCGGGGGATGGGGACGATGATCGCTACTGCTTTCTGATTCTCCAGGGCGCGGGCCATCAGCGCATTCGCCAGCAAAACCGGGTGATCGAGTTGGGGCCTGACGACATTGCCCTGGTCGACTCGGCGCAGGCATTTGAGATCGAACCCCAGGGCCTGGTGCACAACATCTCGATCCATCTGTCACGTGACGAAGTCAGCCACCAGCTTCGCCCCGAACAGTTGTTCGGCAAGCTTGCGCGCAATAGCGTCGCCACTCACATGATTCGCACGTTGGCGCGCTCGCTGGGGGATGTGGAGTTGCGCAAGGACGAAGGTGGCCGCAGCGATGGCCCGGCACTGGCGCAAGCATTGATCGGCTTGGCCGCCGCCGGCCTGCGCGAGCGTGACGAACGCCAGCCCGGTTTTGCCTGCGTGGGCCAGGATGATATTTACGGACTGGCCACGCGACTGGTGGAAACCTCTCTGCAAGAGACGGAACTGGGCCCTGAATACCTGGCCCGACACCTGAACGTCTCGGTGCGCCAGCTTTACCGGCTGTTTGAGCAACGCCACGAGAGTATCTCCCGCTACATCCAGCAACGCCGCTTGGAACGGGTGGCGCAAGACCTGTGCGCGCAAGACCTGCGCCATGAATCAATCACCCAGATCGCGTTTAAATGGGGGTTTGTCGACGCGGCGCATTTCAGTCGCGTCTTCAAGCGCCATTTCCAGCATGCCCCTCGGGACTATCGCCAACACGCCCTATAAATGCCGGCCTGGCAGGGAATGCCAAGCGGTTTGGCAGACTCAGTCAAGTCCTCGGACGTGGCAGGCACTCTAATAAGATTGCCTGGGCTGGGGTTGATACCGAGCCGATTATTGCTGGAGAAAAATAAAAATGAGAACACGGAGCTTGCTGATCGGCAGCCCTTTACTGATGGCTGCGTTGTGCCCGGGTGTGTGGGCGGGTCCGGCGCAGGTCGACGGTCGGCGCATCATCGCCGCCGACCAGGAGCCAGGCAACTGGATGAGCCACGGCCGCACCTACGACGAGCAACGCTACAGCCCGCTCGATAGCGTCAATGCCGACAACGTCGGGCAGTTGGGCATGGCCTGGACGACGAAACTGGATATCGACAGCGGCACCGAAGCCACGCCGCTGGTGGTCGATGGGGTGATGTACACCACCGGGGCTTTCAGCATTGTCTATGCGATCAATGCCGCCACCGGCGAGTTGCTCTGGAAATATGACCCTAAAGTCCCGCCCGAAAACCTTAGCCAGGGCTGCTGCGGCCCGGTCAATCGGGGCGTGGCGGTGTGGCAGGGCAAGGTCTATGTGGGCAGTTTTGATGGACGCTTGATTGCCCTGGATGCGGCGAATGGTCAGCCGGTGTGGAGCGTCGACACCATCATCGATCGCACCAAGAGCTACTCGATCACAGGCGCGCCGCGCATCGTCAAGGGCAAGGTGCTGATCGGCAATGGCGGCGCCGAGTTTGGCGTACGCGGCTACGTCACGGCTTACGACGCCGAGACCGGCCAACAGGTATGGCGTTTCTACACGGTGCCGGGTGATCCGAAACTGCCACCGGAAAACCCGGCCATGGCCAAGGCGATGAAGACCTGGGACGGCGATGGCTGGGTCAAATGGGGCGGCGGCGGTACCGTCTGGGACTCCATGGCCTACGACCCCGAGCTGGACCTTCTTTATGTGGGCACGGGCAACGGCTCACCCTGGAACTACCAGTTCCGTACCAATGGCAAGGGCGACAACCTCTACGTCTCGTCGATCCTGGCGCTGCGGCCAGACACCGGCGAATACGTGTGGCACTACCAGATCACCCCGCAAGACCAGTGGGATTTCACCGCGACCCAGCACATGATCCTCGCCGACATCAAGATCGACGGCACCCTGCGCAAGGTGATCATGCAGGCGCCGAAAAACGGCTTTTTTTACGTTCTGGATCGCACTAACGGCCAACTGCTGTCGGCGAAGAGTTTCGTCCCGGTCAACTGGGCCAGCGGTATCGACATGAAAACCGGACGCCCGATCCTGACCGGTGCGGCCGACTATTCCAAAGCGCCGAAAGTGGTGCAGCCCAGCTTTCTCGGTGGGCACAACTGGCACCCCATGTCGTTCAGCCCTAAGACCGGCTACGTCTACATCCCGGCCCAGTACACCTTGGCCGAACTCAAGGCCGCGAAGGCACCGATGTTCTTGTCGAACAAGTCAGTGGTGAACTTCGGGCTGGATGTGCCGGACCTGCCTGAAGACCCGAAAGCCTTGAATAAAATCCGTGACGCCTGGAGCGGTGAGCTGATTGCCTGGGACCCGGTCAAGCAGCAGGCCGCCTGGAAGCAGCCTTATATCAGCGCCGGCAACGGCGGCACACTGGCCACGGCGGGCAACCTGGTGTTCCAGGGCACGGCCGATGGCCGCGTGGTCGCCTACCGCGCCGACACCGGCAAGCCATTGTGGGAGCATCGCGCCAACTCCGGGGTGATGGCCGGGCCTGTCACCTATACCGTCAAGGGGGAGCAATACGTGGCGTTCTCGGTGGGATGGGGCGGGATCATCCCCTTGCTGACCGGACCGTTGACCAATAAGGGCAAGGTGCGCGCCGAATCACGGGTGATTGCCTTCAAGCTGGGCGCCCACGGCAAACTGCCGCCCCCCAAGGTTGCCCCGGTATTGCCGACCACCCACCAGGCACTCACGGCAACCCCTGAGCAACTGGCGCAGGCGCGCGGCCTGTTCAACGGGTTGTGTGCAGGTTGCCATGGCCTCAACGCGATCAGTGGCGGTGTGGTGCCGGACCTGCGCTACCTGGACGACAACAAGCATGCGGCGTTTCCGGCGTTTGTCAGCGGCGCGCTGATCACCCGCGGGATGCCGAACTTCTCCGACATTCTCCAGCGCGAAGACATGGAGTTGATCCGTCAATACCTGGTCAAGCGCACCCAGGATCTGCAAGCCGACCTCAAGGCTGTCGGGCACGTCGACGCCCACTGATTCCCCGTTGTTTCACCTGTGCCTGGCGACTCCCCACGGAGTCGTCATGGCGAAGCCATGCCCCCAATAACAATAAAGAGATCCGCCATGAAAGCACTCAATACCCTGACACTGAGCACACTTCTCGCCAGCCTGGCCCCTTTGGCCCAGGCCGATGTCAAACCCGATCCGGGCGACTACACGGCGCTGCCCCAAGGCACGGACGTGGTGGTGTTGTACCAGCAGAATCCGCGCGGGGATAAGGTGTACTCCGGCGGCAAGAAAGTCGCCGACAACCTCGACCTTGACCTCACCGTCGGGGTGCTGCGGCTGATTCACTTCACCGAGTTCTTCAACACTGGGCTGACCTGGGACCCCCAGATCGTCATCCCCTTCGGCTACCAGAAGACCGGCGCCACCGACAGCAAGCATTCGGGGCTGGGGGATATCACTTTCGGTGGCACGGTGTGGACCATCGCCGACCTGGCCAAGAACGAACACCTGGGCTGGTCGGTATTCGTCACCGCGCCGACCGGCAGCGAGAAGAACCAGGGCTTTGCCTTGAGCAGCAACCGCTGGGCCCTGGACTTCCAGGTCGGTTACATCAAGGGGCTTACCGATAAAATCACCTGGGATGTGATCGCCGAAACCGAGTTCTACGATGAGCAGCGCTCCACCGATGCGAAAAAGGATCCCTTGCTGCAATTGCACAACCACCTGCGCTACAACTTCACCCCGGACACCTACGCTGCGGTCTCCTACCGGCATAACTGGGGCGCGCGCGAAACCCTTGACCATGAAACCCTGGCCACCAGCCGCAGCAACGGCACGCTGGGCTTCACCGTGGCGACCATGCTGGGCAAGCAGGTGCAAGTGATGGGGCAGTTGATGCATGACACGTCGGTGCGCGAGGGCGTGAAGATTGATAATTCGCTGCAGTTTCGCCTGGCGTACTTCTACTGAGCCAAGGGTTGCCCGGCATGGACACGGTCCATGCCGGCGCCGGATCAATAGCGAATCATCACCGATTTGAGTTCGGTGTAATCGTCGATAAATGCTGAGCCGAATTCGCGCCCGATCCCCGATGACTTGACGCCGCCAAAGGGTACGGCCGGGTCCAGCAGGGTGTGCATGTTCACCCACACCGTCCCGGCATGGATGGCCGGTACCATGCGCAGCGCCTTGCTCAGGTCATTGGTCCAGAGGCTGGCACTCAAGCCATAGGGCGTGTGGTTCATCAGCGCCAGCAACTCTTCTTCGGTGTCGTAGGGCAAGAACGTGGCAATCGGGCCGAAGGTTTCCTCGTTGAGCAAGCTGTCGTTGAGGCTGTTGGCGAGGATCACGGTCGGCTCGACATAGCAGCCGGGACGATCCATGGGCTTGCCGCCGTGAATGATCGTATTGTTTTCGGCACGGGCCTTGGCAAAAAAACCTTCGAGCTTGCGTTGGTGCTGGCGGTTGGTGACCGGGCCGAATTCAGTGTGTTCATCCAGCGGCGAACCGATGTGCAGTTTGCCCAGACGCTCGGACAGCCGAGCCATGAGCGGCTCGATCTGCGAGCGATGGGCGAAAAAGCGTTCAGCCGCGGCGCAGATCTGCCCGGAGTGCAGGAAACCCGCCTCAATGATGCCGTTGACTGCCGTGTCGAGGTCCACATCGCGCAGGAACCCCGCCGAGTTTTTCCCGCCCAGTTCCAGGGTCGCGCGGGTTAATCCTGCGCTGGCCGCACTGCGGCCTACGGCGATGCCGGTCGGCACCGAGCCGGTGAATGACACCTTATCGGTCCCCGGGTGTTCAACCAGTGCCTGGCCGACCCGACCGCTTCCGGTCAACACGTTCAGGGCCCCGGCAGGCAAGCCCGCGTCGACCGCCAGTTCGGCGATGCGCAGGATGGTCAGCGGGGTGAATTCACTGGGCTTGATGATAATGCTGCAGCCGGTGACCAACGCCGAGGCGAGTTTCCAGATGGCGATCATGGTCGAAAAATTCCACGGCACGATGCCTACCACCACGCCAACCGGTTCGCGCAGAGTGAACGCGGTATAGCGTTCGCCGGCAAAGGAGGGCAGGGACGGGGTGAGGGTCTGGCCGCTGATCTTGGTGGCCCAGCCGGCGTAGTAACGCAGGAAGTGCGCGGCCTGGTCCACTTCGAAGGCGCGGGAGACCTGGATGATCTTGCCGGACTGGCACGTCTCGATCTGGGCCAGTTCCTCGCGGTTGCGTTCCAGCAGGTCGGCAAGCTTGAGCAGCACGTTGCCGCGCACGGCCGGGGCCACTTGGGACCATTGCTGGAAGCCACGACGAGCGGACTCCACCGCCGCGTCGACGTCGGCAGCGTCCGCATCGGCGACGTGGGCGATCACCTGGTCGGTGGCGGGGTTGATGACTTCCAGGGTCTGGCTGGAATGGCTCTGCACGTAGCCGCCATCGATAAACAGCGTATGGCGACGACGCAGGAAGGCTTCGACTTGGGGCAGGAGGGTGATGTCGGTCATGGGGTTTTCCTGGTGGCGAACAAGGGCAAACGGGGAGGTTAATCAACCGCTGCCACGTCGGCTTGACTGTGACTGCCTGGCGCCATGCCTGTGCCTGCCATCGGCGCGCCAGTCGTGTTGGCGGGGCGCGGCCAGCGCCCATGAAAAGTACAATTTTGCATCTGGAAGGTGCATTTTCCGGACATGCCGCTCACCGCATACTGAGCCTGCAGCCCGCGCCGCCCCTCGATAATGGAAGGCCGCCGGACATCCAATAATAAGCAGGGCCCTCCATGAAAAAGCCAAACCCGCTCCTCGAAGACCTCAAGTCCATTCTGCCGACCATTGCCGCCAATGCGTTCAAGGCGGAGCAAGACCGCAGGGTCCCCGACGAAAACATCGCGCTGCTCAAAGGCATCGGCCTGCACCGTGCTTTTCAGCCCCGTGCCTTCGGTGGCATGGAGATCTCCCTGCCGCAATTTGCCGATTGCATCGCCTTGCTCGCCGGAGCCTGCGCCAGCACGGCCTGGGCGATGAGCCTGCTGTGCACCCACAGTCATCAACTGGCAATGTTTTCCGCGCAGTTGCAGCAGGAAGTCTGGGGCGAGGACCCCAATGCAACCGCGAGCAGCAGCATCGCGCCGTTCGGCCGCACCGAAGAGGTCGACGGGGGCGTGTTGTTCAGCGGCGAGATGGGCTGGAGCAGTGGCTGTGACCATGCCGAGTGGGCGATTGTCGGTTTCCGGCGCAAGAATGCCGAAGGCACCCAGGACTATTGCTTTGCCGTGCTGCCGCGCAGCGACTATCAGATTCGCGATGACTGGTTTGCCGCCGGCATGAAAGGCAGTGGCACCAAGACCCTGATCATCGACAACGCCTGGGTGCCGGAGCACCGCATCCAAAAAGCCAAGGACATGATGGAAGGCAAGTCGGCAGGCTTCGGCTTGTACCCGGACAGCAAGATTTTCTACTCGCCATACCGTCCTTACTTTGCCAGCGGTTTCTCCACCGTCAGCCTGGGGGTTGCCGAGCGCATGCTGGAGGTCTTCCGCGAAAAAACCAAAACGCGCGTGCGTGCCTACACCGGGGCCGCGGTGGGTGCGGCTACGCCCGCACTGATGCGCCTGGCCGAGTCGACGCACCAGGTCGCCGCGGCCCGGGCCTTTCTCGAAAAGACCTGGCAGGAACACGCCGAGCACAGTGAGCAGCAGCGCTATCCGAGCCGTGAAACCCTGGCGTTCTGGCGCACCAACCAGGCCTATGCGACCAAAATGTGCATCCAGGCCGTGGACCGTCTGTTCGAGGCCGCTGGCGGCAATGCCTGGTTCGAGCACAACGAGATGCAGCGCCTGTTCCGTGACTCGCACATGACCGGTGCCCATGCCTACACCGACTACGACGTCTGCGCGCAGATCCTGGGTCGTGAGTTGATGGGCCTCGAGCCCGATCCCAGCATGATCTGAGTCATTCGCCCTACGCGCCATAACAATAATCAGGGCTGCTTGTGCAAGCAGTCCGGGAGTCTTGCATGTCTGATAAATGTTCTGCGTCTTTCGACCCTCGCGCCTTTCGCCGCGCCCTGGGCAACTTTGCCACTGGCGTCACCGTGGTGACGGCGGCCGACGCCAGCGGGCGCAAGGTCGGTGTGACGGCCAACAGTTTCAACTCGGTGTCCCTTGACCCCCCGTTGGTGCTGTGGAGTATCGACAAACGTTCCAACAGCCATGAGGTGTTCGAGGAGGCCAGTCATTTTGCCGTCAACGTGCTGGCGGCGGACCAGATCGACCTCTCCAATAACTTCGCCCGACCCAAGGAGAATCGCTTCGCCGAGATCGAGTACGAATTGGGGGAGGGCGGCTCGCCAGTGTTCGCCGACTGCGCGGCTCGTTTTCATTGCGAGAAGTACCAGCAGGTCGACGGTGGTGACCATTGGATCATGATTGGCAAGGTGGTGGCTTTCGACGATTTCGGTCGCTCGCCGTTGCTGTATCACCAGGGGGCTTACTCCATGGTCTTGCCCCATACCCGAATGACTCAGCGCGATGAAAACCAGGCGCCGAGCAGCCATTTCCAGGGGCGTCTCAGCCATAACCTGTATTACTTGATGACCCAGGCGGTGCGCGCCTACCAGTCCAGCTACCAGCCTCGGCAACTGTCCACCGGCCTGCGTACCAGCGAGGCGCGCATGCTGATGGTGCTGGAAAACGACGCCAGGCTGAGCCCCAATGATCTGTTGCGTGAGGTGGCGATGCCTGTTCGGGAAATCGATGAGGCCGTCGCCAATCTCAAGCGCAAGGGGCTGGTAAACGACGATGACAACGGCGTACGTCTGACGGCGGCCGGTATCGAGCAGACCGAAGACCTTTGGGCGATCGCGCAGGCGCAACAAGAGAAAGTCTTTGCCGAATTCAGCGAAGCGCAGATCGAAACGTTCAAGACCGTGTTGAAGCGACTGATCAGCCACTGCTGACTGCCAGCCCAAGCGCGTTTGATCTTTAGCGGCAACCAATAAAAATCCGATGCCTGTGATGGCATCGGATTTTTTTGCGTCAGGTTCGGCCCCGCGAACTGACCCGCAACGTTGTCAGCATCCAGGCTCAGCGTGCTTCGGCCAGCGCATCGATCCAGTGCCGCTGAAACGCCGCAAGCGCTTCCTTCGGTTGCTGCAACTGCACAAATTCCAGCATGGGATCGGCCACTTCAGTCCGGACGCCCGCCAGTTCCTCAATGGCGGCTAATCCGCAAAACGGCACATACGCTTCGGAATACCCGCCTTCATGCACCAGCACGAGACGGCCTTGACACAGGCGTTCGGCGGCTTTGCGCACGCAGCGGGTCATTTGCCGGAACGAGTCGCTGTGCAACAGCATCCGGGCCAGCGGGTCGACGGCGTTGGCGTCGTAACCGCAGGCGACGATGATCAACTCTGGCTCAAAACGCTCCAGCGCCGGCATCACGATGCGCTGCATCGCGTAGAGGTAAGCCTCATGACCGCTGCCGGGGGGCAACGGAATATTGATATTCGCTCCCAATCCCGCGCCACGGCCGCGATCCGCTTCACCGCTGTAACCCGCAGGAAAGCAGCCGTCTTGATGCAGCGAAATGGTCAGCACGTCGGCACGCTCTTCGAAGATGGATTGCGTACCGTTGCCGTGGTGCACGTCCCAGTCGATCACCGCGACTTTGCCCAATCCACGCTGCGCTTTGGCGGCCTCGATGGCGATGGCGATATTGGCCAGGAAGCAGAAGCCCATGGCGCTGTCGGCGAGGCAGTGGTGGCCCGGTGGGCGTGACAGGGAATAGGCATTGTCGACCTCGCCGGACAGCACCGCGTCCACCGCGGCCATGGCCAGGCCGGCGGAGAGTCTGGCTATTTCATAACTGCCGGGCCCGATGGGCGCGTTCGGCCCCAATTCGCCGCCCCCGGCATCGCTCATGGCCTTGAAACGTTGCAGGTAGCCAGGCGTATGCACCCGCAGCAGGTCCTCATGCGTTGCCGGATTGGCGCTTTGTACCTGCAGGTGTCGGGTCAGGCCGGAAACGTCCAACAGGCTCTTCAACCGGCGTTTGGTTTCCGGCGATTCGGCGTGGCCGGCAGCGGCAGGCGGTTGCACCCAACCTCCTACGGGCAAGGTCAAGGCGTGCAGTCCAGCGCTGTGCCAAAGGCTGAGTTCGTCGAAGAAAAATGCACTTTTTCGGCTCATCGTCGTTTCCATTTTTTAGGGTAAAAGGGCTGCTCATGCGCTAGGGCGGCAGCTCAGAATCAACACCAGGGACAGCAAGGTGATGCAGGCCCCGCCGATCAGCAGCGATTGAAAGTCGCCACTGGCTTCGATCAGCCGCCCAGCCACACTCGGGCCGATGGCCAGGCCGCCACCGATCACCAGGTTGGAGGCGTTCATCAGTTTTCCGGAGCGGTCGAGGTCGGCCAGGCAGGCCAGAATCAACGGCAGGATGAAGGTCCAGGTGAACTTGAACAGCAGCGCGGCCAATGCAAAACGCAGCATGTCGGGTTGGCCCAGCAACAACAGCACCGAGCCTGCCATCACCGCATAACCGAGCAGCAGCAACAGCAGGCGTGGCAGACGATTGCCGATCAGCGAGGCACAACCGGCGCCGACAATGCCTGTCATCGTGGCGATGGCAAGGATCTCGCCGCTGGACTCGGCAGAGAGGCCGGCGCGTGTGCTGATGGAACCGATAAAGGTCCAGACGCCGCTCAGGCTGATGTAAAAACTCAGGATGCCAAGAATGCCCAGTGCGGCCTTCCACTTCGAGGCGAGGGCTACTCGCTCGGCGGCTTTTTCAGCCGGCGGGCTGCCCTGGGGGAAATAACGAGCCAGTGGCAGAAAAACGGTCATCAGTCCGGCGAGGATCAAGTAACAGGCTGACAGCCCGTAGTGTTCGAACAGGCGTGGCAGGATGCTCAAACCCATCGCCCCGACCACCAGTTGCCCCATCACCCATAAGCCATAGACGCGTCCGGGGTTGGACGTCGAGGCCGCGCTGGACAGACAGATAATCATCAATGAACCGCCGGCCAGGGCGCTGCAGAAGCGCAATGCCAGAAGCATCGGGTAATCGTGGGCCAGTATCGACAACAGGTTGGCTGCAATAAACACAACCCCGGCCGCCAATGCGGCGCGGCGCCAGTCGACACGTTTGAGCCACCAGAGAGCGGGCAGGGTGGCCAGGCTCATGGCGCCGAGTTCAGTGGAGAACAGATCGCCGATCTGGGAGGCGCTCAACTGCCATTGAGTCGCCAGTTGCGCCGCCACTGCCGGTGCGGTCATGAGGATGGTCGGGGTGATGGCGGCAAACAGCACAATGGCGGCCAGCAATGCCAGTTGCGATGAAGCGAGGGAACGCTGATGGGGCAGCGGTTTGGTCTGGGTGTTCATGGTCAAGCTCCGATGAATGAATTCAGAACACATGGACCAGGCGCAGTAGCGCGTCGGTGCCGTGATAGCCGTTGTCGGTGGCGACGTTCTGCGAGAGGCTGAACATCAATTGATTCTGTTGATCGAGCCAATGACCGACTTCGAAACCCACCTGGGTGTAGCGCTTGTGGGTGTCGTCGATGCGCTGGTCATTGATGCGCAGCTCGCCGCCGTCGGCGTGGATCAGTCGCAACGCGCCATAGGTGCTTGGGGTGAAGTCGTAGGAGGCAAAGGCTTGCAGTCGATACAGCGGGTCCTGTTTCAGGTCGCTGCCGAAGTAGTCGTCGTTCTTGCCATAGAGCTGGGCTTCGAGGTTGGCTTCCAGCACCCATTTTTCACCGATACCCTGGGTGTAGTTGTAAACGAAGGTGGCGCCCCAGCGATTGGCGCCGGGCGACACATCTGGATGGTTGCTGTGGTACTCACCCACCGGCAGGGTAATCAGGCTCAGCAGTCCGCTGTAGGTGCGCGAGGCGGGGTCGTTGATGAAGAACACTGTGCCGCCGACCTGAGGATCACCGAATCCGCTTTCTCCAGTGTGCTGGCTGGCACCCGGCAGGCGGGCGTTGATGTCGGCGAAGGGCACGATGAACTGTGGCGTGCAGAGCGTGCCGCAGATGTCGGTGAAAAAGACCTGGCGATAAGCCACAGCGTTGACCTTCAGGTCGGCCTTGCCGGTGCTGTCGGCCGGGCCGTGGAAATCGCCGGCGCGGCTTGCCGGCAAATAGAGTACGCCCAGGGTGGTGCCCGAGGGCGCGCCAAAAAAATCCCGGGCGTTGAGGTCGGCAGCGCCAGCGTGCAGGCTCGACAGACCACTGATGAGGGCCAGTGCGGTGTTGCGGGTGAAGGTCCTGGTCATGGGCATTGCATCTCTTCTTTGAGTTGTTGTGCGGCGAACGGATCGCCCGTCATTGGCAGAGGGGAAAAAAAAGCGCAAAAGCGCCCCGTGGCGGTCAAAAGGACCGCGAAAAAGTCAGCGCGAGTCAGCGGTGCAGATCAGTCAGGCGGGGCGTGCAGCAGATGAGCTATTCGGGCTTTGTCCTTGACCCCGAGTTTGCTGTAGATGGCGCGGATGTGGTGGCGCACGGTATTGGGTGACATGCCCAGATCGCGGGCGACTTCCTTGTAGGTCTTGCCTTCGCCGAAGCCCTGGGCCACATCGTTTTCCCGTGGGCTCAGTTGCACCAGCACCGTGCGGCTGCGGGCTGCCAGCAGGAACAGGTCACCGACCGTCGAAGCCTCGACCTGCAAGTGCTTGCCTTCATACCCCTGGGCGTCCATCGCCACCGGCAGGCAAGGGCCGGTCCAGTCCGGCCATTCGCTCAGCAGCAAGTCGACGAAGCCACGTTCCGCGCAGTGCAGTGTGCCGCGCTGGTCGCATACGGCGAGCGCCAGATTGCGCGGGCTGGTGAGGGTTTCGCGCATGGCCACCAGGGTGCGGATCTGATTGGCCGATACCGCCGCTACCAGATGCAGCATGAGGTTGTTCAGCAACAGGCAATCCTGACCGGTAAAGCACGGTGCGTCGGGAGCGCGATACACCGTGAGGTGATCACTGAGGTGGGTCTGCGGGTCGACGTACGCAACGCACAGCAATTGGCCAATGCCATACAGCTCGCCGAGCCAGTTGAGCCCAGGACCGC
This sequence comes from Pseudomonas sp. MPR-R2A5, assembly GCF_058793055.1. Taxonomy (NCBI): domain Bacteria; kingdom Pseudomonadati; phylum Pseudomonadota; class Gammaproteobacteria; order Pseudomonadales; family Pseudomonadaceae; genus Pseudomonas; species Pseudomonas sp. MPR-R2A5. The sequence continues at coordinate 118,415 of NZ_JBXAFK010000016.1, forward strand.
TGGCGGGGTTGCGCATGTCGACGATGACCGCTTGTCCCAGGTTGTCGTGGACCTTGCCGACGGTCACGTCGATATGACGAATCGATTGCCAGTCCGGCAGGTAGCTGCGGGGCAATTTGTAGAGGTAGGAGTGGTGTTCTTCAGGCAATCCGTCAATCAGTGCCGCACGGCCCCACCAGGCACTGTCGAAGGGCAACAGTTGGCTGATGCAGCTCAGCGCGGCGTGATGGAAATGCTCGATATCTTTGTTCTGCGCCAGGCGCTGAAGCTCCAGTGTTATCGCGCTGAACGCTTCCAGGAGGCTGGCATGTCCATGATCATGACGGCTCATTCGTAGGTACCTCTGTGCGACATTCTTATTGTTTTCGTCACGAAGTCATTAAGGACCGGAACGTCGTCTGGACGTGGGCAGGGCCTGGGGATGAGTATCAGCGGTTTGAAAGAGGATCGCTATCCTACAGATGCACGATGGATCGTATGACTGACGGCTGCGGGCATCGGCTGTCGCGCAAACGCAACCGGGCTAATGAGATGGTCACCCCCACACCCTGCGAGGGCTACGCTTTCGCAGGGTGTTTTGTTTTTGGAGGCCAT
>NZ_JBXAFK010000017.1:0-116596 GCF_058793055.1 Pseudomonas sp. MPR-R2A5
CCTTTTGGTTACTTTTGGGGCTCTTTTCCAAAAGTGACCCGCCGTAAGGGCGGAACCGCCAGCCGCCGTTACCGCAGCAACGGATATGTACACCAACCCGCCAGTAACCATTACCACAGCAACCGCAATCCCCCCCGGTCAAACCAAAAACGCCGCCTCCAAAAGCTGCCGCGTATAAGCATGCTGCGGCTCAGCAAAAATCGCCGACGCCTCCCCCTGTTCCACCACCTGCCCATGCTTGACCACCATCAACTGATGGCTCAGCGCTTTCACCACCGCCAAGTCATGGCTGATAAACAGATACGTCAGGTTGTACTTGGCCTGCAAACTACGCAACAACTCCACCACCTGCCGCTGCACCGTTCGGTCCAGTGCCGACGTCGGCTCATCCAGCAAAATCAGGCGTGGCTTGAGCACCAACGCGCGGGCGATGGCGATGCGTTGACGCTGGCCCCCCGAGAACTCATGGGGATACCGATGCCGAGAGTCCGGGTCCAACCCGACTTCCTTGAGCGCCGCGATAATCGCCGCCTCCTGCTCCGCAGGCGTGCCCATCTTGTGGATGCGCAAGCCTTCGCCGACGATCTCGCTGACGCACATGCGCGGGCTCAGGCTGCCGAATGGGTCCTGGAACACCACCTGCATTTCCCGGCGCAATGGGCGCACTTGCTGTTGGCTGAGCCTGTCCAGTTGCTGGCCTTCGAAGCGAATCCCGCCTTTGCTGGCGATCAAGCGCAGAATCGCCAGGCCCAGGGTGGATTTGCCTGAGCCGCTTTCGCCGACGATGCCCAGGGTCTGGCCCTGGGGCAGGCTGAAGTTGATGCCGTCCACCGCCTTGACGTAATCGACGGTGTTGCGCAAAAAGCCTTTCTTGATCGGGAACCACACCTTGAGGTCGTCGACCTCCAGCAAGGGCGGCCCGATCGCCGTGCCGGCCGGTCCGCCGCTGGGTTCGGCGGCGAGCAGTTCCTGGGTGTAGGGGTGCTGGGGCGATTGGAACAGCGTCTCGCAATCGGCCTGCTCGACAATACAACCCTGCTGCATCACACACACGCGATGGGCGATGCGCCGCACCAGGTTCAAGTCGTGGCTGATCAGCAGCAAGGCCATGCCCAGCCGTGCCTGCAACTCCTTGAGCAGTTCAAGGATCTTCAACTGCACCGTGACGTCGAGGGCCGTGGTCGGCTCGTCCGCAATCAACAACTCCGGTTCATTGGCCAGGGCCATGGCGATCATCACCCGTTGGCGCTGGCCGCCGGAGAGTTCATGGGGCAGGGCCTTGAGGCGCTTGTGCGGCTCGGGGATGCCCACCAGTTCGAGCAGTTCCAGGGTGCGTCGGGTGGCGACCTTGCCGGTCAGCCCCTTGTGCAGGCCGAGCACTTCGTTGATCTGTTTCTCGATGCAATGCAGGGGGTTGAGCGAGGTCATCGGCTCCTGGAAGATCATCGCGATACGGTTACCGCGAATATGCCGGATGGTTTTTTCCTTGAGGGTCAGCAGGTCCTGGTCGGAATACTTGATGGTGCCGGACGGATGCCGTGCCAGCGGGTAGGGCAGCAGGCGCAGGATCGAGTGGGCGGTCACCGATTTGCCGGAGCCGCTTTCGCCGACCAGCGCCAGGGTCTCGCCGCGCTTGATATCGAAGCTGACGTTGTTGACCACGCGGTGGTGATGCTCGCCCGTGACGAACTCGACGGAGAGGTCGCGGATTTCGATCAGATTGTCCTGATTCATCTCATTTCCTCGGGTCGAAGGCATCGCGAGCGGACTCGCCGATAAACACCAGCAAACTCAGCATGATTGCCAGCACGGCAAACGCGCTCATGCCCAGCCACGGTGCCTGCAGGTTGGACTTGCCCTGGGCCACCAGTTCCCCCAGGGACGGCGAACCGGCCGGCAGGCCGAACCCGAGGAAGTCCAGGGCGGTGAGGGTGCCGATGGCGCCGGTGAGGATGAACGGCATGAAGGTCATGGTCGAGACCATGGCATTGGGCAGGATATGGCGGAACATGATCGCGCCATTCTGCATGCCCAGCGCTCGGGCCGCGCGTACGTATTCGAGGTTGCGCCCACGCAGGAACTCGGCGCGTACCACGTCCACCAGGCTCATCCAGGAGAACAGCAGCATGATCCCCAACAGCCACCAGAAGTTCGGCTGCACGAAGCTGGCGAGGATGATCAGCAGGTACAGCACCGGCAAGCCGGACCATATCTCCAGGAAGCGTTGCCCGGCGAGGTCGACCCAGCCGCCATAGAAGCCCTGCAGGGCTCCGGCGATCACGCCGATGATCGAGCTGAGCACGGTGAGGGTCAGGGCGAACAGCACCGACACGCGGAAGCCGTAGATCACCCGCGCCAGCACGTCGCGGCCCTGGTCATCGGTGCCCAACAGGTTCATCGACGAGGGGCGCGCGGGGGCGGGGACTTTCAGGTCGTAGTTGATGCTCTGGTAACTGAAGGGGATTGGCGCCCACAGTGTCCAGGCGTCCTTGGTCTTGAGCAGTTCCTGGATATACGGGCTCTTGTAGTTGGCCTCCAGGGGGAATTCACCGCCGAAGGTGGTTTCCGGGTAGCGCTTGAGTGCCGGGAAGTACCAGTCGCCGTCGTAATGGACCGCCAGCGGTTTGTCGTTGGCGATCAACTCGGCGCCCAGGCTCAATACGAACAGGATCAGGAACAGCCACAGCGACCACCAGCCACGTTTATTGGCCTTGAACCGCTCGAACCGGCGGCGATTGAGGGGGGATAGGTTCATCTCAATGCTCCCGGCTGGCGAAGTCGATGCGCGGATCGACCAGGGTGTAGGTGAGGTCGCCGATCAGTTTCACCACCAGCCCGAGCAGGGTGAAGATAAACAGCGTGCCGAAGACCACCGGGTAATCGCGATTGATCGCCGCTTCAAAACTCATCAGGCCCAGGCCGTCGAGGGAGAAGATCACTTCCACCAGCAAGGAGCCGGTGAAGAAAATCCCGATAAACGCCGACGGGAAGCCGGCGATCACCAGCAGCATGGCGTTACGGAACACGTGGCCATAGAGCACACGGTGGTTGGTCAGCCCCTTGGCCTTGGCGGTGACCACGTACTGTTTGTTGATTTCGTCGAGGAAACTGTTCTTGGTCAGCAGGGTCATGGTGGCGAAGTTGCCGATCACCAGGGCGGTAATCGGCAATGCCAGGTGCCAGAAATAATCGAGGATCTTGCCGCCCCAGCTCAGTTCGTCAAAGTTGTTGGAGGTCAGCCCGCGCAGGGGGAACCAGTCGAAGTAACTGCCGCCGGCAAACACCACGATCAGCAGGATCGCAAACAGGAACGCCGGGATCGCGTAGCCGACGATAATGGCCGAGCTGGTCCACACGTCGAAGTGGCTGCCATGGCGCGTGGCCTTGGCGATCCCCAGGGGGATCGACACCAGGTACATGATCAGCGTGCTCCACAACCCGAGGGAGATGGACACCGGCATTTTTTCCTTGATCAGGTCGATGACCTTGGCGTCACGGAAGAAACTGTCGCCAAAGTCCAGCCGGGCGTAGTTCTTGACCATGATCCACAAGCGTTCCGGCGCCGACTTGTCGAAGCCGTACATCTTTTCGATTTCCTTGATCAGCGCCGGGTCCAGGCCCTGGGCGCCGCGGTAGCTGCTGGAGCCGGCAACCGACACCTCCGCACCGCCGCCGGCAATGCGGCTGGTGGCGCCTTCAAAGCCTTCGAGCTTGGCGATCATCTGCTCCACCGGGCCGCCTGGGGCGGCCTGGATAATGATGAAGTTGATCAGCAGGATCCCGAACAGCGTGGGGATAATCAGCAACAGGCGGCGAACAATATAGGCCAGCATTTAATCGCCTCCGCTCGCCGGATCGGCGCTCGTATTCAGGGGGATCGCAGGTTTTTTGTCGGGTTTGGCCCACCAGGTCGAGGTGCCGACGTCATAGCGCGGCGAGACTTTCGGGTGGCCAAGATGGTCCCAGTACGCCACGCGGAAGGTCTTGATGTGCCAATTGGGGATCACGTAGTAGCCGAACTGGAGCACGCGATCCAACGCCTTGGCGTGGGCGATCAGGCTTTTGCGCGAGTCGGCGTCGATCAACTCTTCCACCAGTTGGTCGACAGCCGGGTCCTTGAGCCCCATGTAGTTGCGGCTGCCGGGCTTGTCGGCGCTGGAGGATTTCCAGAATTCGCGCTGTTCGTTGCCAGGTGAAGTGGACTGCGGAAAGCTGCCCACCAGCATGTCGAAATCCCGCGAGCGGATACGGTTGACGAACTGGGAGACGTCGACCCGGCGGATCACCAGGTCGATGCCCAGGTCTGCCAGGTTGCGCTTGAACGGCAGCAGGATACGCTCGAATTCAGTCTGGGCCAGCAGGAACTCGATGGTCACCGGTTTGCCCGTGGTGTCGACCATCTTGTCGTCGACGATACGCCAGCCGGCCTCCTGCAACAGCTGGTAAGCCTCGCGCTGTTGGGCGCGGATCATGCCGCTGCCGTCGGTTTTGGGCGGTTCGAACGCCTGGGTGAAGACTTCGGCTGGGATCTTGCCGCGCAGCGGTTCGAGGATCGCCAGTTCGTCCGGGCCGGGCAAGCCGGTGGCCGCCATTTCCGAGTTTTCGAAGTAGCTGCGGGTACGGGTGTAAGCCCCATTGAACAGCTGTTTGTTGCTCCACTCGAAGTCCAGCAACAGGCTGATGGCCTTGCGTACGCGCACGTCCTGGAACATGGGCTTGCGCGTGTTGAACACGAAGCCCTGCATGCCGGTGGGGTTGCCGTTGGGGATTTCTTCCTTGATCAACCGACCCTCGGCCACTGCGGGAATGTTGTAGGCGTTGGCCCAGTTCTTCGCGCTGAACTCCAGCCAGTAGTCGAACTGCCCGGCCTTCAACGCTTCCAGGGATACCGTGCTGTCGCGGTAATAGTCGGTGATGCGGTTATCGAAGTTGTAGAAGCCTTTGGTGACCGGCAGGTCCTTGGCCCAGTAGTCCTTGACCCGCTCATAGCGAATCATGCGCCCGGCCTTGACCTCTGCCACCTTGTACGGCCCGCTGCCCAGCGGAATTTCCAGGTTGCCCTTGGTGAAGTCGCGGGTCGCCCACCAATGTTTGGGCAATACCGGCAATTGGCCGAGGATCAGCGGCAATTCGCGGTTGTTGGTGCGCTTGAACTTGAACAGCACGCGCAGTGGGTCTTCGGCGACCACTTCGTCGACATCGGCGTAGTAGGTGCGGTAGAGCGGCGAGCCGTCTTTTATCAGGGCCTGGAAGGTGAACACCACGTCTTCGGCGCGGATCGGATGGCCATCGTGGAAGCGTGCTTCCGGGCGCAGGTAGAAGCGTACCCAGCTGTTGTCCGGGGCCTTCTCGATCTTGCCGGCCACCAGGCCGTATTCGGTGATGGGCTCATCCAGGCTTTGCATGGCCAGGGTGTCGTAGATCAGCGGCAGGTTGTCCGCTGGCACGCCCTTGCTGATGTAGGGGTTGAGGCTGTCGAAACCGCCCATCGCGGACTCGCGGAAAGTACCGCCCTTGGGCGCATCCGGGTTGACGTAGTCGAAGTGCTTGAAGTCGGCGGGGTATTTGGGTGGTTCGTTGTAGAGGGTCAGCGCATGTTGCGGGGCGGCATTGGCCGCAGTGCACAGCAACAGGCTGCCGAGCAGTGCAGTACGCAAAGACATCATTGGGCTTTCTCCGAAGCTTTCAGCCACCACGCGCTCAGGCCCAGGGTATAGGGCGGCGTGGTGACAAAGGCGAACCGGTTGCGGTACGCCAAGCGATGATAGTTGAGGTACCAGTTGGGAATGCTGTAGTGCTGCCAGAGCAGGACCCGGTCCAGGGCCCGGCCGGCGGCCAGTTGTTCTTCGCGGGTCTGCGCGGCCAGCAGTTGTTCCAGCAGATGGTCGACCACCGGGTTGGCGATGCCTGCGTAGTTCTTGCTGCCCTTGATCGTCGCCTGGCTGGAGTGGAAGTACTGCCACTGTTCGAGGCCGGGGCTGAGGGTCTGGTTGAGGGTGATCAGGATCATGTCGAAGTCGAACTGATCGAGGCGTTGCTTGTATTGCGCTCGGTCAACCGTGCGCAGGCGTGCATCGATGCCGACACTGATCAGGTTCTCGACATAGGGCTGCAGGATGCGCTCCAGGTTCGGGTTGACCAGCAGGATTTCAAAGCGCAGCGGTTGGCCATCCTTATTGAGCAACCGTTGGCCGGACAGCTTCCAGCCGGCTTCGCCGAGCAGGGCCAGGGCACGGCGCAGGGTCTCGCGCGGGATCCCGCGACCATCGGTCTGGGGCAGGCTGAACGGTTGGGTCAACAGGTTGGCTGGCAACTGGTCGCGGTAGGGCGAGAGCATCAGCCATTCATGCCCGACCGGAACGCCGGTGGCCGAGAATTCGCTGTTGGGGTAGTAACTCAAGGTGCGTTTGTAGGCACTGCTGAACAACGTTCGGTTGGTCCATTCGAAGTCGAACATCAGCCCCAGGGCTTCGCGCACCTTGGTCTGGCTAAAGGTCGGGCGCCGGGTGTTCATGAACAGGCCCTGGCTTTGGGTCGGGATCTGGTGGGCGATCTGCGCCTTGATCACGTCGCCGCGGTTGACGGCCGGGAAGTTGTAGCCATTCGCCCAGTTCTTGGCCTGGTGTTCGATATAGATATCGAACTCGCCGGCCTTGAACGCTTCGAAGGCCACGTCACTGTCGCGGTAGAACTCGACTTCGACCTTGTCGAAGTTATAGAAGCCCTGGTTGACCGGCAGGTCCTTGCCCCAGTAGTCCTTGACCCGCTCGAACACCAGTTGCCGCCCGGGGGTGACCTTGCTGATGCGGTACGGCCCGCTGCCCAGCGGTGGCTCGAAGGTGGTGGCCTTGAAATCCCGATTTTTCCAGTAGTGCTGGGGCAGCACCGGTAACTCGCCCAGGCGCAGGATCAGCAATGGGTTGCCGGCGCGCTTGAACACGAAGCGAATGCGGTGACGATTGAGGATGTCGACCCGCGCCACTTCCTGCAGGTTGGTGCGGTACTGCGGGTGGCCTTCGGTCAGCAGGGTGCGATAGGAAAACGCCACGTCATAGGCAGTGATTGGCTTGCCATCGTGGAAGCGTGCCTGGGGGCGCAGGTTGAACACCACCCAACTGCGGTCCTCGCTGTACTCCAGCGATTGGGCAATCAGGCCGTAGCTGGAGGTGGGCTCATCGCCGGATGGCGCGTATTGGCCAGTGCCGACCATCAATGGCTCGTTCAGCTCATTGACGCCGTATTGCAGGAAGTTGGGCGTGGAGACCGGGCTTGAGCCCTTGAAGGTGTAGGGGTTGAGGGTATCGAACGTACCAAAAGCCATGACCCGCAACGTCCCGCCTTTCGGCGCTGCGGGGTTTACCCAATCGAAGTGGGTGAATTTGGCTGGGTACTTGAGCGTGCCGAACTGCGTGTAACCGTGACTCTCGGTAATCGTCGCATTCGCAGCAAAGCTCAAGGCCAGACTTATTAGTAGAAGGAGGGGTCGCTTCAAGTCAGAGATCCGTTCCAGGCGGCTTGGGCTTTAAGCTCGGTACAGTAACAGCTTGTTCCGGTTGGAAAAAGCCGGTTGGAAACACTGGAGAACCAATGTGGGAGGGGGCTTGCCTCCGATATCGGTGGATCAGCCAATGAATCGGGTGGCTGACACACTGCTATCGGGGGCAAGCCCCCTCCCACATTGGTTCTACAGTGTTCTTGAGGTATCAGCGCGGCCCGGAAACCACCAGCATCTGCCCCGGCTTCAGCGCCTGGCCAGTGCGTGGGTTCCAGCGCTTGAGATGTTGCATCTCGACGTTGAAGCGCTTGGCGACGATGTACAGCGAGTCGCCTTTCTTGACCTTGTATTGCACGGGCTTCTTGCTGTCGACCTTGGCGACCAGCTTGCGCGTGTCCTGCATCACCAGGGTCTGGCCGACCTTGAGGGCCTGGCCATTGAGCTTGTTCCAGCGTTGCAGGTCGTGTACGTCGACCTTGTTGGCCTTGGCGATCAGCGTCAGGTTGTCGCCCGTGCGTACCTTGTAGGTGCGGGTACGGCCGGCCACCCGTGTGCTCTCGACTTCGTCGAACACCTGCTTCTTAGGACGCATCGCCAGCAATTCTTCCGGCTTCATCGTCGAAAGCGTGCTGGTGAGCAATTGTGCCTTCGAACTGGGTACCAGCAGATGCTGCGGGCCATCCAGGGTGGTGCGTTGCTTGAGCGCCGGGTTGAGCTGGAACAGTTCGTCTTCGTCGATCTCGGCCAGTGCCGCGACCCGGGACAGATCCATGCTTTGCTTGACCTCAACCACTTCGAAATACGGCGTGTTGGCGATCGGGTTCAGGTTGACGCCGTAGGCCTCCGGGGCCAGCACCACCTGGGACAGCGCCAGGAACTTGGGCACGTAGTCCTTGGTTTCCTGGGGCAGGGGCAGGTTCCAGTAGTCCGTCGGCAAACCGAGCTTTTCGTTGCGCTCGATGGCCCGGCTTACCGTGCCTTCGCCGGCGTTATACGCCGCCAGGGCCAGCAGCCAGTCGCCGTTGAACATGTCATGCAGGCGCGTCAGGTAGTCCAGGGCGGCGGTGGTGGAGGCGGTGATGTCGCGGCGGCCGTCGTAGGCGCGGGTCTGGCGCAGGTTGAAGTAGCGCCCGGTGGAGGGAATGAACTGCCACAAGCCAACCGCATCGCTGCGCGAATAGGCCATTGGGTTGTAGGCACTTTCAATCACTGGCAGCAACGCCAGTTCCAGGGGCATGTTGCGTTCTTCAAGGCGTTCGACGATGTAGTGAATGTAGAGACTGCCGCGTTCGCCGGCGTTCTCCAGGAAGGAAGGGTTGCTCGCGAACCACAGGCGTTGCTGTTCGATGCGCGGGTTGACGCCCAGGCCGTCCTGCAATTGAAAGCCCCGGCGCATGCGCTCCCAGACATCCTGGGGGGCTTCGGGGCTGGGCTTCTCTGAAAGCCAGATAGGTTTTTGCTTGATCTTGGCAGCAAGATTCGGTTTGGGTTGCACGGTGGATTGTGCAGCGAAATTTGTCGATTGGCAGCCCGCCAGAGTTGCGGAGACAGCCACCGCCACGGCTTGAGCCAGGCGGGTCAATGCGTCTGAATGGTTGGATTTACGAGTAGATGACGACATTGGCTGGAAGTAAGTTCCGGGCAAAAATGTCGGGCGATTCTAGAAAGCGCTTTGGTTCCGGTCAACCATTCAGAAATTACGTATCAGATTGCGTTGGCTTAGAACTTATCTTTCCATGCCCTCAAGCTAGCAAATACCTCGGCCCCAGAGCGGTTGTCGCGACCATTCCGTTCGTCCGCTTTTTGTTTAACGGATGTTTCAGAGGTGCGCAGGAAGGGGTTGGTACGCTTTTCCAGGGCCAGGTTGGAAGGCAGTGTGATCTCGCCACGGGCGCGCAGTTGGTTGACGCTTTCCACTCGTTCGGCGATATCGCGGTTGTGCGGTTCCACGGCCTGGGCAAACTTGAGGTTGCTTTGGGTGTATTCGTGGGTGCAGTACACCAACGTGTCGGCGGGCAGGGCCGCCAGGCGCTCAAGCGAGGCGTGCATCTGCTCGGGTGTGCCTTCGAACAGGCGACCGCAGCCGGCGGCGAACAGGGTATCGCCACACAGCAGCACGCCCGGGTGATAAAACGCGATGTGCCCCAGGGTATGGCCAGGCACGGCATACACGTCGAAATCCCAGCCCAGTACGCTGATGCGGTCGTTATCGTGCAGGTCGACGTCCCGCGCCGGGATCTGCTCGTTGGCCGGGCCATAGACCTTGGCGCCGGTCACACGTTTGATCTGCTCCACGCCGCCGACATGATCATGGTGATGGTGGGTGACCAGGATATCGCTGAGGTGCCACTCGGGGTTCTGCTTGAGCCAGGCCAGTACGGGAGCGGCATCGCCGGGGTCGACCACGGCGCAACGGTGGGTATGGGGGTCCTGCAACAGCCAGATGTAGTTGTCGGTGAAGGCGGGTAGGGCACTGATCTGTATCATTCTTTGATTCGCCAAGCTGAACACATTGGTGCATCTTAGAACGTCTAGGCGAGTTGGAGAATGCAATGACTGATAAAGCGTTCGCCCAGGCCGATCCTGAATGGCTGGCCCTGATCAGCGCAGCCCGGGAGTGGCTGTCGGGTCCGATCGGGCAATTTTTGCTGGACGAGGAACGGCGCATGCTCGAGGACGAGCTGGGGCGGTTCTTTGGTGGTTACCTGGTGCATTACGGTCCCTCGGCCCAGACGCCGCCTGCCGCGCCGCAGGTGCAACGCAATGTACGCCTGGGCGCGCCGTTGCCGGGGGTGGAGATTGTCTGCGAGGAACAGGCCTGGCCGTTGAGCGAGCACGCCGCCGATGTGGTGGTGTTGCAGCATGGCCTGGATTTCTGCCTGTCGCCCCACGGCCTGCTGCGTGAAGCCGCCAGCGCCGTGCGTCCAGGCGGCCATTTGCTGATTATCGGGATCAACCCCTGGAGCAGCTGGGGCCTGCGGCATGTATTCGCCCATGACGGGCTGCGCCAGGCACGCTGTATCTCGCCGTCACGGGTGGGTGACTGGCTGAACCTGCTGGGCTTCGCGCTGGAGAAACGCCGCTTCGGGTGCTATCGTCCGCCGCTGGCGTCGACCAAGTGGCAGGGCCGCCTGGCCGGCTGGGAACGTCGGGCGGGTGCCTGGCAATTGTCGGGTGGCGGCTTCTATTTATTGGTGGCGCGCAAGATCGTGGTGGGGCTGCGCCCGGTACGCCAGGTGCTACGCCAGCCCATGGGCAAGCTGGTGCCGATGCCGATGGCCAAGGTCAATCGCAAGCAAAGCGAACCGTAAAACTCTTTTTTGATTTCAGGCCGGGTCACTCGGCCTCGGGATACTGTCGGCCGATGGCCGGCAGCCCGTCTTGATGGATGCAACCGATGACCGATAGCGTAGAACTCTTCACCGATGGCGCCTGCAAGGGCAACCCCGGTCCCGGTGGCTGGGGCGCCTTGCTGGTGTGCAAGGGCGTGGAGAAGGAACTGTGGGGCGGCGAAGCCAACACCACCAATAACCGCATGGAGCTGATGGGCGCCATCCGTGGGCTGGAAGAACTCAAGCGTCGTTGCGACGTGCTGCTGGTGACCGACTCGCAATACGTGATGAAGGGCATCAACGAATGGATGGTCAACTGGAAGAAGCGTGGCTGGAAGACCGCCGCCAAGGAGCCGGTGAAAAATGCCGACCTCTGGCAATTGCTGGATGAGCAATGCAATCGCCATAACATTACCTGGAAATGGGTGCGTGGGCACATCGGCCATCATGGCAACGAACGCGCCGACCAACTGGCCAACCGTGGTGTCGATGAAGTGCGCGGCTACAAGCAGAGTTGAGGCTGGCTGACGTGTTAACATCGCCCACGTTGACTCACACCACACTGCATACCACACCGTTGAGAGCTGAACCCTGATGGCCATCCGATCTGTTGTACTCGATACCGAAACCACCGGCATGCCGGTGACCGACGGCCACCGGATCATTGAAATCGGCTGTGTCGAACTCATGGGTCGTCGCCTCACCGGTCGCCACTTCCATGTGTACCTGCAACCGGACCGGGAAAGTGACGAAGGCGCGATTGGCGTCCACGGCATCACCGATGAATTCCTCAAGGGCAAGCCGCGTTTCGCCGAAGTGGCCGATGAATTCTTCGAGTTCATCAACGGCGCACAGCTGATCATCCATAACGCGGCGTTCGACATCGGCTTCATCAATAACGAATTTGCCCTGATGGGGCAGACGGACCGTGCGGATATTTCCCGGCATTGCACGATCCTCGACACCTTGATGATGGCCCGTGAGCGTCATCCTGGGCAGCGCAACAGCCTCGATGCCTTGTGCAAACGCTATGGCGTCGACAACTCCGGCCGTGAACTGCACGGCGCGTTGCTCGACTCCGAGATTCTCGCCGACGTTTACCTGACCATGACCGGCGGGCAGACCAGCCTGTCCCTGGCTGGCAACGCCTCCGATGGTGCCGGTTCGGCGGAAGGCTCGGGCAACCGCCCTTCGGAAATCCGCCGTCTGCCGGCCGATCGCAAGCCAACCCCAATCATCCGCGCCAGCGAGCAGGACCTGGCCGAGCACGCGGCGCGGCTGGAAGCGATTGCAAAGTCGGCGGGTGCGCCGGCGTTGTGGACCCAGCTGATGTAGGCGCGGGCTTGCTCGCTCCCGCACAGGACGTTCGCAAGATCGTCCCCGAGCTTCTACCCTTGAGTGCATAGCCCTCAGGACTACAAGCCCTCATGTATAAAGACCTGAAGTTTCCCGTCCTTATCGTGCACCGCGACATCAAGGCCGACACCGTTGCCGGTGACCGGGTTCGAGGCATCGCCAGAGAGTTGGAGCAAGAGGGGTTCAGTATCTTTTCCGCGGTGGACTACGCCGAAGGCCGGCTGGTGGCGTCTACCCATCACGGCCTGGCATGCATGCTGATTGCTGCCGAAGGCGCCGGGGAAAATACCCACTTGCTGCAAAACATGGTCGAGCTGATCCGCCTGGCGCGGGTGAGGGCGCCCAACCTGCCGATCTTTGCCCTGGGCGAGCAAGTCACCCTGGAAAATGCACCGGCCGATGCGATGAGTGAGCTCAATCAACTGCGCGGCATCCTTTACCTGTTTGAAGACACCGTGCCGTTTCTCGCCCGTCAGGTCGCGCGCGCGGCGCGTACTTACCTTGATGGCCTGTTGCCGCCGTTCTTCAAAGCCCTGGTGCAGCACACCGCCGACTCCAATTACTCCTGGCACACGCCAGGCCATGGCGGCGGCGTGGCCTATCGCAAGAGCCCGGTAGGGCAGGCGTTCCATCAGTTCTTTGGGGAAAACACCCTGCGTTCGGACCTTTCTGTCTCGGTGCCGGAGCTGGGTTCGCTGCTGGATCACACCGGGCCCTTGGCCGAAGCCGAAGCCCGCGCCGCGCGCAACTTTGGCGCCGATCACACGTTCTTCGTGATTAACGGCACGTCGACCGCCAACAAGATCGTCTGGCATTCGATGGTCGGTCGCGATGACCTGGTGCTGGTGGATCGTAACTGCCACAAGTCGGTGTTGCATTCGATCATCATGACCGGTGCCATCCCCCTATACCTGTGCCCGGAGCGCAACGAACTGGGCATCATCGGCCCGATCCCCCTCAGCGAATTCAGCCCCGCGTCGATCCGCGCCAAGATCGACGCCAGCCCGCTGACCCGTGGCCGCCCAGCGAAAGTGAAGCTGGCTGTGGTCACCAACTCCACCTACGACGGCCTGTGCTACAACGCCGAGCTGATCAAGCAGCAATTGGGCGGGAGTGTCGAGGTGCTGCACTTTGACGAAGCCTGGTACGCCTACGCGGCGTTTCACGAGTTTTTCGCCGGGCGCTACGGCATGGGCACTTCGCGAACCCCCGACAGCCCGCTGGTGTTTACCACTCACTCCACGCACAAATTGCTGGCGGCGTTCAGCCAGGCCTCGATGATTCATGTGCAGGACGGCGGCGCACGACAGTTGGACCGCGACCGTTTCAATGAAGCGTTCATGATGCATATCTCCACTTCGCCGCAGTACAGCATCATCGCCTCGCTGGACGTGGCGTCGGCGATGATGGAGGGGCCAGCAGGGCGCTCGCTGTTGCAGGAAATGTTTGACGAGGCCCTGAGCTTTCGCCGTGCCCTGGCCAACCTGCGCCAGCATATTGCTGCCGAGGACTGGTGGTTTTCCATCTGGCAGCCGCCCTCGGTAGCGGGTATCGATCGCGTCGCCACGGCGGATTGGCTGTTGCAGCCTGAGGATGATTGGCACGGCTTTGGTGACGTGGCTGAAGATTACGTATTGCTGGACCCGATCAAAGTGACGTTGGTCATGCCCGGCCTCAACGCCGGTGGCGCGTTGAGCGACTGCGGGATCCCGGCAGCCGTGGTCAGCAAGTTTCTCTGGGAGCGTGGGCTGGTGGTGGAGAAGACCGGTTTGTATTCGTTCCTGGTCCTGTTTTCCATGGGCATCACCAAAGGCAAATGGAGTACCTTGCTCACCGAATTGTTGGAGTTCAAGCGCAGCTACGACGCCAACATCAGCCTGGCCAGTTGCCTGCCCTCGGTGTTTGCCCAAGGCCCCGCCCGTTATCAAGGCCTGGGTTTGCGCGACCTGTGCGATCAATTGCACGCCTGTTACCGTAGCAATGCCACTGCCAGGCACCTCAAGAGGATGTACACGGTGTTGCCGGAAATCGCGATGAAACCGGCCGACGCCTACGACCAATTGGTGAAGGGGGAAGTGGAGGCGGTTTCCATTGATGCCTTGCCAGGGCGCATCGCAGCCGTGATGCTGGTGCCTTATCCGCCGGGTATTCCATTGATTATGCCGGGCGAGCGTTTTACCGAATCGACGCGATCGATCATCGACTACCTGGCGTTTGCCCGGACATTTGATAGCAGTTTCCCTGGGTTTGTCGCGGATGTTCATGGATTGCAACACGAAGATGACGGCAACGGCCGTTGTTACACCGTCGATTGCATCAAGGGTTAAGGATGTTTATGCAAGCTGTAATGAACCCGAAGTATCCAGGGCTCAGTGTGCGGGTCGCCGACGAAGGCTTCGATGCCTACGTATGGGGCAATGATTTCAGTTTTGAGGTCAGCGCCTATGGTGTGCCCGAGATGGGCAAGCGGGTCGATCAATGGGCCGTGGAGCGTATCTTGCCGTACCGCAAGTGCTATGGCATCGACCCGGAAGAGTTCGCCAGCTTTCGCGATGCGCCGGACAGCGCGATCTTCATGGCCTTCCTGGATGACCGTGCGGTGGGGCATATCGTGGTCAGTACCAATTGGAATGGCTTTGCCCATGTCGACGAGTTGGCGGTGGCCTTGCCCGCCCGCCGTCATGGGGTGGCCAAGGCCCTGCTGGACGTGGCGCAGTTCTGGAGCCGCAAGAAAAACCTGCCGGGCATGATGCTCGAAACCCAGAACAACAACCTCGGTGCCTGCCGGCTGTACGAGCGCTGTGGGTACGTGATGGGCGGAATCGACCACCTGCGTTATCGCGGCATCGACCCACAAACCCGGGAGGTGGCGATTTTCTGGTACCGGTTGTTCAAGCAGTAGGCGCGAACGTGCTCGCGAAAAACACACCGGCGTCGCGTTAAGCCTGACTGCCTGCGCCAGCGTTGCAGGTCTTCGCGCGCAAGCTCGCGCCTACAGGGGTTTTGCCTCGCCAGAGAGAAGGCCTTCGGCTTTCTGCGTGACAATCTCCAGCAATGCATTCAACGCCGGTGAGGTTGCGCCATCCCTGAGTGTCAGTGCGTACAGGTTGACTAGGATCGGCGGCGACACCGGGCAGGTATCGAGCCCGGCCTCCCGCGCACCGAATGCGGTGAACGGATCGACAATCGCCAGGCCTTCACCGGCCTCCACCATGCTGCGCATCATCTGGTAGGTCTGTACCCGCGTCTGCACCACCGGCAGCGGGCGCAAGGCTTGCAGCTTGGCGTCCAGCAGGCGGCTCAGCGGGTCCTGGCCTTCCAGCCCGATCATCGACTGCCCGGCCAGGTCCTGTAGCGCAATGTACTTCTGCTTGGGTTTCAGCCAGCCATGGGGTGCGAGCAGTTGCAGCTTGCCCTGGGCCAATACGGTGCTTTGGATTTGTGGGTGTTCCGGGTCATGCAGGCTCAGGCCCACATCGGCTTCGTGCAGCAACAGGCTTCTGACGATTTCCCGGGTCGGCTGGCTCGACAGGTTGCACGGCGTGTCCTGGAAGCGGCGGCGCAGCACCGCGATGCTTTGCGGCAACAGTTGGTTGGCCAGCGGCGGAGTGCACAGGGCGCGCAGTGTGGGGGCGTGATGGTGCTTCAGGCGGCTGGCCAGGCGTTGTATGGGCTCCAGCGCTTCATAGAGGTGGGCGATTTCGGCCTGCAGTTCCAGGGTTTCCCGGGTTGCCTGCAGGCGCCCGCGTACACTGGCAAACAGCATGAAACCCATTTGCTGCTCGGCATCCTTGAGCGTGGCGTCCACATCGCCCACGGGGAGTTGCAACCATTCGGCGGCCGTGCCGAGGTGTCCGGTCTGCAAGATAGCCTGAATCACTTCGATATGACGTAAACGCATGGCCGGAGTCTAGGGTCAGCCGTGCAGGGATTCAATGGCCTGTCAAAAAACAGCGTGAACGTTGATTCGCGTCGACTAACGTTGGCCTTGCGCAACTGCAACAAGCAGGTCATATAACGAGCGTATCAACCGAGAGACAAGGGGGGCTCACCATGCCTGTAGCAATCGCAGTCGGCAATTTGCGCACCCATCGCGGCTTTACGCGGTGGGCGGTGCTGGTAGTACTGGTCATCATCGGCTTGCTGGCCCTGGCGTTGGGGCCGCGGCTGTTTGGGGAGGTGA
Source organism: Pseudomonas sp. MPR-R2A5 (assembly GCF_058793055.1). Taxonomy (NCBI): domain Bacteria; kingdom Pseudomonadati; phylum Pseudomonadota; class Gammaproteobacteria; order Pseudomonadales; family Pseudomonadaceae; genus Pseudomonas; species Pseudomonas sp. MPR-R2A5. The sequence goes on from NZ_JBXAFK010000017.1 coordinate 16,367, forward strand.
CCCTGATGGAAATTGCCACGGCCAAGGCCCAGGTCGCCGAGTTGGGCAAGGCTGTCGAACAGTTTCATAACGACACGGGGCGCTACCCGACGGATAAGGAAGGCCTGGAGGTGCTTGTCCAGCAGCCTGCAGGCGAGGTGAAGTGGAAGGGCCCTTACATCGACGAGGATCTGCTGAACGATCCCTGGGGGGTTGCCTATCAGTACCACTTTCCGCCGAGCCAGCCCCAGGTCTCGTTCGATCTGTTCTCATTCGGCAAGGACCGGACATTGGGCGGTGTCGGGGATAACAAGGATATTACCTACGGAGCCAACTGATTCATCTGGCATTACCCATCGACCTGATTAGAATGGCTCGTCTGATCACTAACGACCAATGCCGGTTACCCGGTACTTACAACAAAAACAGGTCTGGTCTCAAATGCCGATGCCCACGAAATTCCTCGGGGTAACGGCCAGGCAACTGCTGGTCATGGTGACCGTGGGGTGCGTGGCCGCTTATCTTTTCAGTAATCACGATGACGCCACGCCCGAAAGCCTTGCACGGGTTGCCTTTATCCGTTCACAGGAACAGGTGAGCGAACAAGTCGGGGCGATATTGGGCGTCACGCTGGTGCGGCAGGTGGTGGCGTATCCCGCGTACGGCTCGCCGGGCTACCAGCGCTTGATGTATGCCGTTGAGGGCGAGAAAGGGCAACTGATGGTGACGCTCAAGCAGATCGAGGGGGATCAGGGGATTGAAGTCACGGAGATTCGCCGTCCGTGATCGCCCGGCCCAGTCAATGCCGTCAATGGCCAGGACTGAGCAGGTACGCTCGGGTGATCAATCTTATGAGGCGAGGGTGGTTTGCGATTCGCGGACGATAATGGTCCCCGACTGGATCAGTTTGAATTCATCGCCTTCCAGTTTCTCTACACGGTCGCCAATGGCCAGCTTGTAGGTGGTGGTGGGTGCCGAGCCAGCCAGGTCGCCTTGCGCCGGGTTGGATTCCTGGAACTCATGCACCGAATACACACGTCCTTCTGCGTCTCTGGCATGAAACTGTCCGACTAATACTGCTGCCATCTGTTTAGAACCTCTGGAGATAAACACTCGATTTTCGGTTCTGTAGACCGTCGTAGAGCGGGGTAGTTTACCTATTGAAAAAAAATACTATTCGCTGATGTTTTCAGATGCGTCCTACGTAAGGAGCTACGAGGCAAACGCCTGGGGATTATCAAAACCCTCTGGTGAACCCGCCGCGAAGACTCTATAACTACAAGCTCCTTTAGTCAGACGTCGGGAAAACCTCAATGAGCAAGGTCTACACGATTGCCGTCCTGGTTGGCAGCTTGAGAAAAGAGTCGATCAACCGCAAGGTCGCCTTGGCCTTGGCCGAACTGGCCCCAGCCAACCTCACATTGAAAATTGTCGAAATTGGCGATTTGCCGCTCTACAACGAGGACATCGACGGAGCATCACCGCCCGCAGCCTACAGTACTTTCCGTCAACAGGTACGTTCATCCGACGCGGTGCTGTTCGTAACCCCGGAATACAACCGTTCCGTGCCCGCCCCGTTGAAGAATGCGATTGACGTGGGTTCGCGCCCTTACGGGCAAAGTGCCTGGAGCGGCAAGCCGGGGGCGATCATCAGCGTCTCGCCAGGGGCAATTGGCGGGTTTGGCGCCAACCACCATCTGCGCCAGTCCCTGGTGTTTCTCGATGTGCCGTGCATGCAGCAGCCGGAAGCCTATCTGGGTGGGGCTGGCAATGTGTTCGATGACGCTGGCGCGGTATCGGAAAAGACCAAGCCGTTCCTGCAGGCGTTTATCGATGCCTACGGCAAATGGGTAGAAAAACAGAGCGCTTGAATCGGCACTGATTATCCAATGTGGGAGGGGGCTTGCCCCCTCTCACAGTACTGGATCAGCGCAACCAGTTGGTCCGCGCCAACTCGATCACCTCATCCCCCCGTCCACTCATGACCGCCTTGAGCATGTACAGGCTGAAGCCCTTGGCCTGTTCCAGCTTGATGCTCGGTGGCATCACCAGCTCTTGCGTGGCGGTGACCACGTCCACCAGCACCGGGCCATCATGGGCCAGGGCGCGGCGCAGGGCCGGTTCCAGGTCTTCGGATTGCTCCACACGAATCCCCAGGATGCCCATGGCATTGGACATGGCCGCGAAGTCCGGGTTTTTCAGCTCGGTACCGGCATCCAGATAGCCGGCCGCTTTCATTTCCATGGCGACAAAACCCAGCGACGAGTTATCGAACACGATGACTTTCACTGGCAACTTCAGTTGCGCCAATGAAATGAAATCGCCCATCAGCATGGCAAAACCCCCGTCGCCCGACATCGAGATCACTTGCCGGCCGCGGAAGGCGGCCTGGGCGCCGATGGCCTGGGGCATGGCGTTGGCCATCGAGCCGTGGTTGAACGAGCCGATCAGGCGGCGCTTGCCGTTCATTTTCAGGTAGCGCGCCGCCCACACGGTCGGAGAACCGACATCGGCGGTGAAGATCGCATCGTCGTCGGCCAGCTCGCTGAGCAAGCGCGCGACGTATTGCGGGTGAATCGGCCGGCCGGCCTTGGACGGTTGCGCCAGGTCATCCAGGCCCTGGCGAGCTTTCTCGTAGTGCTTCAAGGAGGTCTCGAGGAAGCTGCGATCGGTCTTGCGGGCCAGGCGCGGCAGGAGCGCGCCGATGGTCTCGCTCACATCCGCCGCGATGCCCAGGTCCAGGGTGGCGCGACGCCCCAGCGCCTGCGGGTTGCGGTCGATCTGGATGATTTTCGCGTCAGTGGGGTAGAACTGGCGGTACGGAAAGTCAGTGCCGAGCATGATCAGCGTGTCGCAGTCGAGCATGGCGTGGTAGCCGGAGCTGAAACCGATCAGGCCGGTCATGCCCACGTCGAATGGGTTGTCCCATTCCACATGTTCCTTGCCGCGCAGGGCGTGTACGACCGGTGCGCCCAGAGCGTCGGCGAGCGCCACCACTTGGGCATGGGCGCCGGCACAACCGCTGCCGCACAGCAGGGTGACTTTCTGGCTGCTGGCGAGGATTTCGCCGAGGCGCTGCAGGTCTTGTTCCGCTGGCAAGGTGCGGGGTGCATGCAGGGCCGGCCAGGGCTTGAGCGTGTTCTCGACTTCCAGCAATGACACATCCCCCGGAATCACCACCACGGCCACGCCGCGATTGAGGATCGCCGAGCGCATGGCACGGTGCAGCACGTGCGGCATTTGCTCAGGGTTGGTCACCAGCTCGATAAAGTGGCTGCATTCCTTGAACAGCTCCTGGGGGTGGGTTTCCTGGAAGTAGTTCAGGCCAATCTCGGAAGACGGGATCTGGGCCGCGATCGCCAGCACCGGTACATGGTTGCGATGACAGTCGAACAGGCCATTGATCAAATGCAGGTTGCCCGGCCCGCAACTGCCAGCGCACACCGTCAATTCACCGGTGGCCGCCGCTTCGGCACCGGCGGCGAATGCGGCGACTTCCTCGTGGCGAACGTGCATCCACTCGATGCTGTCCATGGTGCGCAACGCATCGGTGAGGCCGTTGAGGCTGTCGCCGGTCAGGCCCCAGATGCGCTTGATGCCCGCCTGCTCAAGGGTGGTCGCCAGTTGCTGGGCCAGGTTGATTTTCGCCATGAAGAACTCCAATCGTCAGTGAGGGTAAAAGCTGCTGATCAGTAGAGGACAGTTCGATCACGGCGAATGCTCCGTCTTTAATGTGAAGATTGCGTCATGGCTGCGCGGTATTGCCGGGTGCGCCGCGCGATAAACCACTGGTCGCGCAGCAGCGCCAGCCAGGGGGCGACCTTGGCATCGGGCAGGCGGCCACGGCTCAGGCGGCGCATCTGGTCACGCACCACGGCCAGGGTGGCGAGGGCGGCCAAGGGTTTGCGCTGCCAACTGACGGGTTTGAGTTGCGGGTTGAGGTCGCGCCCCTCGTGCCAGTGTTTGATCAGTTGCGGTTCCAGGGTCAGGGCGGTAGCAATGCCGGCCATGGCGATACCGCTGTCCAGCACCTGTTGCACGATGGGCAGGCGGCGAATGCCGCCGGTGACCATCAGCGGCATCTTGGCGATGGTCGCCAGCTCTTTGGCAAACTCCAGGAAGTAGGCTTCACGGGCCAGGGTGCGACCGTCCCGCGCTTCGCCTTGCATGGCTGGCGCTTCGTAGCTGCCTCCGGACAACTCCAGCAGGTCGATGGGCAGGGGGTTGAGCATTTCCACCACTGCGCGAGCATCGGCCTCTGCGAATCCGCCGCGCTGGAAATCCGCCGAGTTGAGCTTTAGCCCGACGCAAAAGGACGGGCTGACGCTGGCACGAACCGCGTGGATCACCTCCAGCAGCAGGCGCGCGCGGTTCTCCAGCGAGCCACCCCAGCGGTCAGTGCGCTGGTTGCTCAACGGCGACAGAAACTGACTGAGCAGGTAGCCGTGCGCGCCGTGGATCTGCACCCCGGTGAACCCGGCTTTCTCGGCCAGGCGTGCGCTGGTGGCGAAGCGTTTGATCACGTCCTGAATGTCGTCCTCAGTCATCGCCTTGGGCTTGGCAAACATCTTCGAAAAGCTGCCCAGGTCCAGTGCAATCGCGGAGGGCGCCAGGGCTTGCTGGCCGAGGTTGGCCATGGTCTGGCGACCCGGATGACTGAGCTGTACCCAAAAGTGCACGCCCTTGTCGCGGGCCACGTCGGCCCATTCACGAAAGCTGTCCAGGTGTTGTTCGTCTTCGAGGGCAACGCCGCCGGGGCCGGTCATGGCGCGGCGGTCGATCATCACATTGCCGGTCAGCAGCAGGCCGGGCTCACCGTCCGCCCAGGTTGTGTACAGCTGCTTGAGTTCACGGGAAGGTGCTTGATCGGCGTCCGCCATATTCTCTTCCATCGCCGCCTTGGCGATGCGGTTGGCGAGGACCTGGCCATTGGGCAGTTGCAAGGGCTCAAAGGGTGACATGAGTTGACTCCGGAGTGGGGGAGGCCTCAGGCTAAGCTTAAAGTTAACTTTAATGTCAAGCGGGTGTTTTGATGAATATTGGTGAGCTGGCAAAGCGGAGTGGGTTGGCGGCGTCGCGTATCCGCTTTTACGAGTCCGAAGGTCTGATCAGCCAAGTGGGGCGCCAGGCCAATGGTTATCGACGCTATGCGCCCGATGCCTTGCAAACGCTGCAACTGATCCAGAGTGCACAACAGGCCGGGTTTACCCTGCAGGAACTCAAGGCATTGATGCCTGCGCCGGGGGAGCACAAGCGTGAGGAGTTAATAGAGGCGCTGGAGCGCAAGGTGGCGCAGATCGAGGTGATGCAGGCGCAGTTGGCTCATAGCAAGGCGCAGTTGCTGGACGTAATCGAGGCGGTACGGGCGCAGCCGGAAGGCGTGCCGTGCTCCATGGGACAGAAGCAGGTGCTGGCGTCGATCAAGATCGGTGCCTGAAAAAACTCCGATTTGCACCGCCAGGCAGACCCAAATGTGGAAAATCCCACTACCCCGTGGCGAGCGGGCTTGCCCCGCGTTGGGCTGCGCAGCAGCCCCAAAACACAGCCCCGGAGCTGCCTGGCACACTGCAGCGCTCTTATTGGGGCTGCTTCGCAGCCCAACGCGGGGCAAGCCCGCTCGCCACAGCCACAGCCACAAGAGTGCGGGCACACCGAGCCTGGGTGAGGTGCCGAGTGGTGGGGCAAGCCCCCTCCCACATTCAGCGCGGGGCATCCGTTAGAGAGTCGTCAGCTCACGGCAATCCCACATTTGAAGCTCAGCGCCGCCGGAACAGCGGCAGCGGCTCATCCGTTGCAGCCTGGTACGTCACCGAGAAGTCCTTGAGGCTTTCCAGCGCCGCGTACGGGTCTTTGTCGGCGCGCAAGGCGAAGGCATCGAACCCGCAGCGGTGCAGGTAGAACAACTGGTCGCGCAACACGTCGCCAATCGCCCGCAGTTCGCCTTTGTAACCGTAACGGTCACGCAGCAAGCGTGCGTTGGAGTAGTTGCGTCCATCGGTAAAGGCCGGGAAGTTCAGGGCGATGACCTGGAAATGCTCCACGTCGTCACCGATTTCCTCGGCTTCTTCATCGGCGTCCAGCCACACGCCCAGGCCGCCATCACGGGCCTTGAGGGCGTGGCCGTGTTCGCGCCACAGGGCCAAAGGCACGATCAGGTCGTCGCAATTGGAAATGCTGTCGAAGCTCGTGTCCTTGGGCAGCAGGTGCCAGGTTTCATCGATGACTTCGTTGTTCTTAATGATTCGCTGCATAGACGCGCTCCTTGAACAGGTCAATGCCGATGCGCTGGTAGGTGTCGATGAAACGCTCATCTTCGGTGCGCTGTTCGATGTAGACGTCGATCAGCTTGCCGATCACCTCGGGCATGGCTTCCTGGGCGAAGGACGGGCCGAGGATCTTGCCCAGGCTCGCATCGCGGCTGGCGCTGCCACCCAGGGACACTTGGTAGAATTCTTCGCCTTTCTTGTCCACGCCCAGGATGCCGATGTGGCCGACGTGGTGGTGACCACAGGCGTTCATGCAACCGGAGATGTTCAGGTCCAGCTCGCCGATGTCGAACAGGTAGTCCAGGTCGTCGAAACGGCGCTGGATCGATTCGGCAATCGGGATCGACTTGGCGTTGGCCAGGGAGCAGAAGTCGCCGCCCGGGCAGCAGATGATGTCGGTCAACAGGCCGATGTTCGGCGTGGCAAAACCGCTTTCGCGCAGCTCGCCCCACAGGGTGAACAACTGGCTTTGCTCAACGTCCGCGAGAATGATGTTCTGCTCGTGGGAGGTGCGCAGTTGGCCGAAGCTGTAGCGCTCGGCCAGGTCGGCCACGGCGTCCAGCTGCTTGTCGGTGATATCGCCCGGTGCAACGCCGGTCGGTTTCAGCGACAGGGTCACCGCCACATAGCCCGGCTTTTTGTGCGCCAGGGTGTTGCGGGTGCGCCAGCGGGCAAAGCCTGGGTGCTGCTGGTCGAGCGCTGCGAGCTCGGCGTCCTGATTGCTCAGGGCCTTGTACTCGGGGTCGACAAAGTGCTTGGCCACACGGTGCACTTCGGCGTCGGTCAAGGTGGTCTGGCCACCGCGCAGGTGCTCCATCTCGGCATCGACTTTCTGGGCGAACACCTCAGGGGTCAGCGCCTTGACCAGGATCTTGATCCGGGCCTTGTATTTGTTGTCACGACGGCCGTAGCGGTTGTAGACCCGCAGGATAGCGTCGAGGTAGCTCAACAGGTCCTGCCACGGCAGGAACTCGTTGATGAACGCGCCCACCACCGGGGTACGGCCCAGGCCGCCACCCACCAGTACACGGAAACCCAGCTCGCCGGCCGCGTTGTACACCGGCTCCAGGCCGATATCGTGTACTTCGATGGCTGCACGGTCCGAGGTCGAGCCATTGATGGCGATCTTGAACTTGCGTGGCAGGTAGGCGAATTCCGGGTGGAAGGTGGTCCATTGACGGACGATTTCGCACCACGGGCGTGGGTCGATCAGCTCGTCGGCGGCAACCCCGGCGAATTGGTCGGTGGTCACGTTGCGCAGGCAGTTACCGCTGGTCTGAATGGCGTGCATCTGCACGGTGGCCAGCTCAGCCAGGATATCCGGCACATCTTCCAGCGCCGGCCAGTTGAACTGCACGTTCTGGCGGGTACTGATGTGGGCATAGCCTTTGTCGTAGTCGCGGGCAATCTTGACCATCATGCGGGTCTGGCGCGAAGTCAGTTGGCCATAGGGCACGGCCACCCGCAGCATCGGCGCAAAGCGCTGAACATAAAGGCCATTTTGCAGGCGCAGAGGGCGGAACTCTTCTTCGCTCAGTTCACCTGCTAGGTAGCGTCGGGTCTGATCACGGAACTGCTTGACGCGGTCCTCGATGATGCGCTGATCGTATTCGTCGTATACGTACATATAGGTCCTGTTCTCGGCAAATCTGCGCGCACGGCCGCGCACTCCCAACGGAGCCGGCGCACGATACCAGTTTGCGTTTATGCGCAAAAGTGATGTTTGAGTATATGCAAATAACCAAATTGACTAATGAGAACCGTTATCGAGATACCCACATTTGTCATGCGGGCAATCGTGAACTTTACTGTGATCGTGTTTGAGTGCAATCACCTATAAAACTGACAAGAGGCGATGCAATGAGCAATCCGACAAAAGCCCGTAAACCTGACAGTACCGTTGATGCCTGGGCCATTCTGTTTTTGATCATTCTGGTGGTGGGAACTGCCGTGTTCTGGGTCAGCCACCAATAAAGGACCTTGATTGAGCCTCGATTGGTTTGGGCATTGCCACTATCATGGCGGCCTATTTTCGAGGCTCAAACATTCATGTTGAAGGTGTTGATTACGTGTGTCTGGTTGCTGGGATCGACGTATGGGGTGATGGCTCATGCAACGTCGGTGGTGTTTCTCAATCCGGGCATGTCCACGGAAACCTTCTGGGTCAGCTACACGCAATTCATGCAGGCCGCCGCCAAGGACCTCGGCCTGGAATTGCGCGTGCGTTATGGCGAGCGTAATGCCGACAACACGCTGCTCCAGGCGCGTGAGGTACTGCAAGGCAGCCAGCCGCCCGATTACCTGGTGCTGGTGAATGAGCAATACGTTGCACCGCAGATCCTGCGCATGGCTGAGGGCAGCGGCGTGAAGCTGCTGGTGGTGAACAGCGCGCTGACCCCCGACCAGGTGCAATTGCTGGGAACCCGCAGTAGCATCCGTTTGATCGGCAGCCTGGTCGCTGACGATGAAGAGGCTGGCTACCTGATGCTTCGCGACCTGTTGCGCCAGCATGGCCCGGTTGCGCCCGGTCAATCCCTCGACCTGTTGGCCTTTTCCGGCGTCAAGACCACGCCGGTCGCGCAGTTGCGTGAACAAGGCATGCGCCGAGCGCTGGCCGAGCATCCCGAGGTGCGCCTGCGTCAGTTGGTCTACGGGGAATGGAACCGCGAGCGCGCCTTCGAGCAAGCGACGCAGTTGTTCAAGCGCTACCCGCAGACGGCATTGGTGTGGTCGGCCAGCGATCAGATGGCGCTGGGCGCGATGCAGGCGCTCCAGGCCAGTGGGCGTTTACCGGGAAAGGACACGCTGTTCAGTGCCGTCAACAGCTCGCCGGAGATCTTGCAGGCGCGCCTGGACGGGCGTTTGTCGTCCCTGGTCGCCGGGCATTTCACCGTGGGCGGCTGGGCCATGGTGCTGATCCATGATGATGCAAAGGGCGTGGATATTGGCGCATACGGCGGGCGTGACCGTCAGTTGGCGTTATTCCAATTGATCGATGCCGGCCAGGCGCGGCGCTTGTTGGGGCCGACACCGTCGGTGAATTTTCGCGCGCTGTCTGCCCAGGGCAAGCCGGTGTCCTATCGCTACCCCTTCAGCCTGCGTCTGTTGCTGCGCTAGACGCCGGCCAGGTGCAGCACCAGCTTGACGATCCCAAACAAGGTCAAGGCAAACACCACCGTGAACAGGATGCCCAGAATCACAAAGTGGCTGGGCTTGCCGTGGGTAAAGTCGCGGGCGCGATTCTTGCCGCTCTGTACGCCAAAGGCGGCGGCCAGGACGCTGTGAAGCATCTGTAGAAACGTCGGTGGTTTATTGTTCGAATCGTCCATGAGCTGCCTCACGCACTGGGTTGAATAAGCCATTGCCAGAGCATAGCTCGGCTCTGTATTGGCGGTTAAGTATCTACCCCCAGGCCGCCGAACGGCCGTGATCTTCTGATGTGCTCTTAATGAGGTATCAGGAGTGACACCATGCCGGACCGTTCCAAGGGGCTTCATGTCCCGTTTATCAAGCGTCGTTTGCCTGACTGGACGCAGCACCTTCATAGCGCCCACCTGGAGGACATGACCGACACGCGCGATCTCGCGCAACGCTTTATCAGCGTCTACCCAGACCTGTTCGACCAGGCGTCGCCCATGCTGCGCCAGCGTTTGCTCGACAGCCAGGCCCGCAGCAACACCTCGATCCAGCAATTGGCCAGGACCCTCAAGGACTTCAAAGGCATCACCGAGTTCTGCAAGCCGCTGTTGATCGAGGCCATGCGCAAGAAATTCGGCCAGACGCCGGATGTCGTCAAGACCCATCTATACCATCTGCGCACGTCGAGCCCGGTCGATGCGCAGCCGCTGTTGCAAGCCGCGATGCGAAACTTCGAGGCGAACGAATCATTTGACGAAGTTTCCCTGCAGGAAACCAGTGCACTGGCTCCAGAGGGTTCGTTGGAAAGTGAACGCTATGACGAGACCGATAGGTACCCGTTTGGCAAAACCCGCTACCTCATCCGTAACAAGTTATCAATCAAGCCCGCGGATTTCGCTGGCCTGTGCCGAGAGCTGGATTTGGGCAAGCACTATCAGAACCATCTGCGTGCGGTGTTCCAAACCCCTGGTACGGCCGCCGTCGTGCGTCAGCGGACAATGACGGCAAGCAAGGACCGGCTGCGCGTACAAGCGCACATTGCCAGGATGAAGTTGGACATTGACGAGAGCGTGTACGTTTCGCTGTTGGCGTTCCTCGATGGCACAGGGCAAGCCCGATTTGATGGGAAACCCATGGTTTTCAGTCGCTTGAGTATTCTCGGTTCGACCTTGAGCGACGTGTTCATTATCGGTAACGACTCACGCCAGGCACGAATCGAGTTGCAAAACCCTTGGTACAACCTGATTCCCGGCGTGTGGGTCGCCAAAGGAAGACTGCCTCCCGAGCCCCGATTCGTGGTGTATATCCCTGGGGACCCGGTCAATCCCCTCAAGACTTACGCGTCGGTCAGTGCGTTCGCCAGCGAACTTGGGGTCAAGCTGCGGCACCCCCCTTATCAACGCTTGTTCGCAAGTCTGGTGCCTCATGGAGAGTCGCCAGGATTCCTGCGCCGCCTCAAGAACCAGCTGACGGTTTATCGCTGGAACCCGAATCCGGTCTATCCGGGCCCGCCGTACAATCCCGAAACCTATGCCAACGGGGTCTATGAGCAAGTCTGGAACACCGAGATGAACCTGGCCCTGGAGGAATCGGTCATCGACGGTGAGGTGTTCGGGGCCCGTTATGATTTCCACCTTGCCCGAATCAAATCCAACGCCGGGTTGCTGGCCCGGCCGACCGGTGTCGTAGACCGCGAGGCATGGATAGAGCGACTCCAGCACTACGCTGAATGGGGCATGAACCTGCTGAACGTAGCGGCCTTCTTCGTTCCGGGGCTGGGCGAGATGATGATGGGCGTCACGGCCGTGCAACTGGGCTACGAAGTCTTCGAGGGCGTGGAGGCCTGGAGCGCGGGCGACGCCGACGAAGCCTGGCAGCACTTCAAGTCGGTGTTGCAGAACGTGGCTTACATGGCTGCATTGGGGGCTGTCGCGAGCAAGGGGCCAGCGGTTCTGCCGTCCCGCTTTGTCAACAGCATGTCGAAGGTGACGACGCCATTCGGCAAGGTGCGTCTATGGCACCCGGACCTTGCGGCCTACAAAAGCAGTGCCTCGCTTGAGGGGCTCACCCCCAATGCGTTGGGGCAGTATCGGCTGGGGGGCAAGACCTATATCCGCATGGAGGGCAATGTCTTCGAAAAGACCTTCGATCCCGAGATCAAGCTATGGAGAATCCAGCACCCTACGGTGCACGATACCTACCAGCCCATTCTGAGACACAACGGCTTCGGGGCCTGGCGCCACACCTTGGAGCGTCCGTTGGGGTGGGATCGCGTCGCGTTGATGCGGCGGATGGGGCCGCATATGGAGCCCTTCACCGACGCGCAACTGGAGCAGATCGCCGACGTCAGCGGCGTCAATGACGATCACCTGCGCCGGTTACATACCGATCATCAGCCGCCGCCACCGGTACTGGCTGAGACCGTCCGGCTGTTCGAGCTGGATCGCCAGACGGACGAGGTGATCCGGGATATCCGCCAAGGTGCGTGCCGGGAGGGCCTGTGCCAGTTCATGGTGCCGCTGACGTTGGAGTTGCCGAATTGGCCGGTGGATGAAGTGTTGGAAGTCTTCAGCGGGCCGGAGCCCTGGGGGGGCTCGCAACGTTTCTCTGCGGCGGATGCAGCCGATACGGCAAGGCCCACCATCAAGATCACTCGGGCTGAAGTCGATGCCGGAAAACTGCCAGAGCGCGTGCTGGAAAACCTGGACGACGGGCAAATTGCACGCTTGCTGGGTAGCGAAAACCAGCAGCCGGATGCTGATCGCGTCCAGGTGTTCAGGGATCGTTTGGCCGACCATGCGCAGCGCCGCAGGAAGGCAGTATTCGATAACCTGATGAGCCGGCAAGCCGCCCCGGACGCTGACACGCAGATCCTTCAGCGCAGCTTTCCAACGCTGTCGCCCGAAGCGGCGCGGCAGGTGTTGAGCCATGCCAGCGACGAGGTGCTGGGGCAATTGCGCAGCACCCAGCGGGTTCCCCTGCGACTGGCCACGCAAATACGTGTGCATTTGCATGAAAGCGGCGTAAGCCGGGCATTGATCGGCCTGTCCGTGGAGAGCCTGGCGTCCTCGGCCAGCGATCGCCTGGCACTGCACTGCCTGGAACACCTGCCCGGTTGGTCGGCGGATACACGGGTGGAGGTGCGGTTGCACGGGGTGAGGGGGCCGCTGGTGGACAGCATCGGCGGCGAACAGGCCGCCACGCGCTACTGCCTGGTAAAGGGCGGCGATTTCATTCAAGCGTTCGATGCCCAGGGCAAGGCGTTGAACAGCGTGCCGGCGTCCGGGCGCAATCTGTTTGAATCGCTGCTGGAGGTCGTGCCCGCGCCAGTACGAGAGTCATTACAAGGCAAGCCGAGCGAGGCACTGCGCAAGCAGGTGGTCGACTACGCGCTCAGCCATCGTGACGACATGTCTCGGATCATCAAGCGCGACCCGCTCAAACGCGGCGGCGGGCGATTGTTGCGCCGCCCATCCGGCCGGTTCGGTTATGCGGCCAGCGGCGATGTTGCCGGTTTCGCCGATGAAGCCCTTGTCGCCAGGGTGCGGGCGATCTATCCCAATGTCACGGATCAACAAGCCTTGCAGTTTGTCAGGAGCCGCCTCAGCGCGGGTGATACGGACCAGCAGGTTTTTCATCTGTTGGAAAACCGACGCAGGGAGTTCGAAGGCTTGTGTTCCACATTGGATACCTGGGTTGAAGGTGTCTTGTCGCCTGATCCACGTGGTTCGATACGGACACACCTGCGGGGGATCGCCGATCGGATCATTGACTGCTGGAGAAACGGTCTGTACCGCGGACTGGCGCCAGCGTTCGAGCTGGACATCGCGAGTACATTGTCCGTGCCGAGGCTGGCCGCCGACTTTTCCCATGTGCGCAGGCTGCGATTGACCAGTCTACAGCTTGCCGGCAGCGACCTTGAGCGGATGTTTCCTGCGCTGAAAAGCCTTGAACTCAACATCAGACCCCTGCACATACCGATGTTGGCCGATCAACTTTCGTCGCTCCAGACCCTGACTGAGCTCAAGCTCACCTTTTCTGCCCAGGGCGTGGGCGATTCGCTCGCGTTGTCGCAAGCCTTGCAGGGGATGACGCAACTGGAGCGGTTGCATCTGGTCGGCAATATTCCTGAACTCGATTACAGCACGCTGCCTCGTTTGCGAGCCCTGACGCTGGCGGGGCCCATGGACCAATGGCCGACCGGGGTTCTAGCCCTGCCGGCCCTGGAGTCGCTGGATTTGTCCGGTGTCGCTGTTCAGTCTTTGCCGAACGAACTGTTCAGCGGGCACGAGGCGTTATGGCGCCGATTGCAGTTGAACTGGGGGGCGTTGGAGCCAGAACAATTCACGCGGGTGTTTGACTACGTGCACGATAACCCCGGCCATTTGGTCGAGGAGTCGCAGGTTATTGCACACCACTGTCACCAGCGCCTTGGGGCGTTGGTGCCCAATCATTGGCGCTTTGCTGGCGACGCTTTGGCCGCTTTACGCCGTGAAGGGCTGGAAGGGCGAGGGCTGCTGGATAAGGTTGTGGCATTGGAGCAAGAACACAGCGCTCTGGATGGGGCGCTGGAACAATGGCAGGCCACGCCGGTACGCGTCGACGGGCGGCCAGCATCGGTGCAGGGGCGCAGGGCGTGGGCTGACAGGGTGCGCGCCCTGTGGCGTGACGCGCTGGTTGCTCGCTACGGGGGCGGGGAGCCTGAGGCGGGGCCCTCCCGGCTCTTTGACGAGCCGCGTCGCACCGATCGATGGAGCTTGGGCGATACCAGTGGGCTGGGAGACCTGCCTGCGCTGGGCGATGTTCAGTTCACCCAGATACGTGTCCTGAGTCTGGCAAGGGCCAACCTTTCCACGGCGCAAGCCAATGATTTGCTTCTGCATTTTCCCAACCTGGAAGAACTCGATCTGAGTGGCAACCGGCTGACCGATCTACCCCAGGCCCTGGAGACGCAGCAGCGGCTCACCAAGGTGAACCTGTCTGGCAACGAACTGACGATCACCCCCTCGATACAAGCACGGCTCAATCGCCTGACGTCCCTGCAGGGGCTCGACCTGGCGGGCAATCGCCTCACCGGGCTTAGTGTGAATGCGCTGATGGAGTTGCAGTCTCTGAATGTCAGCCGCACCCAGCTCCGGGCATGGCCGGAAGGGGTGCTGGACCTGTCGAAACTGCGCTTTCTGGATTTGAGTTACAGCGCTATCACGGAGGTGCCCAATGCGCTGTGGACGGACCACGATATCCTCTTGGCGCACACCTCCTTGCGCGGTTGCCGATTGAGCCCGCAAGCCATCACTGCGGTGCAGGCGTTTGCTGACCGTACCGCCCCGGGCACACCGTCGGCGTTCCTCTATAGAAGCCCGCTGGGCATCGACCGGCCCGTGCTCGCTGCCGGCAGAACCGGAGGCGACCCGGAGTTTTTCCCGGAAGAAGTGTCGGAACAACCGGATTTGTTAGTGCCACTGCCTGTAGACGTGCCAGGGCAGTTACCGTTGACGTCGGCCGAACGGCTGCAACGTCTTGATCCCCAGCTTGGCGCGGGCCAAGCCGTTGAGCGGCTGGACGCCTGGTTGGGGCAGGGGGTGAGCGCGACGCAAATCGAGGATGCATTGCGGCTGTGGCAGGAGCAGCAGGTGCAAATGATCCAAGGTTTGAATCGCTGGATTGATAACCCTGCGGTGCGCAGTCGTGATGGGTGGGTCAACGCGCCTGATCGTCGTCGTGCCGCTGAGCGTTTGCTGGCGTGCTGGCGCGAGACCCTGCGCGAGGTGCGCAGCGCAGAGGCGGTCGCGAACGATTATGCCCTTGATTTGAGCGGTTTGACGGTGGGCGACCTACCGGCCCTGCCGATCACATTCAGGCATGTGGGAACGCTGGATCTGAGCAATGTCGGGCTCACGACCGCTTCGGATGCGTTTTTGCGCGCATTCCCCAGGCTGGAGAGCCTGATGCTCAACGGCAATGGCCTGGGCGCGCTGCCCGACGCGGTGACGGGGCTTGAGCGGCTGACCCGGCTGAGTGCCCACCACAATGAACTGAGCGATGCCCCGTTGCTGCAGCGCCAATTGCGCGCCTTGCCGCAACTGCAACAGGTCGACCTGGAAACCAACCACCTGGATAGTTTCGATGTGGCCGGCCTGGACCGGTTGCAGGTCCTCAACCTGAATTACAACAGGCTCAGCGACTGGCCCGCAGGTGTGCTGGAGGCGCCCGCGCTGACCACGCTGGGCCTGCGCAGCAACTACAACATAGAGACCATTCCGGTGGGGGCATTCTTGCCGGAACATAATGCGTTGATGGCTGGAACGGACCTGTCCGACAACATGTTGGAGGAGAGAGAGTTCCTGCGGTTGCAGGAGTATCAGCGCGAAACGGGCCGGGGCTTGGGTTTTACCCCCCACGACATCGACGAGTTGCTTGCAGGCTTCCATTCCGAAGCCGAGGACGATGAGCCTGGTCTTGCGCTTCACCCGGAGAACGAGACGCCGGAACAGGCCAAGGCCCGGTGGTTTACCGGCGGCGCCGCCGACTCCGAAAGGCAGGCGGTGTGGGACACGGTAATGGCACAGGACGCGAGGATGGTTCAGGAGGAGGGGGCGCCCGAGGGCACGCCAGGTGACTTGGCGACTATATTGGGACAACTGCGCCATACCCGGGATTTTCAGCTGGACCGCGCCAATCTCACGGAGCGGGTGTGGAACGTCCTGGAAGCGGCGTATGGCGATCAAGCGCTGCGCGAGCGTCTGTTGGGGATCGCCCGGGCGTCAAGGCATGGTGCGACATGTGGCGATGGCCGGATCTTATTGTTCAATGCGCTGGAGGTCGAGGTGTTTGAGTTCAATGCCTTGCGCGCCATCGACCCCGCCGACAAGGGCCGGGTCCTGCTGAAACTGTCCAGAAAGCTGTTTCGTCTGGCTCAGGTGGAAGCCCAGGCCGAAGCGCGCATCCAGCAGAACCCAGGCATAGATCCCGCGGAAATTCGCCTGGCTTATCGTATTGGCCTGGCCCAGCGCCTGGAGTTGCCGACCCAGCCCAGGAGCATGCTCTACAACAACCTGTCCCGTGTAATGGCGGCAGACTTGGATGCGGCCTATACGGCGATAATCGCCCAGGAACAAACCCCGGCGTTCATCGAGCAACTGACCGTGCGTCAATACTGGGTCAATTACCTACAGGAAAAGTACCCGGATAAGTTCTCGGCGGTGCAACAGACGCTGGATGACGCCCTCTCGACCTTGGAGGATCAATACGCCGAATTCAATCCGGCGTATTTCGAGGCGTTGCAGGCCCTGCAAAAAACCAATGAGTCGGCCCGGCGCAAACTGTTGAACGAGCTTTCAACCGGCGAAATAGCCGATTTGGGCGACTAACTGGTCGTCAGGCACCGGGCCGGGTCAGTTGTCATACCCCAGGTTCGGTGCCAGCCAGCGTTCGGTCACGGCAAGGTCCTGGCCTTTGCGCGCGGTGTAGCTCGCCACCTGGTCCTTGTCGATCTTGCCCACGGCAAAGTACTGCGCCTGCGGGTGGGCGAAGTACCAGCCGCTGACCGCCGCCGCCGGGAACATTGCGTAGTGCTCGGTGAGGAATACGCCGCTGCGGCCGGCGTGCATTTCGCGGGCTTCAGGGTCGAGCAATTGGAACAACTGGGCCTTCTCGGTGTGGTCCGGGCACGCCGGGTAGCCTGGGGCAGGGCGGATACCGCTGTACTGCTCCTTGATCAACGCGTCGTTGTCCAGTTGCTCGTCCTTGGCGTAGCCCCAGTGTTCCTTACGTACCTGCTGGTGCAGCCACTCGGCGCAGGCCTCGGCCAGGCGGTCGGCCAGGGCCTTGACCATGATCGAGTTGTAGTCGTCGCCGGCGTCCTGATAAGCCTTGGCGACTTCTTCGGCGCCGATGCCGGCGGTGGTGATGAAGCCACCGATGTAGTCGGTCACGCCGCTGTCCTTGGGCGCGACGAAGTCGGCCAGGGAGAAATTCGGCTTGCCGTCGGTCTTGATGATCTGCTGGCGCAGGTGGTGCAGCTTCGCAATCGGCTGGCCATCGTCGCCGTAGACTTCCAGGTCGTCGTCCTGCACCTGGTTGGTCGGCCAGAAACCGAACACCGCGCGGGCGCTGATGAGCTTCTCGTCGATCAGCTTCCTGAGCATTTCCCGGGCGTCGGCGTACAGCGCAGTGGCGGCTTCACCGACCACTTCGTCCTCGAGTATGCGTGGGAATTTGCCAGCCAGGTCCCAGGAGATAAAGAACGGCGTCCAGTCGATGTACTCGGCCAGGACGTTGAGGTCGATATTGTCCAGCACCTTGGTGCCGGTGAAGGTTGGCTTGACCGGTGTGTAGCTGCTCCAGTCGAACTGCGGCTTCTTGGCGATGGCCGCCGGGTAGCTCAGGCGCTCGGTGCGCGCGCTGCGGTTCGAGGTGCGTTCGCGTACATCGATGTATTCCAGGCGGGTCTTCTCGACAAAGCCGGCCTTCAACTCCTTGGACAGCAGTTGCGTGGCCACGCCCACCGCGCGGGAGGCGTCGGTCACGTAGATCACGGCATCGTTGCTGTACTTGGGCTCGATCTTCACCGCCGTGTGCGCCTTGGAGGTGGTCGCGCCGCCGATCATCAGGGGCAGGTGGAAGTCCTGGCGCTGCATCTCGCGGGCCACATGCACCATCTCGTCCAGGGACGGCGTGATCAGGCCGGACAGCCCGATAATGTCGCACTTCTGCTCCTTGGCCACCTGCAGGATCTTCTCTGCCGGCACCATCACGCCGAGGTCGACGATGTCATAGCCGTTGCAACCGAGCACCACGCCGACGATGTTCTTGCCGATGTCGTGCACGTCACCCTTTACGGTCGCCATCAGGATCTTGCCCTTGGCTTCCGGCTTGTCGCCTTTTTCCAGTTCGATGAACGGGATCAAGTGCGCCACGGCCTGCTTCATCACGCGGGCGGACTTCACGACCTGGGGCAGGAACATTTTACCGGCGCCGAACAGGTCGCCGACGATGTTCATGCCTGACATCAGCGGGCCTTCGATCACTTCGATCGGGCGCGCGAACGACTGCCGGGATTCCTCGGTGTCTTCGACGATGTGGGTGGTAATGCCCTTGACCAGCGCATGTTCCAGGCGCTTGTTCACGTCCCAGCCGCGCCATTCCTCGGTCTCGGCTTCCTTGACGCTGCCGTCGCCTTTGTATTTGTCGGCAATGGCCAGCAGGGCGTCGGTGCCGTCCGGCGTGCGGTTAAGTACAACGTCTTCCACTGCGTCGCGCAGTTCGGTGGGGATCTGGTCGTAGATCTCCAACTGGCCGGCGTTGACGATCCCCATGGTCAGGCCGTTGCGGATCGCATGCAGCAGGAATACCGAGTGGATCGCCTCGCGCACCGGGTTATTGCCACGGAACGAGAACGACACGTTGGACACGCCACCCGAGGTCAGCGCGTACGGCAGCTCGTCGCGGATATACGCACAGGCGTTGATAAAGTCGACGGCGTAGTTGTTGTGTTCTTCGATACCGGTGGCGACCGCGAAGATGTTCGGGTCGAAGATGATGTCTTCCGGCGGGAAGCCGACTTCATCGACCAGGATGTCGTAGGAGCGTTTGCAGATTTCCTTCTTGCGCGCTTCGGTGTCGGCCTGGCCGGCTTCGTCGAACGCCATCACCACCACCGCCGCGCCGTAGCGCTTGCACAGCTTGGCGTGGTGAATGAACTGCTCGACGCCTTCCTTCATGCTGATGGAGTTGACGATGCCCTTGCCCTGGATGCACTTGAGGCCGGCCTCGATCACTTCCCACTTGGAGGAGTCGATCATGATCGGTACGCGGGAGATATCCGGCTCGCCGGCAATCAGGTTGAGGAAGGTCACCATGGCCTTCTTCGAATCGAGCATGCCCTCGTCCATGTTGATGTCGATCACCTGGGCGCCGGCTTCCACCTGTTGCAGGGCGACTTCCAGGGCTTCGGTGTAGTTGTCTTCACGGATCAGGCGGGCAAAACGTGCGGAACCAGTGATGTTGGTGCGCTCGCCGACGTTGACGAACAACGACTGGCGGTCGATGGTGAACGGCTCCAGGCCCGACAGGCGGCAGGCCTTGGGGATGTCCGGGATCTGCCGTGGCGGGTAGCCGGCCACCGCCTTGGCAATGGCTTCGATATGCCCCGGCGTGGTGCCGCAGCAGCCGCCGACGATGTTGAGGAAACCGCTCTGGGCGAACTCCTCGATGACCTTGGCGGTTTGTGACGGCAGCTCGTCGTACTCGCCGAATTCATTGGGCAGGCCGGCGTTGGGGTGCGCGGAAACGTGGGTGTTGGCCTTGTTGGACAACTCTTCCAGGTACGGGCGCAGCTCGCTGGCGCCGAGGGCACAGTTCAGGCCCACGGAAATCGGCTTGGCGTGGCTGACGGAGTTCCAGAACGCTTCGGTGGTCTGGCCCGACAAGGTGCGGCCGGAAGCGTCGGTGATGGTGCCGGAGATCATGATCGGCAATTCGATGCCGAGCGCTTCGAACACCCCCTGCACGGCGAAGATCGCGGCCTTGGCGTTGAGGGTGTCGAAAATGGTCTCGATCAGGATCAGGTCGGCGCCGCCTTCGATCAGGCCCTTGGTGGCCTCGGTGTAGTTCTCCACCAGTTCATCGAAGGTGACGTTGCGGTAGCCGGGGTTGTTCACATCGGGCGACAGCGAGCAGGTGCGGCTGGTCGGGCCGAGTACACCGGCAACGAAACGCGGCTTGGCCGGGTTCTCGGCGGTCTTGGCATCGGCGATCTTGCGCGCCAGGCGTGCGCCTTCGACGTTCAGTTCATAGGCCAGCGCTTCCATGCCGTAGTCGGCCATGGAGATGCGGGTGGCGTTGAAGGTGTTGGTTTCGAGGATGTCGGCACCGGCATCCAGGTAAGCCTTCTCGATCCCGCCGATCACATCCGGGCGGGTGAGCACCAGCAGGTCATTGTTGCCCTTGACGTCGCTCGGCCAATCGGCGAAACGTTTACCCCGATAGTCTTGCTCCTCCAGCTTATAGCTCTGGATCATCGTGCCCATGCCACCGTCGAGGATCAGGATGCGTTCCTTGAGGGCTTGGTGAAGGGCTTGCAGGCGAGCGCTACGATCGGACATGGGACTACTCTGGTCAGGCATTACGGAGGGCGTGGATCATAACAAACCTGTGCGGATTTGGAGCATGCCAAGGTTTTGCATGAATATCGTTCATGTTGGCGCGGGTGGCGGATCGGTAGAATCCCCAGGTTTTTTTATTTTGGCTTCAGATCGGGACCAGGCTCATGCCGTATCGTTTCCTCATCAGCATTGCATTGATGCTGCTTGCCACTACCACCCAGGCCCAGGATCCCGCCCCGGCGATTTCCTACACCCGTGATATCCAACCGATTTTTACTGAGAAATGTGTGGCGTGCCATGCCTGCTATGACTCGGCCTGCCAGTTGAACCTGGGCAGTGGCGAGGGGGCCGCCCGTGGCGCGACCAAGGTGCTGGTCTACGACGGTGAGCGCAGCCAGGCGACCAAGCCGACGCGGCTGTTCTACGACGCCTTTGGCAAGGCCGCCTGGCAGCGCGAAGGCTTCAGTTCGGTGCTCGACGCCCAGGGCAGCCAGGCGGCCCTGATGGCGCGCATGCTCGAACTCGGCCAGCACCGCGCGCCGCTTGCACCCAATGGCAAGCTGCCGGATGACATCGTGCTGGGGCTGAACCGCGAGAACATGTGCCCCTTGCCCGGAGAGTTCGACGCTTATGCCGGCGCGCACCCCAACGAAGGCATGCCCCTGGCCGTGACCGGCTTGAGCGACCAGCAATACCACACCCTGCAACGCTGGCTGGCCTCGGGTGCGCCGATCGACCAGCAAGGCGTGGCGCCCAGTGCCCAGGAAGCGGCGCAGGTGCTGCAATGGGAGAACCTGCTCAATGCCCCCGGCGCCCGGGAAAGCCTGGTGGCCCGCTGGTTGTTTGAGCACCTGTTTATTGCGCATCTGTATTTCGAAGGCGGTGAGCCAGGGCACTTCTTCCAGTGGGTGCGCTCACGGACGCCCAGCGGCCAGCCGATTGACCTGATCAACACCCGTCGCCCCAATGACGACCCCGGCACTCGTGTTTACTACCGCCTGTGGCCAATACAAGGGGTGATCGTCCATAAGACCCACATCACGTACCCGTTGAGCGCGCAGAAAATGGCGCGGGTCAAAGCCCTGTTCTACAGCGGCGACTGGCAGGTCAGTGCGTTGCCGGGCTACGGCCCTGGCCGCCGCGCCAACCCGTTCGAGACGTTCGAGGCGATCCCGGCGCAGGCGCGTTACCAGTTCATGCTGGATAACGCCGAGTATTTTGTCCGCACCTTCATCCGCGGGCCCGTATGCCGGGGGCAGATTGCCACGGATGTGATCCGCGACAATTTCTGGGCATTGTTCCAGGCGCCCGATCATGACCTGTACATCACCGATGCTCGCTATCGCGGCCAGGCCACGCCATTGTTGGCGATGCCTGGGCAAAATGACGACGTGGGCAGTGTGCTCAGCCTATGGCTCAAGTACCGCGACAAGCGCAACCAGTACGAAGCCCTGCGTCGCGACAGCTATGCCGAACTGCCAGCACCGAGTTGGTCGACGCTGTGGGCTGGCAACGACAATGCGCTGTTGAGCATCTTCCGCCACTTCGACAGCGCCTCGGTCAACAAGGGCCTGATCGGTGAGGTGCCGCAGACGCTGTGGCTATTCGACTATCCGTTGCTCGAACGCACCTATTACCAACTGGTGGTCAACTTTGACGTGTTCGGTAATGTGTCGCACCAGGCCCAGACTCGCCTGTACTTCGACCTGATCCGCAATGGCGCCGAGCAGAACTTCCTGCGCCTGATGCCGGCGAACTCGCGGGATGATTTCCTCGACGATTGGTACCAGAACAGCGGCAAGGTCAAGCTGTGGCTGGACTATGAGTCGATCGACGACGATAAGCCCACCGGCCTGAAGCTTGATGAAAAGGACCCCAAGCGCGACTTCGCCAACCAGCTGCTGGCCCGCTATGGCGACCTCAATGCCGCCCCGGACCCGATCAATCGTTGTGCCGGCGCGTACTGCTCACGGCCGGGGATCGACCCGGCGTTGCGCGACGCCGAGCAGGCCCTGAGTCGCCTGACATCGCGCCCGGCGGCGGGGCTCAAGGTCATTGGGCAACTGCCTGAAGCGACGATGCTGCGCGTCGAAACCCGCAGCGGCCAGCGGGAGGTCTACAGCCTGCTGCGCAACCGTGCCCACAGTAATGTGGCGTTCATGCTGGGTGAGGCTTATCGCTATCAGCCGGGCCTGGATACGCTGACGATCTACCCAGGGGTGCTCGGCAGCTACCCGAACTTCATGTTCAACGTGCCAGCCGAGCAAGTGCCGGAGTTCGTCGCGGCCATGGAGGACGCCAGGGACGCCCAGGGTTTCGAGAAGATTGTCGACCGCTGGGGCATACGTCGCAGTCATCCGCAGTTCTGGCAGTACTTCCATGACCTGTCGACCTACATCCGCGAAACCACGCCGGTGGAAGAAGGGGTGCTGGATATGAACCGCTATGAAAACCTCTGACGTGGCTGTTGAGTCTTTTCCGACAAAATTACTGGGACTTTGTACCTGCGTAATATTTTGGCGTAAACTGCCGGCAAGCCTGTGAGGAGTTTCCATGACTGCCATAACCATTACCGACGCCGCCCACGATTACCTGGCCGACCTGCTGTCCAAGCAGAACACCCCAGGTATCGGTATCCGCGTCTTTATCACCCAGCCTGGCACCCAGTATGCCGAGACGTGCATTGCCTACTGCAAGCCCGGTGAAGAAAAGCCGGAAGACACCGCCCTGGGGCTGAAAAGCTTCACCGCGTATATCGATGCCTTCAGCGAAGCCTTCCTTGACGATGCCGTGGTGGATTACGCCACCGACCGCATGGGCGGCCAATTGACCATCAAGGCTCCGAACGCCAAGGTGCCGAACGTCAACGCCGACAGCCCGGTCAACGAGCGTATCAACTACTACCTGCAAACCGAGATCAACCCAGGGCTGGCCAGCCACGGCGGTCAGGTCAGCTTGATCGACGTAGTAGATGACGGCATTGCCGTGCTCAAGTTTGGTGGCGGCTGTCAGGGCTGCGGCCAGGCCGACGTGACGTTGCGCGAAGGCATCGAGCGCACCCTGCTGGAGCGGATTCCGGAGCTCAAGGGCGTACGCGACGTGACCGACCACACGCAGAAAGAAAATGCCTACTACTGAGTAAGGCGTTCACTGCGAACAAAAAAACGGCGCCCCGTGAGCGCCGTTTTTTATTCTTAAAATTCAGCTATTTACGCAATCTATCTAACGCTGAATATCAAGTGTGGGAGGGGGCTTTCCCCCGATAGCGGTGCCTCAGTCGCCTCATGAGCAGGCTGACACACTGCCATCGGGGGCAAGCCCCCTCCCACATTTTTTGCATTTATTCAGTTAAATCAGTGTGTTGTTGATGATTTGTGAATTAAAAAATCAAATTCGAATGCTGACGCTATCTCCCTGACAAGGAGGGTCAAATGTGGGAGGGGGCTTGCCCCCGATAGCGGTGCCTCAGTCGCTTCTTGAGCAGGCTGACACACTGCGATCGGGGGCAAGCCCCCTCCCAAATTTTTTTGCATTTGTTCATTTAAATCAATGCATTGTTTTAGTTTTATAAAGTGAATTATCAAGGTCGATAAAGGTGCGCATGCCCCGCCCGATACAACGACGACTCACTGAAACTGTCACTCGCCAGCACCCGGCCCACCACGATCAGCGCCGTACGCCGAAAGCCCTTGGCGGCGACTTTGTCGGCAATATCGCTGAGTGTGCCCACCGCCCAATCCTGATCCGGCCAGGTTGCCCGGTGCACCACGGCAATCGGGCAATCCGCGCCATAGTGCGGCAGCAGCTCTGCGACGATCTTCTCCAGGTGGTTGACCCCCAGGTGGATCGCCATGGTGGTGCCGTGGCGGGCCAGGCTGTCGAAGTCCTCGCCGGCCGGCATGCGGGTTTTATCGGCGTAACGGGTCAGGATTACGCTCTGGGCGATGTCCGGCAAGGTCAGTTCGGCCTCCAGCAGCGCGGCACAGGCGGCGACTGCGGTCACGCCCGGAATGATCTGGAACGGGATGCCCAGCTCGCGCAGATGACGAATCTGCTCGCCGATCGCCCCATACAGGCTCGGATCGCCGGAATGCACCCGCGCCACATCCTGGCCGTTGGCGTGGGCGGTCTTGATCAGCTCGATGATCTGCGCCAGGTGCAGTTCGGCGCTGTTGACCACCAGTTGCGCTTGATGCCCCTCCAGCACGGCCGCCGGTACCAGCGAACCGGCATAGATGATCACCGGGCAACTGCGGATCAGCCGTTGGCCTTTGACAGTGATCAATTCCGGGTCGCCGGGGCCGGCACCGATGAAGTAGACGGTCATGGAGGATTCCTGTCGAAAAACGGGCGAGCATGAAGATTGCTCATGATCGGAAGACGCAATTATCGATTTTTCAGCCGGCGCAGGCCAATGCAAAGGTGGCCTGGGCGGTTTTCTTGCGGGTGATCAGCAAGCGGGCAGGGCCTGGGGAGAGCTGTTCGGCCAGGGCCAGGGCGGCGCTTTCGGCGATGCCGTAACAGCCGGTGTGGGCAAAGGCGACCGCTGATTTATGGCTCAGACGGCCTTCATACGCGGCCAACTGTTCGGCGCTGAAGCACTGCAATGGCAGGTTCAACCTATGCGCCAGGGCCAGTAACCCCGGCTCGTCCTGTTTGCGGTCGAGACTCGCCAGTGCGGTGATGTGCTGGCGCTCGATACCCGCTTCGGCGAGGGCCGTGTCAAACAGCGCCAGCAGGGCGTGCAATTCGCAGCCCCGCTGGCAACCGAGGCCGACCGCGAGTTTCATGCCGAGTATTGATCGTCGCGGTTGCGGCGAAACAACCAGGCGCTGATCAGGCCGAGGGCCAGCCAGAAGGCGACGTTGGTCAACTGCGAGGCGATCTTGAATTGTGCTTCCAGTGCCTCTGGCGCCAGCATCGAATGCACTTGCGGCTGCGGGGCGCCGATTACGTGAGGCACCACGAGGATCGCCACGCCCAGCCCTTTAAGCAGCCAGTTGCCACCGAACACCAACAGCGCAATACCGGCCGCAGTGGAGGCGGCCGTGCCGATCCACCAGATCTGGCGTTGCGCCAGGTCGGCGGCGGCCGTGCCCGGCAGCTCGGGCGGCAGGCCCAGGGTCGGCGCCAACACAAAGGTCGCGTAGCCGGCCAGGCCCCACAGCAAGCCTTGGGCCGTGCGGGTCGGTGCGCGCAGGGTATAGAGGCCGGCCAGCATCAGGGCGAAGCCGACGGCGACCACCAGGTTGCCGCCGGTGGTCGACAGCACACGCTGCCAGCCGTCTTCCGGCTCCCAGGCTTCGGCGTCGTGGGTGTGCGCAGCGGCGCCAGCGGCATGCTCGTGCACGACTTCAGTCGCGGCCGGGGCCTTTTCGAAGGTTTCCGCCTGCAGAATCAGCGGAGCGACCCAGAAGCTTTGCAGCAGGGTCAGCAGCAGGGCGGCCAGCAAGCCGGTGAACCCTGCGGTTTGCGCAATACGTTTGATCATGTCGGCAGGTCTCAGTGGCACGGGAACGCGGCGCTGTGGCGAGTATCGTGGGCTGCGTTGTGCACCGCCTCGATATGCGAGAACCCGGCGAAATACACCAGGCACGCGCCCAGGATCGAGGCGCCGATGGCGGCGGTCAGGCGTTGGCTGAGGGTGGCGGTACTGCTGGCGGTGTGCGAAGTGCTGCTGATGATCGACATGGCGCGTCCCTATCGTGTTCAGGGTGAAACGAGCGCATGCAAACCCCGCGAGCCGGGCACGCAGGGTTTTAACAGCGCCCGCCCACCGCGGGTTTGTTATCTGATGTTATTCGGGCCGGTCTCCGGGCTTGCGAGGGACACTGGGTCTATAAAGCGTCGCCTTCCCATGCCGTACAGGCACAGTGGATCTGACGCTTCACTCGCTTACCGTTGCGGGGGCAGCACCGGACTGGTCATAAGGCTATGACTCACCGGTTTCCCGTTTCACCCTGTGAAGGGCACCCGAAACAAGGCGTGTAGGAAAGCATGCAGAGCGACGGTAGTCAAATTGACCGAGCCCCTGTAGCCTTGCACCTTCGAGGTTCTTCGGCCCAGGCCGAAGCTAAGAAGGGAACGCGGTTCAAGCCGCGGCTGCCCCCGCAACTGTGAAGGGTTTATCTGACTGCCACGCCACTGCCATTGCGGCGGGAAGGCGCAGCCAGCGCCGGTCGCAAGACCCGCAAGCCCCAAGCCAGGAGACCTGCCTCGCAACCGATTTTCCAATTCAACCGGGCGGGGTGATCCGGTGACGAAATCTGCTGCTGCGCGCCACGCAGGGCCTATCGTCCCGTATGCCCGCCCCCAAGGGCATCCGATGAAAACACTGGCCAAACTTCCCGTCACTATCGTTACCGGCTTTCTCGGCTCGGGCAAAACCACCTTGCTGCGCCACATGCTCGATAACGCCCAGGGCCGTCGCATTGCGGTGATCGTCAACGAATTCGGCGAGTTGGGCATTGACGGTGAGATCCTCAAGCAATGCTCGATCGGTTGCACCGAGGAAGAAGCCAACGGCCGCGTGTATGAACTGGCGAACGGCTGCCTGTGCTGCACCGTCCAGGAAGAGTTCTTTCCGGTGATGCGCGAACTGGTGGCCCGTCGCGGCGACCTCGACCATATCCTCATCGAAACCTCGGGCCTGGCCTTGCCCAAGCCCCTGGTGCAAGCCTTCCAATGGCCGGAAATCCGCAGCGCCTGCACCGTCGACGCGGTGATCACCGTGGTCGACAGCCCGGCGGTGGCCGCCGGCACCTTCGCCGCCTTCCCGGACCAGGTCGATGCCCAGCGCAAGCTTGATCCGAACCTGGACCACGAATCCCCGTTGCATGAACTGTTCGCCGACCAGTTGGCCAGCGCCGACCTGGTGATCCTCAACAAGTGCGACATGATCAGCCCCGAGGACCTGGCCCGCGTGCGCCTGGAAGTGGCCGAAGAGCTGCCACCCGCGGTGAAGATCGTCGAAGCCAGCAGCGGTCGCCTGCCCCTGGACGTGCTGATTGGCCTGGGCGCCGGCTCCGAAGAGCATATCGACGGCCGCCACAGCCATCACGATCATCACCACGACGGTGAAGACGACCACGACCACGACGCGTTCGACTCCATCTCCATCGACCTGCCCCAGGCCGATGAGGCACTGTTGCTCGACGCGCTGACCCAGTTGGTGGTGCAGCACGGCATCCTGCGTGTCAAAGGCTTCGCGGCGATTCCGAACAAGCCGATGCGCCTGCTGATCCAGGGCGTGGGCACGCGTTTCGACAAGCACTTCGACCGCGCCTGGGGGGCCGACGAGGCGCGTATCACGCGCCTGGTGCTGATCGGCCAGGCGCTGGACGCGGCCGGCCTCGAAGCGCAATTGCGCGCAGCGCTCAACGTTTAACCCATGCACCTGCTCAGGACTCAACCCGGCGGCTTCGTCGCGGACGACAATATCGCCGACCTGGGGCAAACCCCCGCCGAGCTGGTGATTCTGTGCAGCGGCGATTCCAGCCTGGCGCTGCTGGCCGAAGCCGCCCAGCAGTTGCCCGAGGACTACCCGAGCCTGCGCCTGGCCAACCCCATGCAGGTGCAGAACCACGCCTCGGTCGATCTGTATGTCGATGAAGTGCTGCGCCATGCCAAGGTCATCCTGATTTCGCTGCATGGTGGCATCGGGTATTGGCGCTACGGTATCGAGCGCCTGGTGGCGCTGGCCGAGCGCGGCGTCACGTTGATCCTGGTGCCCGGTGATGATCGCCCGGACCCGGAACTCAGTGGCCTCAGCACCGTGGCCGCTGAGGCACGCGACCGCTTGTGGCAGTACCTGCGCCAGGGTGGCCTGGGCAATGCCCTGGATTTTTATCGCTGCCTGGCCAGCGCTTATCTGCAGCGTGACTACGCCTGGGCCGAGCCACACACTCTGCCGCGCACTGCGATTTATCACCCGCATCAAGCCAATGCCCGCCTCAATGACTGGCAAATGGAGTGGCACCCGGAGTTTCCGGTGGCGGCGGTGCTGTTCTATCGCTCTCATTTGCAGGCGGCCAATACCGGCTTTATCGATGTGTTCTGCCAGCGTTTGCAGGCAGCGGGCCTTAACCCGTTGCCGGTGGCGGTGGCCAGTTTGAAAGAGCCCGGCTGCCTGGCGGTGGTCGAGGATTGGCTGGATGAAGTCAATGCGGCGGTGATTCTGAACACCACCGGCTTTGCCCAATCCAGCCCCGAAGCCCCCCATCTACGCCCGTTTCGCCGCAATATCCCGGTGATCCAGGCGATCTGCGCCCAGGACAACCAACCCGGCTGGCAAGCCAGCGAACAAGGCCTCGGCCCGCGCGACCTGGCGATGCACATTGCCTTGCCGGAGCTGGACGGGCGGATTATCAGCCGGCCGATCAGCTTCAAGGACCTGGCCTGGCGCAGTGAGCGCAGCCAGTCGGACGTGGTGTGCTACCGCGCCGCGCCGGAGCGTATGGACTTTGTTGCCGAACTGGCGCGGCGCTGGGTCGAACTGGCGCGGGTGCCGAATGGGGATAAGCGTATCGCGCTGATCCTGGCCAACTACCCGACCCGGGATGGCCGCATCGGCAACGGCGTGGGCCTGGATACCCCGGCCGCCGCGCTGAATATCCTGCGCGCCCTGCACAGCGAAGGTTACCCGGTGCCGGAGACGCTTCCCGACAGCGGCACGGCGCTGATCCATGAACTGCTCGGCGGTGTCACCAACGACCTGGACAGCCTCGACCTGCGCCCCTGCCACCAAAGCCTGGGGCTGGACGACTACGCGGTGATGTTCAGCCGCTTGCCCGAGGCCAACCGCCAAGCGGTACTGGCGCGCTGGGGCTCGCCCGACAACGACCCGATGTGTCGCGACGGCCGCCTGATGATTGCCGGCCTGCGCCTGGGCCAGACGTTCGTCGGTATCCAGCCCGCACGCGGCTACCAGGTGGACGCCAGCGCGGTGTATCACGACCCGGACCTGGTACCGCCGCATGCTTACCTGGCGTTTTACTTCTGGTTGCGCCACACCTACGGCGCCCACGGCGTGATCCATGTCGGTAAGCACGGCAACCTGGAATGGCTGCCGGGCAAGGGCGTGGGGCTGTCGGAAAACTGCTGGCCCGACGCGTTACTGGGCCCGCTGCCGAATATCTACCCGTTTATCGTCAACGACCCGGGCGAGGGCGCCCAAGCCAAGCGCCGCACCCAGGCAGTGATCATCGATCACCTGATGCCGCCGCTGACCCGTGCCGAAACCTATGGGCCGTTGCGCGACCTGGAGCTGTTGGCCGACGAATACTACGAGGCGCAATTGCTCGACCCGCGCCGCGCCCGTGAGCTGCAAAAAGACATCCTCAAGCTGGTGCGCGAAACCCGCATCGACCAGGAACTGGAACTGGACAGCGACGCCGACGCGGCGATCTGGTTGCCGCGCCTGGATACCTACCTGTGTGACTTGAAGGAATCGCAGATACGCGATGG
The DNA here is from genome assembly GCF_058793055.1 of Pseudomonas sp. MPR-R2A5. Taxonomy (NCBI): domain Bacteria; kingdom Pseudomonadati; phylum Pseudomonadota; class Gammaproteobacteria; order Pseudomonadales; family Pseudomonadaceae; genus Pseudomonas; species Pseudomonas sp. MPR-R2A5. The sequence goes on from NZ_JBXAFK010000017.1 coordinate 46,320, forward strand.
TCTGCATGTGTTTGGCGAGTCGCCCGCAGGCCGCTTGCGTATCGATACCTTATTGGCGTTGCTGCGCATCCCGCGTGGCGACGGGCGTGGCCCGCAATCGAGTTTGCTGCGCGTATTGGCCAAGGCGTTCGAGCTGGGTTTCGATCCGCTGGACTGCGCCTTGGCCGAGCCGTGGACCGGTCGCCGGCCCCAGGTCCTGCAAACGATCGATCCACAGTCATGGCGTACCGCCGGCGACACCCGCGAGCGCCTGGAGCGCTACGCAGCGCGCTTGATCGAGCAGGCGCTGGAAGGCCCGCTCGAACAGTTGGAAGAACCGGGTTGGGAGGCTGTGAAAGCGGTCATCGAAAGCCTGCGCATCGTCGTGGCGCCGCGCCTGGATGCTTGTGGCCCCGCCGAAATGCGTGGCCTGCTGGATGCCTTGAGTGGTCGCTTTGTGCCCGCCGGGCCCAGTGGCGCGCCGAGCCGGGGGCGCCTGGACGTGCTGCCCACCGGGCGTAACTTTTTTACCGTGGACGTGCGTAACCTGCCGACCACCACAGCCTGGCGCATCGGTTTTCAATCGGCCAACCTGATTCTCGAGCGGCATTTGCAGGACCATGGCGACCACCTGCGCCAGCTTGGCCTGTCGGTGTGGGGCACCGCCACCATGCGTACCGGCGGCGACGATATCGCCCAGGCCATGGCGCTGATGGGCGTGCGCCCGGTGTGGGCCACGGGCAGCCAGCGCGTGGATGATTTTGAAATCCTGCCGATCAGCCTGCTGGATCGCCCGCGCGTCGACGTCACGCTGCGGGTCTCCGGGTTCTTTCGCGATGCCTTCGCTAACCTGATCCGCCTGTTTGATGCAGCGGTGCAGGCGGTGGCGGCACTGGATGAGCCGGACGACATGAACCCGCTGGCGGCCAAGGTGCGCAGCGAGCGTGCGGCGTTGCTTGAGTCGGGCCTGGACGAAGAGGCGGCGGCGAAGCAGGCTGGCTGGCGCATCTTTGGCGCCAAGCCCGGTGCCTATGGCGCGGGTGTGCAGGGTGCGATCGACGGCCGCCTGTGGCAAAGCCGCGAGGACCTGGCCGAGGTCTACCTGAACTGGGGCGGCTATGCCTACGGCGCTGGCGATGAAGGCACCGCCGCCCGCGAGCAGTTCGCCCAGCGCCTGAGCCAGGTGCAGGCGGTGTTGCAGAACCAGGACAACCGCGAGCATGACCTGCTCGATTCAAATGACTACTACCAGTTCCAGGGTGGCATGCTTGCCGCCGTGGAAACCCTGAGTGGCGACAAGGCCGCCAGCTACCATGGCGACCACAGCCAGCCGGATTTGCCCAGGGTGCGTACCTTGAAGGAAGAGCTGAACCGGGTGATCCGTTCCCGCGCCGCCAACCCCAAGTGGATCGAAGGCGTGAAGCGCCACGGCTATAAAGGTGCGTTCGAGATGGCGGCGACCGTGGACAACCTGTTTGCCTTCGACGCCACCACCGCGTTGATCGACGATCACCAATACGCCTTGCTCGCCGACGCCTACCTGCTCGACCCCGATACCCGGGCGTTTGTGCAGCAGCACAACCCGGATGCCCTGCGCGACATGACCGAGCGCATGCTCGAAGCCCAGCAGCGGGGCATGTGGCAGGCGCCGGGGGCGTACCGTGAAGCCCTGGAAAACCTGTTGCTGGATATAGAAGAAGACAGTTAGAACACGAGATGCCCTTGCTGTGGCAAGCCAGGCTGTTGTGGCAATCGGGCTTGTTGTGGCGAGCGGGCTTGCCCCGCGTTGGGGCGCGAAGCGGCCCTGACAGGTTCGCCGCGCCCTGCCAGGGATAACGCCGTGTTATTTAGATGGGGGCGGCTTTGCCGCCCCAACGCGGGGCAAGCCCGCTCGCCACAAGGTGCCTGCACAGCAGAATTAATAGAGAGCCCGGATGACTGATATTCCCCATTTCCCGCTGTCCGCCGTGGTCGGCGCCGAAAACCTGAAACTGGCGCTGTGCCTGACCGCCATCGACCCCAGGATTGGCGGCGTGCTGATCGAAGGCCCGCGTGGCATGGCCAAGTCCACCCTGGCCCGTGGCCTGGCAGACCTGTTGGCCAGCGGTCAGTTTGTCACCTTGCCCCTGGGCGCCACCGAAGAACGGCTGGTGGGCACCCTGGACCTGGACGCCGCACTGGGCGAAGGTCGCGCGCAGTTTTCCCCTGGCGTGCTGGCCAAGGCCGATGGCGGTGTGTTGTATGTCGATGAAGTCAACTTGTTGGCTGATCATCTGGTCGACCTGCTGCTGGATGTGGCGGCCAGCGGCACCAACCTGATCGAACGCGATGGTATTTCCCACCGGCATTCGGCGCGCTTTGTACTGATCGGCACCATGAACCCGGAGGAGGGCGAGCTGCGTCCGCAGTTGCTCGACCGCTTCGGTTTCAACGTGGCGTTGAGCGGGCACACCTTGCCGGCCGAGCGCGGGCAGATCATCCGCCGTCGCCTGGATTTCGACAGCGATCCCGCTGCGTTCTGCGCACAGTGGGCTGAACCGCAGGCAGCCTTGCGCGAGCGTTGCACCCAGGCGCGGGCGCGGCTCGACAGTATCCCACTGGATGACCAGGCGTTGGCGCAGATTACCGAGCGCTGTTTTGCCGCCGGGGTCGATGGCCTGCGCGCCGACCTGGTGTGGCTGCGTGGCGCACGGGCCCATGCGGCGTGGCGTGGGGCCTCCGCCATCGCCGAGGAAGATATCGACGCCGTGGCCGAATTTGCCTTGCGCCATCGTCGCCAGGGGCCATCCGCACCGGCCAGCCCACCCCATGAAGGTCCGTCAGCAAGCCACACGGACACCGCACCCGGCCAAGGTCAATGGGGCGACATGCCTGCACCGGCCCTGCCCACAGGCGCTCGCCGAGAAGTACCCACCTGGCCAAAAAAGCCCTAGGCATCCGCCCTCGACCTGGCACGGGGGCGGATGCGCGACCCAAGGCGGGGCGACTGGAGAAAGGCCGGCACGGCAAGGCGCGCGCCGCCAGGCAGGGCACGATCAACTGGCCGGGCACCTTGCTCGGTGGTCGGCCGCAGTGCCGTGACGACCTGCTGTTTCACCTGCGCAGCCGTTCGGCCCATGAGTTGTGGCTGGTGATCGTCGATGCATCGGCCTCCACTCGGCGGCACCGCGCGTTGACCGATGCCAAGGGCTTGCTGGCGCAACTGTTTGATGACGCTTATCGACAGCGCGCACGCATGGCATTGCTGACGGCCAGCGGGCAGTCGCCCAAATGGCAGGTGCAGGGGCTCAAGGCGGCGAAAAGCCTGGCAGGCTGGTTGGAGCAATTGGGGGCAGGCGGGGGTACGCCGTTGCTGGCGGCGTTGACCGAGGCCAGGCATTGGCTGATGGCGCGGCGCAAGCGTTATCCGGCTGAGCAGCAGCGCGTGCTGGTGATCACGGATGGGCGACTCAAGGACATTACTGGGTTGCCGTTATTGGCGTGTGCGGGGTTGCTGGTGGATATCGAGCGCGGGCCGATCAGGTTGGGGCGCGCCCAGGAGTTGGCGGTGGGGTTGCAGTTGGAGTATCGGCATATCGATAGGTTGTAGTGCCTGGGTCGCCGCTATCGGGGGCAAGCCCCCTCCCACATTTGACCGAGTACAGGCATTTGGAATGCGGTCAGTGTGGGAGGGGGCTTGCCCCCGATGAGGCTCTCACAGACACCCCCCAATCTATCCGCCAGCCCCCGGCACATTCGGCCAAAGATCCGCCACCAGAAACAAGCGCTCGGCTTCCTCCCAATCCTCTCCGCTCTGCACCAGCCGTACCAGCAACTGCGCCGGTGCCATCGGGTTGAGGTCCGTCAGCCATCCCTGCATCTGTTCCTCGCTCCATACCTCACTCGCAGGGTAATGCGCCGGCGCCAGCCACGCGTGCCGGGGCAGGGGTTGCCAGCGGCCGGGTGGGCGGGTGCTGATAAAGTCGCGCCAATCGCGCTGGTGCAGCCAACGCCCACGCAGATGCTGGGGGTGGGCGCCGCGGGGCGGTTCGGCCTGGCCCGGCCAGGGATACAGCAGGTAGCCGCCGAGCCATAAATGCGCATCGAACTGCTGGATATCCAACGCCGCCAACGCTTGGCGGCTTTCCGGCCGTGCCGAGATCGGCAATTGATGCTGGGCCAGGTGCGCCAGCTTGCGGTCCAGCCGATCATGACAGCCTGGGCCCAACCATTGCGCGGTGTCCAGGCCATCGCCGTCCTGCGGGCCGAGGTAGAGCTTGATCGCCAGTTCCAAGTGGTGCACGCCTTCGCGGTCGCGCAGCAGCATGTCCAGTTCGCCCAGGGTATGCCCGGCGCGGCGGATCGGCAGGTTGGCGGCGAGCAGTTCCACGCCCGGCGCATGCTGCACGGCGAACTGCCACAGACGCTCGTAGTACAAGCCCAGGCGCCGGGTGCGTGACAGGTTCAACCAATGCTGCAAGGCGCTGCTGTCCTGGTCCAATTGCCGCAGCCACTGTTCGAGGCGGTCGGGCGCCTGCACCCAGTCACTGCCCGCCAGCGGATGGCGTTGCGGCCAAGGCGTTTGCGCGAGCATCGGCGGGGCGAGCATCACCCATGCCAGGTCGCGCACCTCGGGGTGGCGCAGCTGGCGGGGCAGGTTGTGCAAGTCGGGGAACAGAGTCATGGTCCGAGCATAGCCTTTTACGCTGGGTCAGGTGGCTGAGAAGCGTTGTCATCAAGGCTTCACGGCGACAAAGGATTTTGCCTGAAGCAGCCTTTCGCCCATAATCGTTCTTTTTTGCCACACCCCAAGCCCGCAGGAGCCCCATGGAGCAATTTCGCAATATCGGCATTATCGGTCGCCTGGGCAGTACCCAGGTGTTGGACACCGTCCGCCGGCTGAAAAAATTCCTGCTGGAACGCCACCTGCATGTGATCCTCGAAGACACCATCGCTGAAATCCTCCCCGGCCACGGCCTGCAGACCTCGTCGCGCAAGATGCTTGGCGAAGTGTGCGACATGGTCATCGTGGTCGGCGGCGACGGCAGCTTGCTCGGTGCCGCCCGGGCGTTGGCGCGGCATAACGTGCCGGTGCTGGGGATCAACCGTGGCAGCCTGGGTTTCCTGACCGATATCCGCCCCGATGAACTGGAAGTGGAAGTGGCCAAGGTGCTCGATGGCCATTACCTGGTGGAAAACCGCTTCCTGCTGCAAGCCGAAGTGCGCCGCCACGGCGAAGCCATCGGCCAGGGCGATGCCCTCAATGATGTGGTGCTGCACCCCGGCAAGTCCACGCGGATGATCGAGTTCGAGCTGTATATCGACGGCCAGTTCGTCTGCAGCCAGAAGGCCGACGGCCTGATCGTCGCCACGCCCACCGGTTCTACCGCCTATGCACTGTCGGCGGGCGGCCCGATCATGCATCCCAAGCTCGACGCCATTGTGATCGTGCCGATGTACCCCCATATGTTGTCCAGCAGGCCGATTGTGGTCGACGGCAACAGTGAGCTGAAAATCGTGGTTTCCAAAGACATGCAGATTTACCCGCAAGTCTCCTGTGACGGGCAGAACCATTTCACCTGCGCCCCCGGTGACACCATCACCGTGAGCAAAAAGGCGCAAAAGCTGCGGCTGATCCACCCGCTGGACCACAACTACTATGAAGTGTGCCGTACCAAGTTGGGCTGGGGCAGCCGCTTGGGGGGTGGAGGCGACTGATGCTCGATCCCGCGCGTAGCTACGACCTGATTGGTGACGTGCACGGTTGCGCTCATACCCTTGAGCACTTGCTCGACCTGTTGGGCTACCACAAACAGGCTGGCACCTGGCGCCATCCGTCGCGTATGGCGGTGTTCCTCGGCGATATCATCGACCGTGGCCCACGCATTCGCGAGGCGTTGCATATCGTCCATGACATGACCGAGGCCGGCCAGGCGTTGTGCATCATGGGCAACCACGAATTCAATGCGCTGGGCTGGACCACGCCGGCGCCACCCGGCAGTGGCAAACAGTTCGTGCGCGAGCACAACCCACGGCACGAGCGGTTGATCCACGAGACCCTGACCCAATTCGAGCATCACCCCGCCGACTGGCATGACTTCCTCGGCTGGTTCTATGACATGCCGCTGTTTGTCGACGCCGGGCGTTTCCGCGTGGTGCATGCGTGCTGGGACGATGGGTTTATCCAGCCGCTGCGCGCAACGTTCCCCGACGGCTGCATCGACCAGCACTTCCTGCAGGCCGCGGCCGTGCCGGGCAGTTTTGCCTGCAACGCGTTCGACCGCCTGCTGCGCGGTACCGACATGCGCCTGCCGGATGGCTTGACCCTGACCGGCGGCGACGGGCTGACACGTTCGTTCTTCCGCACCAAATTCTGGGAGGACGACCCTAAGACTTACGGCGACATCGTGTTCCAACCCGATGCCTTGCCAGAGCCAGTGGCACGCACACCGTTATCGTCCAGCCAAAAGAACTCCCTGCTGCGCTACGGCGTCGACGAACCCTTGCTGTTCGTCGGCCATTACTGGCGCAGCGGCAAACCGGCGCCGATCCGCCCGAACCTGGCTTGCCTGGACTACAGCGCGGTGCTGTACGGCAAGCTGGTGGCCTACCGCCTGGACCAGGAAACCCGCCTGGATCCAGGTAAATTCGTATGGGTGGACGTTGAGCGACCCGAGGTGATTGTATGAGTGCCGTGCCCGTATTGCGCTTGCCCCTGAGCGTCGACCTGGGCGGTTTCGTCAAACTGCTGCAACGCATGCAGGTGCCCCATCGCGTCAGCGAAGAAGCCGGCGAGCAGGTGTTGTGGGTGCCCGAGACCATCAGCGACGACGTGCGCGTGCTCTACGAACGCTTTCCTGCGGGCGACCCGGACCAGCAATTGGATATTCCTGAGCAGGCGCCGGTTTCGCGCCCAGGCTTTGTCCAGCAATTGCGGCATAGCCCGGTCACCGCCTTGGTGCTGCTGGCAAGCATCATTGTCGGCGCGGTGACCTTGCTCGGTGAAAACCTGCAAGCCATGAGCTGGCTGACGTTCCTGCCTTTCCGGGTGACGGGCGAGTACATCCAGTTCACGCCATTGGCCGATTCATTGGCTTCCGGCCAGTGGTGGCGGTTGATCACGCCAATGCTGATCCACTTCGGCATCCTGCACCTGGCCATGAACGGCATGTGGTACTGGGAGCTGGGGCGGCGCATCGAAGTGCGCCAGGGCGGCATCAACCTGTTGGGCCTGACCCTGTTGTTCAGCCTGGTCTCCAACTACGCGCAATACGCCTATGGCGGCCCTGGCCTGTTTGGTGGGTTGTCCGGCGTGTTGTATGGTCTGCTCGGGCATTGCTGGATCTTTCAATTGCTCTCGCCCAACCCGGCTTATCGCTTGCCCCGTGGGGTGCTGGTGATGATGCTGGTGTGGCTGGTTCTGTGCCTGTCGGGGCTGGTCTCGATGATCGGTTTCGGTGAAATCGCCAATGCTGCCCATGTTGGCGGCCTGGTTATCGGTTGCCTGACGGGTTTGCTGGGCGGCTTGTACAGCCGTCGCAAATCTTCTATTTGATAAGGAAGAGCCTCATGTCCTCTTTTGCTGAAATGATCGAAAACATCACCCCGGATATCTACGAGAGCCTCAAGCTCGCCGTGGAAATCGGTAAATGGTCCGATGGCCGCAAGCTCACTGCAGAACAGCGTGAACTGTCCCTGCAAGCGGTGATCGCCTGGGAAATCCAGAACCTGCCCGAAGACCAGCGCACCGGCTACATGGGCCCGCAGGAATGCCAGTCGAAGTCGACCACCGTGCCGAACATCCTGTTCAAGTCGGATGCGATCCATTGATTGAAATCGGTCGCGGTGCAGTCAGCAAAATGTCGGCGCAACTCGGTGAGCCGACCGTTCAATATGCGTTTCGGCTAGGCGATACCGAGGTGCCGGTCAACCCGTTGATCGGCACCCATGTACGCCTGGAGTATCTCGGCGCCATCCATTGCAGCCATTGCGGCCGCAAGACCAAGACCAGCTTCAGCCAGGGTTATTGCTACCCGTGCATGACCAAGCTGGCCCAGTGCGACCTGTGCATCATGAGCCCCGAGCGTTGCCATTACGACGCCGGCACCTGCCGTGATCCCAGCTGGGGCGAACAGTTCTGCATGACCGACCATGTGGTGTACCTGGCCAATTCGTCGGGGATCAAGGTCGGCATCACCCGCGCCACCCAACTGCCCACCCGTTGGCTCGACCAGGGCGCCAGCCAGGCGCTGCCGATCATGCGGGTTGCAACACGCCAGCAGTCCGGTTTCGTCGAGGACCTGTTCCGCAGCCAGGTCGCCGACAAGACCAACTGGCGTGCGTTGCTCAAGGGTGATGCGCAATCGGTCGACCTCAAGCAGGTACGCGACGAGCTGTTTGCGTCCTGCGCCGAAGGCCTGCTGGGTTTGCAGGAACGCTTTGGTTTGCACGCCATCCAAACCATTGCCGACATCGAACCGATCGAAATTCGCTACCCGATCGAGCAGTATCCGACCAAGATCGTCAGCTTCAACCTGGACAAGAACCCGATTGCCGAAGGTACGCTGCTGGGGATCAAGGGTCAGTACCTGATCTTCGACACCGGCGTCATCAATATTCGTAAGTACACGGCCTACCAGCTCGCCGTGCATCAGTAAAAGGATCCCCTCATGCGCACCGAACAACCGAAGATGATTTACCTGAAGGACTATCAGGCGCCGGATTACCTGATCGAAGAGACGCACCTGACCTTCGAGTTGTTCGAGGACCACAGCCTGGTCCACGCGCAACTGGTGATGCGCCGTAACCCCGAGCGCGGTGCCGGCTTGCCGCCGCTGGTACTCGATGGCCAGCAGTTGGAGCTGCTGAGCGTGAATCTGGGCGACCGTGAACTGGCCGCGGCCGACTACCAACTGACCGATAGCCACCTGACCCTGCAGCCGACCGCCGAGACGTTCACGGTCGACACCAGCGTGCGCATCCACCCGGAAACCAACACCGCGCTGGAAGGCCTGTACAAATCCGGCAGCATGTTCTGCACCCAGTGCGAGGCCGAAGGGTTCCGCAAGATCACCTACTACCTCGACCGCCCGGACGTGATGAGCACCTTCACCACCACGGTGATCGCCGAGCAACATCGCTATCCGATCCTGCTGTCCAACGGTAACCCCATCGCCAGCGGCCCCGGCGAGGATGGCCGCCACTGGGCGACCTGGGAAGACCCGTTCAAGAAGCCGGCCTACCTGTTCGCGCTGGTAGCCGGTGACCTATGGTGTGTCGAAGACACCTTCACCACCATGACTGACCGCACCGTGGCGCTGCGTATCTACGTCGAGCCGGAAAATATCGACAAGTGCCAGCACGCCATGACCAGCCTGAAAAAGTCCATGCGCTGGGATGAAGAAACCTACGGCCGTGAGTATGACCTCGACATCTTCATGATCGTGGCGGTCAACGACTTCAACATGGGCGCCATGGAGAACAAGGGCCTCAATATCTTCAACTCCAGCGCCGTGCTGGCGCGCGCCGAAACCGCCACCGACGCCGCGCACCAGCGGGTCGAGGCGATCGTCGCCCACGAATATTTCCACAACTGGTCGGGCAACCGCGTGACCTGTCGCGACTGGTTCCAGCTGTCGCTGAAAGAAGGCTTTACCGTATTCCGTGATTCGTGCTTTTCCGCCGACATGAACTCGGCCACGGTCAAGCGCATCCAGGACGTGGCTTACCTGCGTACCCACCAGTTCGCGGAAGACGCCGGCCCCATGGCCCATGCCGTGCGCCCGGACAGCTTTATCGAGATCTCCAACTTCTACACCTTGACCGTGTACGAAAAAGGCTCGGAAGTGGTCGGCATGATCCATACCTTGCTCGGCGCTGAAGGCTTCCGTAAAGGCAGCGACCTGTATTTCGAACGCCATGACGGTCAGGCCGTGACCTGCGACGATTTCGTCAAGGCCATGGAAGACGCCAACGGTGCCGACCTCAGCCAGTTCAAACGCTGGTACAGCCAGGCCGGCACGCCACGCCTGGCGGTCAGCGAGTCTTACGACGCCGCGGCAAAAACCTACAGCCTGACCTTCCGTCAGAGCTGCCCGGCCACCCCAGACAAGGTGGAAAAACTGCCGTTTGTGATTCCAGTGGAATTGGGCCTGCTGGACGGGCAGGGCGCCGGTATCGCGTTGCGCCTGGCCGGTGAGGCGGCGGCGAGCGGTACTTCGCGTGTGATTTCGGTGACCGAAGCCGAGCAGACCTTCACCTTCGTTGATATCGCCGAACAGCCGTTGCCGTCGTTGTTGCGTGGCTTCTCGGCGCCGGTGAAACTGAGCTTCCCGTACACCCGCGATCAACTGATGTTCCTGATGCAGCACGACAGCGACGGCTTCAACCGCTGGGATGCCGGCCAGCAACTGTCGGTGCAGGTGTTGCAGGAACTGATCGGCCAACATCAGGCGGGGCAGCCGCTGAAGCTGGATCAACGCCTGATCGATGCACTGCGCAGCTTGTTGAGCGATGACAGCCTGGACCAGGCGATGGTCGCGGAGATGCTCTCGCTGCCGGGTGAAGCCTACTTGACCGAAATCAGTGAAGTGGCCGATGTCGACGCCATCCACGCCGCCCGCGAGTTTGCCCGCAAGCAACTGGCCGACCAACTGTTCGAAGGGCTGTGGCTGCGTTACCAGGCCAACCGTGAGCTGTCCAAGCAAACCCCGTACGTGGCTGCAGCCGAGCATTTTGCCCGTCGCGCCTTGCAGAACATCGCGCTGTCGTACCTGATGCTCAGCGGCAAGCCCGAAGTGCTGGCGGCGACGCTGGACCAGTTTGATACCAGCGACAACATGACCGAACGCTTGACCGCGCTGGCGGTGCTGGTGAATTCGCCATTCGAGGCGGAAAAAACCAAGGCGTTGGCGGTATTCGCTGAAAACTTCAAGGACAACCCGCTGGTCATGGACCAATGGTTCAGCGTGCAGGCCGCCAGCGTCTTGCCCGGCGGGTTGGCGCGGGTCAAGGCGTTGATGGAGCACCCGGCGTTCACGATCAAGAACCCGAACAAGGTGCGTGCACTGATTGGCGCGTTTGCCGGGCAGAACCTGATCAACTTCCATGCGGCGGATGGCTCGGGCTATCGCTTCCTGGCGGACCTGGTGATCCAGCTGAATGCGTTCAACCCACAAATCGCTTCGCGCCAGTTGGCGCCGTTGACTCGCTGGCGTAAATACGACAGCGCGCGGCAGGCGCTGATGAAGGCGGAGCTGGAACGTATTCGTGGTTCGGGTGAATTGTCCAGTGATGTGTTTGAGGTGGTCAGCAAGAGCCTGGCGTAACGCGCGGGTTGGTTGACGAAAACGGCCCACCGATTGCTCGGTGGGCCGTTTTTTTTGCGTGCGGTCGAGTGGGCTGAAGGGCTGTTGGTTTGAATGTGGGCACTGAGTATTGGCTGACACACGCTGTCCAGGCCGCCCCACAGCTTATGGGTCAGTCGGTTTTCTGCAGGGTCAGCACTTCGAACCCGTCCCGTGTCACGGCGACGGTATGTTCCCACTGCGCCGACAGGCTGTTGTCCTTGGTCACCACCGTCCAGCCGTCTTTCAGGCTGCGCACTTTGGCGCTGCCCTGGTTGAGCATCGGCTCGATGGTAAACACCATGCCTTCTCGCAGTTCCAGCCCGGTACCGGGGCGGCCGAAGTGCAGGACCTGTGGCTCTTCATGCATCTGCCGGCCAATGCCGTGGCCGCAGTATTCACGCACCACGCTGTAGCCGTTGGCTTGCGCGTGGCTTTGGATCGCATGGCCGATATCGCCCAGGCGCGCGCCTGGCTTGACTTGGCGGATGCCGGCCCACATGGCTTCGAAGGTCACTTCAACCAGGCGCCGAGCCTTGGGGGGGACGTTGCCAATCATGTACATCTTGCTGGAGTCGGCGATGAAGCCGCCTTTTTCCAGGGTGATGTCGATGTTGATGATGTCGCCGTCCTTGAGGATGTCCTTGGCACTGGGCATGCCGTGGCACACCACTTCGTTGATCGAGGTGTTGATGGAGAAGGGGTAGTCGTATTGTCCGAGGCTGGCCGGGCGGGCCTTCAAGTCGTTGCGGATGAAGGCTTCGACCGCCGCGTCCAGCTCCAGGGTGGAACGGCCGGCGATGACAAAACCATCGAGCATGCTGAACACCTGGGCCAGCAGGCGACCGGCTTCGCGCATCACGGTCAGTTGGGCAGGGGTCTTGATCATTGGCTGCGGCCTCGGATCAGGTCGGGCTTGTCCAGCAACAGTTTGTTGATCAGCTCGTTGTACGGCAGGCTGGGGTTGAGCTCGGCCAGCAGGCCGATCTTGATCCAGAACTCGGCCTGGGCGTTGATGGAACGATCCATCGCGGCGCTGGCCAGGCGCAGTTGTTCGTGCAATTGGTCGGTGATCTTGACGATGCCCATGGTGTTCACTGTGTTGATTGAATATATGAAGCGTATACGTTTCGTATATTATGAGTAAACCCCCACGCGCTAAATGGTGTTGGGCCATTGACTTGCCCTGCACCCGCCGGGTAATTTCGATACATGACATTTCAAACTTTCCGCAGCCAGCCAAGCATTATTACCGCCATTCCTCATTTGGCGGGATAGCGCACGGCTGTACCCAAACCCGCCCTAGAGGCGGGTTTTGTTTTTCCGTCTCCAGGGCCCTTTAAGCAAGCCAGGAGACACCCATGAGCACCTGCACAGCGCCCCACACTGCCGACACGGGATTGCTTGAGCACTATGTGAAGAAGATCCTCGCCGCCCCGGTCTATAATCTGGCGCTGCGCACGCCGCTGCAAGCCGCCCCGGCGTTGTCGGCATTGCTGGGCAACCAGGTGCTGCTCAAGCGCGAAGACTTGCAGCCGACCTTTTCCTTCAAGATTCGCGGTGCCTACAACAAGTTGGTGCAACTGAGCGATGAGCAGAAGGCTCGCGGCGTGGTGACCGCTTCGGCGGGCAACCACGCCCAGGGTGTCGCCCTGGCAGCGCGCGAGCTGGGGATCCAGGCACGCATCGTCATGCCGTGCAGTACGCCGGAATTGAAAGTGCTGGGTGTGCGCTCCCGGGGCAGCGAAGCGGTGCTGCATGGTGCGAGCTTTCCATTGGCCCTGGCCCATGCGCTGCAACTGGCCGAGACGTCCGGTTGCACCTTTGTCTCACCGTTCGATGACCCGGACGTCATCGCTGGCCAGGGCACCGTGGCCATGGAGATCCTGCGCCAGCAGCAGGGCGCGTTGGACGCGATCTTCGTGCCGGTGGGCGGCGGTGGCCTGATCGCCGGGATCGCGGCATACGTCAAATACCTGCGGCCACAGGTGCGCATCATCGGCGTCGAGCCGGAAGGTTCGAGTTGCCTGTTGGCCGCCCTGCGCGCGGGCGAGCGGGTGGTGCTGCCCAGTGTCGACGGGTTTGCCGACGGCACTGCCGTGGCGCAGATCGGCGCATATGGCTATGAAATCTGCCGGGATTGGGTGGATGAAGTCATCACTGTCAGCAACGATGAACTGTGCAGTGCGATCAAGTTGATCTATGACGATACCCGGTCCATCACCGAACCCTCCGGCGCGTTGGCCGTGGCGGGTATTCGTCACTATGTCGGCCAAAACGGCGTGCGTGGGCAGACGCTGGTGGCAATCAACTCGGGCGCCAATATCAACTTTGATAGTTTGCGATATGTTGCTGAAAGAGTGGCTGCGCAGGCGGCTGTTTAATCCGAAGGCCAGGGTTAAACGTTTAATCGAAGCTGTTCGGCGATGATCTAACTCGTGCGATCCGGACTTGCACAAAGTTATACAAAATGGCGCCTTGCTTATGAGGAAAGGTTACAACGGCATTGGATTTTGCCGAGTACGCTTGGAAGTTGTAAGCGTCTGCCAGGGTTGGCAAGACGTGGCAGGCACGCGCCTGCCAGGCCTATAACAATTGTTGGCAGTCTCATAAAAAGGAGAGGTTGGCCATGCTTTCAGATTTAGAACTTCGCAGCATTATTGAAGGAAGTTTTCTGCCTAAACGGTGTGAATGTATCAAAGCCGAAGATGCTTCGTTGACGATCAAGGTCTATGACGACCGCGACCGCGACCGCGTGGACCTGGAAGTCAAAGGTATAAACGCCGACAAACTCGACAGCAGTCGCGCAATTTGCAATCTGATTACTGGATTACGCGAAGACCTGAAGCAGTCACAGGCACCGGTCCTGCAAAGAGCCGCTGGGCGCAGTCACTTCTGATAGTTGGACATGAACGCTGGGCCTGGTGATTGCCAGGCCCAACGCTGTTTATGCCCGCCCATCAATTCTGGAAGTCGCAGGCTTCGGACAGTTTCCGATAGCTGACATCTTCGACTTTGCCCGCCTTGTCCACGAACTTGATATCCGCGTCGATGACCTTGCAGTCATCGGTCGGGGCTTCGTTCATGGCCAGGACCTTGGCGATGTTCATCGGCATGCCGTAATGGTAAGGCACGGGTTTGGCCGCGGCGTCTTGATCGTCGGCCTGGGCCAGACCCGACACCGCTGCCAGCGCCAGTGCGCCGCCGAGCATGAAGGTACGCAGTTTCATGGTGGTTCTCCGCAAGTGGATACACCGTTACCCTCGGCTTGCGGGATTAACCATCGATTAATTTCTACTTCGCTGACAAAACCTTCATGAATGCGTGGTTCAGCCCAGTTGGTGGCGATACGGCAGGTCCGGCCCGGTCTTGCCGCAGGTCAACGCTGCGGCGCGGATGGCGAAGCCGAGCATGGCGTCGATCTGCGCGCGGGTCAGCTGTTGCAAGCCCTCGACCGAATCCAATTGCTGTTCGGTCAGCCAGGCAATCAGCGCGGCCTGGAAGGTATCGCCAGCCCCCACGGTATCGGCCATCACCACCTTGACCGCCGGCGCGGACCAGTTGCCATGCTGGCGGCTGAACACGCTGGCGCCATCGCCGCCACGGGTCAGGAACACCAACTGGCAACGGTGTTGCAGCCAGCCTTGCAGCACGCTTTCCGGCGATTGGTCGGGGTAGAGCAGGTGCAGGTCTTCATCGCTGACCTTGATCAGGTCGGCGTACTTGACCAGTTCCGCCACGCGTTCGCGCCAGAGCTGGATGTCGGGCTGCGGGTTAAGCCGCACATTCGGGTCGAGGCTGATTAGGCGCTTGCCGCTTTCGCGCTTGACCAGGCTCAGCAGGGTATCGCCAATCGGCTGTACCACCAGGGAGAACGAGCCGATATGCAGGCCGCGCACCTCATCGTCGAGGACCGGCAAATGCGCGACTTCCAACAGCCGGTCCGCGCAGCCTTCACCCCGAAAGTTGTACTGCGGTGAGCCATTGGCGCCCACCGCGACCATCGACAGGGTGGTCGGCGCGGCGAATTCCACCAGGAACTGTTCGCTTACGCCTTCGTCTTTCAGCACCTGCAATAAGCGCCGGCCGAGGAAGTCGGTGGACAGCCCGCCAAACAGCCCGGCCTCGATGCCCAGGCGGCGCAAACCCACCGCCACGTTGAACGGCGAACCGCCAGCAATCGCCTGGTAATTGACCCTGGAAGCCTGCCCGCTGGCATCCTCCTCACTGAAAAAATCAAACAGCGCCTCACCGCACACCAGATACATAGTCGTTCGCTCTTAAAGGGTTGCCACATGCTGTTGATAGCGTTCGTAAGCCTGTTGGTAGGCGCTGACACTGGCGGCCACCGGCAGGGTACGGCTGGCCGGATCGACACTCACGCATTTGTCGCACAGGCTGGCCAGGGATTCGCCGGACTGGCTCCACGCCGCCTGGATCGCCGCGCCCAGGGCGGCGGCTTCGCTTTGTTCGGTGCAGATGACTTCGGTGTTCATGATATCGGCGACCATCTGCCGCCACACCGGACTTTTCGAACCACCGCCGATCAGGCGGATGCTTTGGCTTTGCAGGCCGGTCTGACGCAGCAGGTCGAGGCCGTAGCGCAGGCCGAAGGTGGTGCCCTCGACGACGGCGCGGCACAGGTTGGCGCGGGTCAGGTTGGTCATGGTCAGGCCGTGCAGGCTGCCCGTGGCATGGGGCAGGGCGGGCACGCGTTCGCCGTTGAGGAACGGCAGCATGCTGACGCCGTCGGCGCCGATGGGCGCCTGTTCGACCAGGGCGTTGAACGTGGCCAGGTCGAGATCGAACAGTTCGCGAATCACCCCGGTGGCATTGGTCAGGTTCATGGTGCAGATCAATGGCAACCAGCCGCCGCTGGATGAGCAGAAGGTTGCGACCGACGCCTGCGGGCTCACATTGGGCTGGTCGGCAAAGGCATACACGGTGCCCGAGGAGCCCAGGCTCATGGTGATCACGCCGGGCGCGATATTGCCGGTGCCGATGGCGCCCATCATGTTGTCGCCGCCGCCGCTCGAAACGATGGCCTCGGGGTTGATGCCCAGGCGTTCGGCGATGGCGGGGAGGATCGTGCCAATGGTGTGGTCGGCTTCGATCAGTTCCGGCAAGGCCGCTTCCAGGCGCCCGCTGGGGTCGATGTGCTTGAGCAACGCCACATCCCATTCACGGGTGCGCACGTTGAAGTAACCGGTGCCCGAGGCGTCGCCGTATTCCGCGACGGCGCGGCCGGTGAGCCAGTAGTTGAGGTAGTCGTGGGGCAGCAGGACGTGGGCGATGCGCGCGAAGATGTGCGGGTGCTGCTCAAGGGTCCACAGCAGTTTCGACACGGTGTAGCCCGGCGCAATCGCCACGCCCAGGCGTTCCAGCGAGCCGCTCTCGCCGCCCAGGTAGGCCAGCAGGCGCTGGTTCTCCGGCGCGGTTTCGGTGTCGCACCACAGCTTGGCCGGGCGCAGCACCTGGCCGCTGTCATCCAGCAGCACCAGGCCGTGCTGCTGGCCGGACACGCCGATGCCGAGGATGTCCTGGCCGTCCACGCCGGCCTGTTGCAGGGCGCGGTGGGTGGCCTCGGTAAAGGCGTCGAGCCACTCCTGGGTGTGCTGTTCGCGACGGCCATTGGCGCCGCTGATCAGCGTATGTGCGGCGGCGCCCAGGCCCAGGACCTTACCGCTGGAGGCGTCGAGGACGATCGCCTTGGTGCCTTGGGTGCCGCAGTCGATGCCGAGGAACAGGTTTTGCTGGGTCATGATGGTTTGCTCAGCATTATTGTTGGATTGTAAATGCGCTTTAAATATGGGAGGGGGCTTGCCCCCGATGGCGGTGTTTCAGTGTAAATGTTCTTTACTGACCCAGCGCTATCGGGGGCAAGCCCCCTCCCACAGTTTTAAGCCGGTTGCTTCAGAAGCTGTTGCAGGGTCGCGGTGACGCCGTGGTCGCGCAGGCTCCCATAGCACCGCTCGAACGCTGCCACAAATTCAGGCGAGTTGGGAATAGCCTTGCCGAAAATCTCCTCCACGCCCAGCAACCGCTGACTGATCAGCCCCTCGTCACTCACCAGGCCTTGGCAGAACTCCGCGCGCGGATCCGGGATCTTGTAGCTCACCCCATTCTCATCCACGCCCTTCAAATACAAGGCCCAGGCAGCGACGACCAGCGCCGCGCGCTCCGTCTCGCGCCCATCGGCAATCAGGCGGTTGATGGTCGGCACGGTGAACTTGGGAAATTTCGACGAGCCGTCCGAACACACCCGTTCCAGCTGATCGGCAATCGCCTGGTTGGAGAAACGATCCACCAGGGTCTGCTTGTACTCGGTCAGGTCGATCCCCGGCACCGGCGCCAGGTTCGGCGTGACGTCGAGGTCCATGTACGTGCGCATATACGCGACGAACAGCGGGTCATTCATGGTCTCGTGCACAAACCGATAGCCTTTGAGAAAACCCAGGTAGGTCAAGGCCAGGTGGCTGCCATTGAGCAGGCCGATCTTCATTTCCTCATAGGGCGTCACGTCGTCGGTGAACTGGACGCCGACCTGTTCCCAGGCCGGGCGGCCGTTGACGAACTTGTCTTCCAGCACCCACTGCACAAAGGGTTCGCACACCACTGGCCAGGCATCGTCGATGCCGTGCTCGTCGTGCAGTTGCAGGCGGTGGGCGGTGCTGGTCATTGGCGTGATGCGGTCGACCATGGCATTCGGGAAGCTCACGTTGGCCTTGATCCAGTCATGCAGTTCGGCGTCGTGCAGGGCGGCGAACGCCAGCAGGGCCTTGCGCGTCACGGCGCCGTTGTGCGGCAGGTTATCGCAGGACATCACCGTGAAGGCTGGCGTGCCGCTGGCACGGCGTTGGGTCAGCGCGGCGCAGATAAAGCCGAACACGGTTTTCGGCGCTGTCGGGTGGGCCAGGTCGTGCTGGATCTGCGGCAAGTGGGCCATGAACTCGCCGTTGCTGTCGTCAATGCAGTAGCCGCCCTCGGTGATGGTCAGCGACACGATACGAATGGCTGGGCTGGCCAGTTTGTCGATCAGCGCCTGGGCACCGTCTTCGGCCAGCAGCATGTCGCTGAGGGAACCGATCACACGCACTTCGGTGTCGTCGGTATCGCCCAGTTCATACAGGGTGAACAGGTAGTCCTGGCCGGCCAGGTCGTCGCGCGCCTTGCGGTCCTCGGCGCGCAGGCCGACACCGCAGATGCTCCAGTCCAGGCCAACCCCGGTGTTCATCAGCGCATCGGTGTAATACGCCTGGTGCGCGCGGTGGAAGCCGCCGACGCCAATGTGCGCGATGCCCTGGGTGGTGCTGGCAATGTCGTAGGTCGGCAGTTTCACGTGTGGCGCCAGCCGGTTGAGGTTCTGTTTGTTCAGCTTCATAACGAAATACTCGCGAAATCAGGCGGCAGCGCGCAGTGGGCGGGCCACGGCCACGCCATCGGTGTCGAACAGGTGGCAGTGCGCCGGGTCGAGGTGCAGGTGCAGGGTCTCGCCATATTGGCTGGCCATGTCACCGCGAATCCGCATGGTCAGCGGTTCGCCGTTGGTGGTGTTGACGTGGCAGAAGGTGTCACTGCCCAGGCGTTCCCCGACATCGGCGGTGACGGTCAGGCCGGTCTGGCCCGGCGTGGCGATTTCCAGGTGCTCCGGACGAATACCCAGGGTCACCGCACTGCCTACGCTCAGGCTGGCGCCGCTCAGGGGCAGGCTGATCAGGGTGCCGGCATCCAGTTGCACGTCGCAGCCCTGGCCGTCGACGCGAGTGACCTTGCCCTTGAGAAAGCCCATCTTCGGTGTGCCGAGAAAGCCCGCCACAAACAGGTTGGCCGGCTGGTGGTAGAGCTCCAGCGGCGAGCCGACCTGTTCGATGCGGCCACTGTTGAGCACCACGACCTTGTCGGCCAGGGTCATGGCCTCGACCTGGTCGTGGGTCACGTAGATCATGGTCGCTTGCAGTTCTTTATGCAGGCGCGCCAGTTCCAGGCGCATCTGTACGCGCAGCGCGGCGTCGAGGTTGGACAGCGGTTCGTCGAACAGGAAGATCTTCGGGTTACGCACAATCGCCCGGCCAATCGCCACGCGCTGGCGCTGGCCGCCGGACAGTTGCTTGGGCTTGCGCTCCAGCAACGGGCCCAGCTCCAGGATGCGCGCCGCTTCGTTGACCTTGCTCTCCACCAGCTTCTTGTCGACGCCGGCCAAATCCAGGGCAAACGACATGTTCTTGCGCACGCTCATGTGCGGGTACAGCGCGTAGGTCTGGAACACCATCGCCAGGTCGCGCTTGGCGGGGGTGACTTCGGTGATGTCGCGGCCATCGAGTTCGATGGTGCCTTCGCTGACTTCTTCCAGGCCGGCGATCAGGCGCAGCAGGGTCGATTTACCGCAGCCCGAGGGGCCGACGAAGACCACGAATTCCTTGTCGTGCACTTCCAGGTCGATGCCCTTGATGATGGAGAAGCCTTCGAAGCCTTTTTGCAGATTCTTGATTTTCAGGTTGGCCATGGGATGGGCCTCCTCTTTTAATTTTTATGGAAACCGTTATTTCACGGCGCCGAAGGACAGGCCGCGCACCAGCTGTTTCTGGCTGATCCAGCCGAAGATCAGGATCGGCGCACAGGCCAGGGTCGACACGGCAGACAATTTGGCCCAGAACAAGCCTTCGGGGCTGGAGTAGGAGGCAATCAGCGCGGTCAGCGGCGCGGCACTCGACGAGGTCAGGTTCAACGACCAGAACGCCTCGTTCCAGCACAGGATCAGCGACAGCAGCACGGTGGAGGCCAGCCCGCCCTTGGCGATCGGCAGCAGCACCCGCACCATTTCCTGCCACAGGGTGGCGCCATCGAGGCGGGCGGCTTCGAGGATGTCTTTCGGGATGTCCTTGAAGTAGGTGTAAACCATCCACACCACGATCGGCAGGTTGATCAGGGTGTAGATGATGATCAGCGCGATGCGCGTATCCAACAGGCCAAAGCTCTTGGCCAGCAGGTAGATCGGCATCAGTACGCCTACCGGGGGCAGCATTTTGGTCGACAGCATCCACAGCAGGGTGCCTTTGGTGCGCTGGGTTTCATAGAACGCCATGGAGTAGGCGGCCGGTACCGAGATCAGCAGGCACAGGGCCGTGGCGCTGAATGAGATCACCACTGAGTTCCAGGCGTAGGCGAAGTAGTTGCTGCGTTCGTTGATGTGCAGGTAGTTCTCCAGCGTCGGCGTGAAGATGAACTGCGGCGGCGTGGCGAACGCGTCGATTTCGGTCTTGAAGCTGGTCAGCACCATCCAGAAGATCGGGAAGAAAATCAGGATCGCGATGGCCCAGGCCAGGGTGCCGAGCAACAGGCTTTGCAGGCGGCGGGATTGTTGGAGTGTCATGGCGCGGCCCTCAAGGCTTGTCAGTCAGGTTTTTGCCGATCATCCGCACCAGGATGATCGCCGCGATATTGGCGATGACCACGGCAATCAAGCCGCCGGCCGAGGCCATGCCGACGTCGAACTGCACCAGCGCCTGGTTGTAGATCAGGTAGGCGAGGTTGGTCGAGGCGTAGCCGGGCCCACCGTTGGTGGTGGTGAAGATTTCGGCGAATACCGAAAGCAGGAAGATGGTCTCGATCATCACCACCACCGCAATCGGGCGGGCCAGGTGGGGCAGGGTCAGGTGCCAGAAGATCGCGATGGCGCCGGCCCCGTCCAGGCGCGCCGCTTCCTTTTGTTCCTGGTCGAGGGACTGCATGGCGGTCATCAGCAGCAGGATCGCGAAGGGCAGCCATTGCCACGACACAATGATGATGATCGACAGCAGCGGATAGTGCGCCAGCCAGTCCACCGGCTCGGCGCCGAAGAACTTCCACACGGCCGCGAGAATCCCCGACACCGGGTGGAAAATCAGGTTCTTCCAGATCAGCGCACCGACGGTGGGCATGATGAAAAACGGCGAAATCAGCAGCACCCGGACAATGCCACGCCCCAGGAACTCACTGGCCTCCAGCAGGGCACTGATCAGCACGCCGAACACCACGCTGATCAGCAGCACGCTGCCTACCAGCAACAACGTATTGGTAGCGCCGGGCAGGAAGCCCGAGTCGGTGATGAAGTAAGTGAAGTTTTCCAGCCCCACGAACTGGTTTTCGCCAGGGTAGAGCAGGTTGTAGCGGATCAGCGAAAAGTACAGGGTCATGCCCAGCGGCACGATCATCCACAGCAGCAGCAAGGCCACCGAGGGGCTGACGAGAAACCAGCCGGGGTTGGCCAGGCGGTTTTTGGTGGGTGTATTCATGGTGATCAGGACCGATTAGAGACGGGGGCGCAAAACCCCTGTAGGAGCGAGCTTGCTCGCGAAGGTATTTCAGGCGCATTGCGGCGTCGGATGTACCTTTTTCGCGAGCAAGCTCGCTCCTACAGGATCGGGGGTTACTTGGGGTAACCGGCCCGCTTCATTTCACGCTCGGTGGTGGTCTGCGCGGCGGTCAGTGCGGCATCGACCGTTTGCTGGCCGGTCAACGCGCCCGAGAAGAACTTGCCGACCTGGGTACCGATCGCCTGGAACTCAGGAATGGTCACCAGTTGGATACCGATATACGGCACCGGCTTGAGGGTCGGCTTGGTCGGGTCGGCGACTTTCAGCGACTCCAGGGTCACCTTGGCGAACGGCGCGGCCTTCATGTACTCGTCGCTGTAGGTCGACTTGCGGGTACCTGGCGGTACGTTGGCGATGCCGTCGGTCTTGGCCACCAGTTGGCTGTATTCCTCGGAAGTCGCCCAGGTGGTGAAGGTCTTGGCGGCGTCCTTGGCCTTGGAACTGGTCGGGATGGCCAAGGACCAGGAGTACAGCCATGAGGTGCCTTTGTCGGTTTTTTCGTGCGGGGCAAAGGTGAAGCCCACATGATCGGCCACTTTGCTTTGGGTCTTGTCGGTCACGAACGAGCCGGCGACGCTGGCGTCGACCCAGATTGCACACTTGCCGCTGTTGAACAGCGCCAGGTTTTCGTTGAAACCGTTGCTGGAAGCACCCGGAGGGCCGGATTTTTTCATGTTGTCGACGTAGAAGGTCAGCGCCTCCTTCCACTCAGGGCCATTGAATTCCGGCTGCCACTTCTCATCGAACCAGCGCGCGCCGTAACCGTTGGCCAGCGTGGTGATCAGCGCCATGTTCTCGCCCCAGCCGGCTTTGCCGCGCAGGCACAGGCCGTATTGCTCTTTGCTCTTGTCGGTGAGTTTGGCCGCGTATTCGCCGATCTGGGTCCAGGTCGGATGCTCAGGCATGCTCAGCCCGGCATTTTTGAACAGGTCGGTGCGGTAATAGGTGATCGAACTTTCGGCATAGAACGGCAGGGCATACAGCGAGCCCTTGACGGACAACCCGTCACGCACGGAAGGGAACACATCGTCCAGGTTGTAGGAGGCCGGAAGGTCTTTCATCGGTTCCAGCCAACCCTTGGCGCCCCACAGTGCAGCTTCGTACATGCCAATGGTCAATACATCGAACTGCCCGCCTTGGGTGGCGATGTCGGTGGTCAGGCGTTGGCGCAACACGTTTTCTTCCAGCACGACCCAATTCAGCTTGATCTCCGGGTGCGCGGTCTCGAAGGTTTTCGAGAGCTTTTGCATGCGGATCATGTCGCTGTTGTTGACGGTGGCAATGGTCAGGGTTTGCGCGCCGAGGCTGACGGCGCTGAGGGTCATGCAGGTAGTCATGCAAGTGGAGACAAGCAGTGCTTTTGCTGGGAACTTCATCGCGCACTCCATTTCTGCGCCCAGGGGCTACAGAAGGACAGTTATTGTTGTTGTGTCTTCCCGCAAGGAGCCAGGAAGAGTGTGCGTTGATTACAGCCCTCAAACGGGGTGGTGACAAATCCTTGGGAACACTGGGACTGATACTTTTTTGCACTCGATCTCGGCCTGGCCGTTGAGCCGGACACTTTTACGGAGTCCTGGCACTGCGCATTGCGCAACAGTGCCAGGTACTGGGCATTAAGAGGTCACGCTCGCAGCGGGCGTTTTTGGAGCGTGGTCAGCTCGTAGATCCATTGTGGGTACGTTGGGTTACGCCAACCTTTGTTGGTGTAGATTTTCAGACCGTTTGCGTGCCACTCGGACATCTTTTTCCTCAGCCGCCCGGTGTACTCGGACGCCTTGCATGAAATGTCGGCCCAAGGGTCTACGATCCAGGCATCTTTCCATTCGGCCTGTGAAAAATTGACGGTGCTTTTGCCTGCTGAAGGGGGGCCTCCGACTACCGTAAACACATGGTCCCCACCCTCGACATACCACGCTTGTGCTGTACCTCCGCTTTTTTTGATGATTTGAGCTGCCGATTCAGCCATTTCGTGACAGTTTCCAGCGCCGAACTTCAGACTGGATTCAACCGCCGGCCGATGGTTGTCGCGCATCCAAGAGATGATGGTATTGGCGACGTCTTCTCGGTACCGATCATTAAGGTCGTTGGGCGTGTGCTTGTTAGCGGAGCCGATGGCTGTGGCGTTGAAATGTGAGTCCACGGTTTTTTTTGCGTTTTCGGCATAAAACCGGTTTTGCTCCTCGACAGGCAGGTTCGCAAAATTCTCCGCTTTGGTTAATGGTTCGATGCTCGTCGCTTTGAGCACGACCGTGTCGTTGGCGTTTTTCAGCCTATTGATGAGTTGATAGACAAATTCGCGTTTTTTCTCCGCGCTGAACGTCGCAATAGTCGTTCTCAGTTTTGTGGCTTCGGCGTGTGTATAGCCGGCGGCTTCGAGTTTTGCGAAAGCCGAGTCCAGGGTGGGTAACGCGACGAACGCTTTATTCAAGGGCGCGCCAGTCAGTTTGAGCAAGTTTTCGGTTTCCGCAGTGTGTGCCTTGATCAGCACGTTTTCAAAAGCCGATGCCTGTTGGCCGATTTTTTTGAAGTTGAGCACCGTCGAGGTTGCATCAAATTCGCTGTAGTAAAACGTTAGAGGATCCGCTTCTACAGTGAGGTAACGCTTGGGTCCTCCCGACTGCGTTGCCAGCAGGGAAATCGTTCCACGCAGCTCGCGCTGGTCGTTGCTCAGGCTGCTGATCGGGCCGAGTTTGACAATTCGCGTATTTTGCTCAAGGTTCGCCAGGGTGCTGGTTCCGGGAAAACCAAAGTGCGGGTCCTTGATGATTGTGCCGCGTGTCACTGGTAGATAATCGACAGGTAGTTGCAATGTTCGTGGCGTCAGGGAATGGACACCGTCTTGTTCTACTACGTCGAATAAACGGCGTTCAAAAACGATCGTTGGGCTTTTTCCGGCGATAGCGGGTGAAGGGTAGAGACGTTTGTGTTCAAGGGCTTGAACCAACTTGGCGGTGTTACCGCTGAAGTCCGAGACGATGTTTGAAAAACACAGATCATTTGTCCCACGTTTGACTCTTGGCCCTGCCGGGCAAAAGGCTTCCATGTCTTGTGGGGTGTTGAAATGATCCGCTGATTCAAGATCGGTAATGACATCAGGTTTCTTGGGGTCAAAGCGATACACCCTGTCCCCAACCCTCAGGTCGGTGTGGGTCGCTCTGTTAATCACCTGTGGGTTTTCTGAAAGGAGCGCTTCAGGTATCAAGATGCTTTCGCCGTCAGGCGAAGTCTCGCGCTTCAGTACGATGGATGTGTCCGAGCGGAAATCTGATAGTGCTGGCCCGTAGGCTGACAGGGTTTTGGGGTCGTAGGCATGCCATTGGCCATCCTGGAATAGCGCAGTCGCCTTGATCTGTTGTTCTGCGGTGCCGGTTCGCGTCACTGCGCCATCGGCCAGGTTGGCCGCTCTGCCAGACATCCCGGCCGAGGCCTCGGCAAGGTGGCTGCCCTGCATGCGGGCGAGTGCGCTGAGGGATGCCGAGGTGTTGGCGGCGGTCATGTCCTTGAGTGCGATGCTTTCGGCGCCTTCAGCGCCAAACTTTCCAATGAACTTGGCAGAGGTTTTGGCCGCCGCCCACGCCGCGCCGGATTTAGCGACGCGCCACAATTTCCCGGCACCTTCAGTGGCTGCGTAGAGGGCGACATCAACAGCCAGGTCACCTGCGGCTTTTACAAATTCACCGTGGTAAAGGTCTTCCAGGCTGGAGCCGCCAGGCAGGGCACGTAAAATGCCCTTGAAGAAGTCACTGGGTTCTACGCCGTTCTCAACGGGATTGTTAAATCCTCGGTGGAAGCTGATGAAATCACTTTTGTGCAGGTACACCGCGTCAGTCAACGCCGTGGCCACGGCCTCCATTCTTCTGTTGCTGTAGGGGGGAGATGATTCCTGGCTGGGGCTCTCCTCGTCGAACGTGATTTCACGCAACAAGGGGTTCTTATCGGTGTCGTCAGGCACCACCTGGATGAAGGGTTTAATGGCCGTCAGTGCAACGTTGGCGGTGGCACCTGGTTTGGGGGCGGTGCCGTTTTTTAACGCGTCCACATCAATGCCAAGTTCAACTGTGTGGCCCTGTTTCGTTGAAGGATTGATGTTTGGAATCTTGACGATTTGCCCGGTTGCCGGATAGACCGCGAAATACCTTCTTACGCCCTTGTGGTCGGACGTTATCACCACGCCGTTGCCGACGCCTTCCACCTTCAAAAAGTCCAATGTGCCGAATTGGAGGCTATTGCGCTCGTCAAAAGGCAGCTTGCTGAGCATGTCTTTGAACAGGGAAATCGTATTGAGCCTGCGCGGGGTAAAGTCTTCCTGGATGGCTTTGTCGAATTGCGCGTTGATGTCCGGCAACTCGTGGGCTCTGTTGCGCAGGTCGTCAACGTTCAGGGCTGTTTTGTAGGTACTCCAGCTTTCACCCAGACGGCCCGCCTCATAGACCTCGACGATGCTCGCGTTAATTCCGGAAAAGAGCCCGCCAGCCACCTTTTCCCATAGGACCGGGCTCTCAAAGTCGATGGCTGAGCCAAACGTTTCTCTCAATGCCGCCAGGGCCATGGCCCTTCTGCTCGGCGGCGTGAAGGTTCGCAGATAACGCTTGGCTTGCGAGGTCTCGTTGATCTGTGCGTTGAGTTTTTCTTGGCTGTCGTTCAGCTGTTCGAGGCTGTATTGGTCGCTGTCATTTTTTACCAGGTGATTATTGATGATTGCCCAATCAATTATCGGGTTCAGTTGGGCAATGGCCTGCAACTGGGTTTCAGACGGTGAAATAGGATTGATCTTGTGGAGCTCCATGACTTTCTGGAAGGTCATGCTCGCGGTAGCGCCCGCGGCGATCCGTTCGATCCGGTTGACGGCTGTGTTAAAGCCGACCCACTCGGGGGAACCCAGGGTGAGGGTCTGCGGCACGTCTTTTACCAGCAGGTGCGGTGCTGCCCCCGCTAACAACACCTTAGCCATGGCCGGTGCGAGGCTGGCCGGGACCTGCTTGGTGTCAATCAAGTGTTGCTTGAACTGCTCGACAATGGTGTCGGTGCCATGCCCCCAGTTCCCAGAGGCCATGAGGTCGAAACCCGCCACGCTATTGCGCTGGGTGCCGGCCGTGGGGGCAAGCTCCAGCACCAGCGCAGTCAATAGCCATTGCTTCAGGCTGGTAGAGGTTTCAGCGCTTTTCATCTCGGTTTGCAGGCGGGTGGCAAACTCGAGGGCGGTGTCACTGGAAAGCAGCTGTTCTCGCGCTTGGTCAGGGTCGCTGCTCAGGTTCGGGACACTGGCACTCAAGAAACCGGCCAGGGAACCATGGCTGCCAATGGACTTTTTCACGAACTCGGTTACCGCCACACGCTGCTCAGTACTCAACGGTATGTCTGTGGACAGGAAACCCCATAGATTGCCAAAGGACGGCGCCTGCGGAATTTCGGTCTGCAAGGCCCGCAACAAGTTATCGACCTGTGCGGCCGATATGGCGCCGTACCAGCCTTGGTCCGAAAGAAACGCCTGGACGGTCGTGGTGCCCTTGGGCTGGTGGGAGGAGTCCGGGTCCACCGTGAAGCCCGTGGTCTGGTCGTTATCGACATTCCCGTGTTTGAGCTGATGGATCAGCGCATATCGATCGTTACTGTTGCCCAGTGCGGTTCTCTGGCGGTTCAGCCAGTTCACGACTTTCTGCGGGTTTTCAACCGGTGTTGGAAATTGCTGCGTGCGGCCCATCAGCTCCGTGTGTCGTGCGAACGCCTGGCTGCTGTAGTCGTTGCTGATGCCATAAAAACTGCCCACCCATTCGAAGGGCATGCTGTTGTCGGGCTGGTTCAGCGCGATGGTTTTTCCAGGGGGGCTGAATGCGGCCGCAGCGTTCAATACCGGTGCAAGCACATCGAAATGCTCAGGGTACTTTTGCGCGAAGTCAGTGGCGGTAAAGCGCTGCTCAAGGCCATTGACCTTACCGATCAAGGCGTTGTCCGTGGGGTCAAAGCGCAGGGAGGTCAGGTCGATGTTCTGTTTTTGGGCCCATTCGGTAAACCCACGTCCCTTCAGGGCCTTGTCCAAGTAAGCCCGCCACTGTCCGATCAGGCTGTTGGCCGGGATCGATTCAAGCATTTTCGACTCTGCTTGGCTCGAGTCGCTCTTGAGCTCAAGCATTACGCCATGCACCGCGACAGCCAGTGCTCTTTCGGTGCTGGCCAAGGTGTCTTCGGGCGTGTCCGGGCTGTGTGCGGGGGGCGCGAGGGGCGTAGCGCTGTCGTTTTCCTGCAGGCGGGCCTTGACCTCGACCGCCAGGGTTTCAAGTGGCGAAAGGTTCAGCGTCTTTGCGCTGAGCGGTAGGGCGACTGCCTGCTGCTTCTCCCGCACGCTACGCGAGCGAGCATCGTCAGCCGAGGGGGAGACCAGCGCCTTGAAGCCGTTGTCTCGGATGATTTGCGCACTTCTGCTCAGATTGGCTGCACGTGATCGTTGTTGCCAGCCATCCTGAGGGAAGCCATGGGGTGGCAGTGGTTCTTCGCCGTAGAAACGCAGTACTTCCGGCAGCGTTACAGGGTTCGCACCGGGGTAATCAACGTAGTCGCCCGAGCCTGTCGCCATCTGCTTTACCGCGGGTTCCACGTCTTGCCAGACAGAGGCCCAATCTGAAATGGCGTTGACAGGGAAGGTGGTGTCGACACCCTTGACTTTACCCTTCAAGGTCCCGTCGTCCGAGTTGATTTGGATGCTCGACAGGTCAAGGTTGTTCGCGCGTACAAACGTGGTAAAGGCGCTGCTGTTCAGTGCGTCCTTGAGGTTATTGCGGGCCAGGTTAAAGGTCGAGTACTCGGGCAGTTCGTCTATCGTGTACGCAAACGCCTGCCCCAGTGCCTGGCTGCACAGGCGGGCCAGGGCCTGATCGGCGTCCTTGACCTTTTGTATCGCCGGCACCGACACGGGTATGAAGCCTGCCAGCAGCCGGTTCAACTGTGGCGTGGGCAGCTCCGCAACCTGTTGCTTGGCCTCTCTTTGGCGCTGCTGAACCGGGGCGAATTGCGCCGCGTAGTAACTGTCGGTGTTACTGATCGAACTGAAGTTTTGCTCTTTGAGCAATTGGTCGATCGTGAATAATCGGTCGTCACTGTTGAAGCGGCTTTTGCGCACTAAATAAAAGGCCGCGACATCCTCCGCGGGTGCATGCCCGCGGTCGTGGAAACGGATGTCCCCGCCCAGTTTTTTGGCCGCGGCTAAAACGGCCGATGAAGCGGCGGCCCAATCGGGATCTTGCGCCAAAGAAAAGCTGACGGTTTGCTTGTTCTGTAACCCGCTCAGGTCTCCGTTGGTGTTGATGACCAGGCTGGAAACATCAATACCCTTGGCTTGGGCAAAGGTCTTGAACGGTTGCGCGTCGAGCGCGTCAGCCAACGCGTTCCAGGCCAGGCCGAATGTTGAACCGGGCGGGACGGCAATCTTTTCCTCTCCAAAGCCGGAGCTTCGGGTTGCATCGACCCATCGGCGGATCAAATGATTGGCGAAATTGATCGACAATTGCCGGTCGCCGTCTTCAACCAGGGCATTGGCGAACTGAGTGGTTGAGGTGTTGTCGGTGTGTTGCGCGGGATCTGGGTTCTGCAGTTCCCGACGTGCTCGTGACACCACAGGGGAAGGGAGCGAGGCGGGTTGCGATGGGGTTTGGAGTATGTCGTGAATGAGCTGGGCGTAGGTTTTCTGCGGATTCAGTGCGCTGGGCTGGTTCAGGTGTCGCTCGACTTCATCGTGCAGTATTTCGCCTGTGAGGGGCGGACGGCTGTTGTTTATCAACTGGCTGATCTGCGCGGCCAGGCTCGGTCGTTCTTCTGTCATCGCGTAGCTGAGCAGGTGCACGATGCGCTGCCGGGCGTGTGGCGGTATATCGCCGGCCTGCACGGGCGCGAGGAGAGCCTGGTGGCTGTTCATCTGATTATTAAACAGCGGGATGACTTGCGAGGCCATTGAGTACGCAGGTTTTGCGGCGGCGCTCATGTCGTTTGAGCCGGTGATGGTGGCGGGAGCAGGTAACCGCTGAACGTTGATCATGAGTAGCCCTTTTACCTTTGCGTTGATAGACAAGGCATCACCCATCGAGTGAAAGAGGAGCGATGTCTTCGCTAAGTGGCCAGGGGCTTGGTCCAGTTCCAGTGACAGGGTGTGGAGGGATTACTTCAAGGGATTGCTGTGTAATCGTTTGTCGATGCGCAAAGAGCTCAAGCCAGGTTTTGTTCGGTGAGCCGCTGCACCGCCAGGCGACGGTAGTGGGAGGGGGTCATGCCCTTGAGCTGTTGGAAGCGTCGATTGAAGTTGGAGATGTTATTGAAGCCGGATTCGAAACACACATCCGTGACGGCTTTATCGCCATCGGCCAGTAACTCGCAGGACTTGCTGATACGCAAGCGATTGACGAACTCGATAAACGTGCGACCGGTGGCCTGCTTGAACACCCGGGAAAAATACGTCGGCTTCATGCCCAGGTGTTCCGCCACTTCCTCCAGCGGCAACTCCCGCGCGTAGTGGGCAAAGATGTAGTCCACCGCGCGGTTGGTGCGGTCGATGCTGTGCTCATCGGCCAGTTGCGGCGTGGTCACGCCGGACAACAACTGGTAGTCCTCGCACGCGCTCAGCACGTCCAGCAGGATAAAGAAGTGCCCCAGGCGCGCCATGCCTTGGGCGTCCTCAATGCGTTGCATCAGGGTCATGGCCTGGGCGATGGTTTTTTTGCAACGAAACTCGATGCCGGACTGCGCCCGTTCCAGCAGCGGTGCCAGGGTCTTGAGTTCGGCGAAAATAGGGCTGCCGTTCTCAAACAGTTCATCGGTGAAGTTCACCAACATGTCGCGCTTGGGCACCACCTCGTCTTCCTCCACCTGGCTGATCCAGTTGTGGGGCAGGTTAGGGCCGGTGAGGAACAGGCTTTCCGGGTAGAAATTGCCGATGTAGTCGCCGATGAACACTTTGCCGGAGCTGGCGATAATCAAGTGCAGCTCGTACTCCTTATGGAAGTGCCAGCGTACCAACGGGCAGGGGAAACCATGCTGGCGATAGATGATGGACAGGCCGTTGTGATCGTCCATCAGCTCGTAGGAAGGGTCGGTGATTCGCGTTGCTCGGGTCATGCTGCCGTCGCTTTATTGTGGTTGCGATTCGAATAATGCCCCCTTGTGTGTTGTCGCTGCCAGCGGCAAGTTGATCGGAGCATCTCTGAATGCCGTTTTTGGTGATTGGCTACTTAATATATTTAACTGGGCTGTGATATTAACAAAAGCGTTTGCAGGCAGCCGTTGTGCTGATCGAGAGCGGCATGGCCGCTGGGATCAAAGAAGATTTTTATGTGAAACAGAGCACGAGTGAGGGTGTGGTTATGATTCGTGATGCACTACCCAAGGACGCGAAGAGCATCGCCAATGTTCATGTCAGTAGCTGGCAACACGCTTATCTCAGTCTGATGCCGGCTGATTTTTTGTCCTCGCTTACTGCAACGTTGCCTAAGAGGGAAGCTTATTGGGCTCATGCAATTGAAAGCAAAGAGTCTGACGTTTTAGTTTCAGAGGTGGATGGGAACGTTATTGGTTGGATTTCAGTGGGGCCTTGCCGTGATGAAGATAAGTCTGGCGCCGAAGCGGGAGAGGTCATGGCTATCTACGTCTTGGCAGAATACTGGGGCAAGGGTATAGGCGCCCAATTATGGGCGTCAGGTTTAAAGCGTTTGGTTGATCAGGGTTACAAGCTTGTTACCTTATGGGTTTTAGCTGAAAACGAAAGGGCTGTGCGCTTCTATCAAGGGCTCGGAGGGCAGGAGGAGCTTGGCAGCCGTCGCACGCTCGTCCGTGGCGGGGTGTCCCTGGAGGAGGTGAGGTACGTCTGGGCGCGTTAGGGGGCAGGGATGCCCGATTCAACTTGCCGCGCAGCGGCGGCAAGTCAGAGTCACGATGTTCATGTTCTTTGCGCTGCTCGATTCCCTAGAGGTTGCGGTTCTTCGCCTCGATCCACTGGGACATGTACTGCGTACTTTTATGCGCGTGATGGCGCAGCATGCTGCCGGTAAAGTTGTCGCGGCGATGGGCCGCAAGGTTGCGGCGGCATTGCTCCAGGCATGCCACCAAGGCCGGTCCGTGGAGGGCCTGGTCATAGCGCCGGGCCAGGAGCTGGCGCCCCTGTTCCTGGGCCTGGGTCCAACGCTCGCGGTCCTGATAAAGGGCCACGGCGGCGGCGGCCAGGGCCGGGGCGTTCTGCTCGATCGCGCCGGGCCAGGGCTGATCGTCGCCCATCGCTTCGGCGCCGATCGGTGTGGTGACATTCGGCGTGCCACACAGCATCGCATCCGCCAGCTTGCCCTTGATCCCGGCGCCAAAGCGCAGGGGGGCCAGGCAGATACGTGCGGCACTCATCACCTGCAACGCATCTTCGGCCCAGTTCATCACATGAAACCCCTGGGCCGCGTTGTGCAGGGCGGTGGCCTTGGGCGGGGTGTAGGCCCCGTAGATATGCAGTTGGGCGCCCGGCAGTTGCTGGCGGATCAGCGGCCACACGCTGTTTTTCATCCACAACACCGCATCCCAGTTCGGCGCGTGACGGAAGTTACCGATACTGAGGAAGTGCGCGCGGTCTTCAAAGGGCGCGAAGGCTGCGGTCGGTGGCTGCATCATCAACGGGCACCAGTGGAGCAGGGCGGCGGGCACCTTGAACTGTTCGATGAGCAGGCGGATTTCCACGTCGGAAATCATCAGGCTGATATCGCAGCGGTAAATCGCCGCGATTTCACGCTTGGCCAGGTCGGTGTCGGCCATCAACTGGAATTCCTGTTTCAGCGCCGGGGTAAACAGTGCACTGAAGTCTTCGCCGTCGGGATGGGCCTTGAGGTGGTCCCTGAGGCGCTGGTGGCGCGCGTCGCGCAGGCTTTGCAGGTCGGAGGTCTCCAGCACGCGCAGGGCGTGGGGGCAGCACTTCTCCACGCGCCAACCAAACTGTTCTTCCATCATGAAACGGTCGAACAGCACGATGTCCGGGGCCAATTCGCAAATAAAATCGTCGAAGCTGCTGTTATTGAGCTCAATCGCGCATTCGGCGATGCCCAGCGCAGCCAGGTCGGCTTTGTGCTCGCCCAGCGCTGCGGGGCTGCTGAAGGTTATATCCCAACCTTGCGTAAGAAAAGTCTCGAGGATCTGCATCATATGCCCGCCCGCTGCCGAGGAGCGTGGCTCCGGCCAGACATAACCAATGACCAGGACTTTGGTGGCGGGCTGATTCATTAACAACGGTTTCCTTGGAGGGCAGGCGCAAAGCGCGCAATTAAACCACAACCGCGAGACATGACAATTTGTGTCTGGCGGTAGGTAGCCACAGTACTTTGTGGTTAACTTCCGCCTCTCGAATTCGTTTAATCAAACCCAGCATAAGGATTCCGTCCATGGCTCAAGTCACCCTTCGTGGTAACCCCGTCCAAGTTGAAGGCGAACTGCCGCAAACCGGCTCCAAGGCGCCAGACTTCACCCTGACCGCCGGCGATCTGTCGGATGCGACCCTGGCCACCTTCGCCGGCAAACGCAAAGTGCTGAACATCTTCCCAAGCGTCGACACCCCGACCTGCGCCACCTCGGTACGCAAGTTCAACGCCCAGGCCAACGAGCTGAACAACACTGTCGTGCTGTGCATCTCCTCCGACCTGCCGTTTGCCCAGAAGCGTTTTTGCGGCACCGAAGGCCTGGACAACGTGCAGAACCTGTCGGACTTCCGCAACGCTGATTTCGCCGTTGACTACGGCGTTTCGATTGCTGACGGCCCCCTCCGGGCCCTGACCGCCCGTGCCGTCGTCGTGTTGGATGAAAACGACACTGTGCTGCACAGCGAATTGGTCCCTGAAATCGGCCAGGAGCCAAACTACGAAGCAGCCCTGGCTGTTTTGAAGTAACTGTTTCGGCGCATTACTGTCGTTACGCAGTAACACGCGCGGCACATAATTGCGGCCTGGCCTAGTCCAGGCCGTTTTTATTTGCACGTCAGATGCTTAGGGAAATAGCCGGCGGACTAAGCTCAAAAGTTAAAAGATGTAAGCCCAAGGTAAATAGCCGGTAAAGGCGCTTTTCTTAACGCGCCCCAGTGCTTATCTTTCAGCCTCCCAAAGAAGAAGCTCTCGCGCCCAATGGTTGATCACTCCATGCAATCCACCCCCCGTAACTCCCGACGCTGGCTGTTCGGCCTGCTTGTGCTGCTGGTTATCGCCGGCCTGTGCTGGAAATTCTGGCCGGGTGGCGCTGCCCATAAAGATGCGCCGGCCGCGCGCACCAGCAAGACGGGCATGGCACGCCCAGGCTTCGGTGGTTCCACTGGGCCGGTGCCGGTGCGCGTGGCACCGGCGGTGCTGGGGGAATTCCCGGTGTACTACAAGGCATTGGGTACGGTCACCGCGCTCAACACCATCAATGTACGCAGCCAGGTGGGCGGCCAGTTGGTGAAGATCGCCTTTGAAGAAGGGCAGATGGTCAAGGCCGGCGACCTGTTGGCGGAAATCGACCCGCGCAGCTATCAGAACGCCTTGCTCCAGGCCCAGGGCACGCTGATGCAGAACCAGGCCCAGTTGAAGAACGCCCAGGTCGACGTCCAGCGTTACCGCGACCTCTACGCCCAGGACAGCATCGCCAAGCAGACCCTCGACACAGCCGAAGCGCTGGTCCTGCAATACCAGGGCACGGTCAAGACCAACCAGGGCGCGGTGGACGACGCCAAGCTCAACCTCGAATTCACCAGGATCCGCGCGCCGATCAGCGGGCGCGTCGGCCTGCGTCAGCTCGACGTCGGTAACCTGGTGGCCGCCAACGACACCACGGCGCTGGCGGTGATCACCCAGACCCAACCGATCAGCGTGGCCTTCACCCTGCCGGAGAGCACCCTGGAAACCGTGCTCGCCCGTTACCACGCCGGCAACAAGCTGCCCGTGGAGGCCTGGGACCGTGGCGATGCGAAGCGCCAGGCCACCGGCGTGCTACAGAGCCTGGACAACCAGATCGACGTCACCACCGGTACCCTGAAGTTCAAGGCACGTTTCGATAACAAGGACCAGGTACTGTTCCCCAACCAATTCGTGAATGTGCATCTGCTCGCCGATACCCTGCACAACGTGGTACTGGCGCCGTCGGCCGCGATTCAGTTCGGCAACAACGGCACCTTTGTCTACAAGCTCGATGGCGATAAGAAGGTCAAGGTCCAGCCGTTGGTGGTGGGTGACAGCGATGGCGATAACACCGTGATCAAGGAGGGCCTGGTCGCCGGCGACCGGGTGGTGCTTGAAGGCACCGACCGCCTGAAGGACGGCAGCGAAGTCGAAGTGGTCAACGACAGCAGCCAGGTACCGACCACGCCGACCGAGCACCTGCAAGGCAAGCCTGCTGCGAAAGGGGAGACCGGCGCTGACGCCGGCAAGGCGCAAAAGGTCGGTTCATGAACCTCTCGCGGCTGTTTATCCTTCGCCCGGTCGCCACCACGCTGAGCATGCTGGCCATTGTCCTGGCCGGCATCATCTCGTACCGCCTGCTACCCGTCTCGGCCTTGCCCCAGGTGGATTACCCGACCATCCGCGTGATGACCCTGTACCCTGGCGCCAGCCCGGACGTGATGACCAGCGCCGTCACCGCGCCCCTGGAGCGCCAGTTCGGGCAAATGCCCGGCCTGACCCAGATGGCGTCCACCAGCTCCGGCGGCGCCTCGGTGCTGACCCTGCGTTTCAACCTCGACATCAATATGGATGTCGCCGAGCAACAGGTGCAGGCCGCGATCAACGCCGCCACCAACCTGCTGCCCAAGGATTTGCCGGCACCGCCGGTGTACAACAAGGTCAACCCGGCGGACACCCCGGTGTTGACCTTGGCGATCACCTCCAAGACCATGCTGCTGCCCAAGCTCAATGACCTGGTCGATACGCGCATGGCGCAGAAGATCGCGCAGATCAGCGGCGTCGGCATGGTCAGCATCGCCGGCGGCCAGCGCCAGGCGGTGCGGATCAAGGTCAACCCCGAGGCCCTGGCGGCCAACGGCTTGAACCTGTCGGACGTGCGTACCCTGATCGCCGCGTCCAACGTCAACCAGCCCAAGGGCAACTTCGACGGCCCGACCCGGGTGTCGATGCTCGATGCCAACGACCAGTTGGTCTCGCCCCAGCAATACGCCGAACTGATCCTGGCCTACAACAATGGCGCACCGCTGCGCCTCAAGGATGTGGCGCAGATCGTCGATGGTGCGGAAAACGAACGCCTTGCTGCCTGGGCCAATGAAAACCAGGCCGTGTTGCTGAACATCCAGCGCCAGCCGGGCGCCAACGTGATCGAGGTGGTGGACCGTATCAAGGCCCTGCTGCCGAGTATCACCGATAACCTGCCGGCCGGCCTGGACGTCACGGTCCTGACCGACCGCACCCAGACCATCCGCGCGTCGGTCACCGACGTGCAGCACGAACTGCTGATCGCCATTGCCCTGGTGGTGATGGTGACCTTCCTGTTCCTGCGCCGGGTCAGCGCCACGATCATTCCCTCCATTGCCGTGCCGCTATCGCTGGTCGGCACCTTTGGGGTGATGTACCTGGCCGGTTTCTCCATCAACAACCTCACGCTGATGGCCCTGACCATCGCCACCGGCTTCGTGGTGGACGATGCCATCGTGATGCTGGAGAACATTTCCCGCTACATCGAGGAAGGCGAGACCCCGCTCGTAGCCGCGCTCAAGGGCGCCAAGCAGATCGGGTTCACCCTGATTTCCCTGACCCTGTCGCTGATCGCCGTATTGATTCCGTTGCTGTTCATGGCTGACGTGGTCGGGCGCCTGTTCCGCGAATTCGCGATTACCCTGGCGGTGGCGATCCTGATTTCCCTGGTGGTGTCCCTGACCCTGACGCCAATGATGTGCGCGCGGCTGCTCAAGCGGGAACCCAAGGAAGAAGAACAAAGCCGTTTCTACAAGGCCAGCGGCGCCTGGATCGACTGGCTGATCGGCGCCTACGGGCGCAAATTGCAGTGGGTGCTCAAGCACCAGCCGCTGACCCTGCTGGTGGCCATCGCCACCCTGGGCCTTACGGTAGTGCTGTACCTGGTGGTGCCCAAGGGCTTTTTCCCGGTGCAGGACACCGGGGTGATCCAGGGCATTTCCGAAGCGCCGCAGTCGATATCCTTTGCGGCCATGAGCCAGCGCCAGCAGGAGCTGGCCAAGATCATCCTGGCCGACCCGGCGGTGCAAAGCCTGTCGTCCTACATTGGCGTGGATGGCGATAACGCCACCCTCAACAGCGGCCGCTTGCTGATCAACCTCAAGCCCCACGGCCAGCGCGACCTGAGTGCCGCCCAGGTGATCACCCGCCTGCAACCGGAAATCGACAAGCTGGTGGGCATCCGCCTGTTCATGCAGCCGGTGCAGGACCTGACCATTGAAGACCGCGTCAGTCGAACCCAGTACCAGTTCAGCATGTCCTCGCCGGATGCGGAGTTGCTGGCCCTGTGGAGCGGCAAGCTGGTGCATGCCCTCCGCCAGTTGCCGGAGCTGACCGACGTCGCCAGCGACCTCCAGGACAAGGGCCTGCAGGTGTACCTGGTGATCGATCGTGATGCGGCCTCGCGCCTGGGTGTCAGCGTGTCGACCATTACCGATGCGCTGTACGACGCCTTCGGCCAGCGGCAGATTTCCACCATCTACACCCAGGCCAGCCAATACCGCGTGGTCTTGCAGGCCCAGTCGGGCGAAACCCTGGGGCCGGATGCGCTGAACCAGATCCATGTGAAGACCACCGACGGCGGCCAGGTCCGCCTGTCGAGCCTGGCCCGTGTCGAACAGCGCCAGGCCCAGTTGGCGATTGCGCATATCGGCCAGTTCCCGGCGGTGATGATGTCATTCAACCTGGCGCCCGGCGTGGCGCTGGGCAAAGGCGTCGAGCTGATCAACCAGGTGCAGAAGGACATCGGCATGCCGGTGGGCGTGCAGACCCAGTTCCAGGGCGCCGCCCAGGCGTTCGAGGCGTCGTTGTCGAGCACCTTGCTGCTGATCCTGGCGGCGGTGGTCACCATGTATATCGTGCTCGGCGTGCTCTATGAGAGTTACATCCACCCGATCACCATCCTTTCGACCCTGCCGTCGGCAGCGGTGGGGGCCTTGCTCGCGTTGCTGCTCAGTGGCAATGACCTGGGCATGATCGCGATCATCGGCATCATCCTGCTGATCGGCATCGTGAAAAAGAACGCGATCATGATGATCGACTTCGCCCTGGATGCCGAACGCAACCAGGGGCTGGACCCGCAGACCGCGATCTACCAGGCGGCGCTGTTGCGCTTCCGGCCGATCCTGATGACCACCCTGGCGGCGCTGTTCGGTGCGGTGCCGTTGATGCTGGCCACCGGCTCCGGCGCAGAACTACGCCAGCCCCTGGGCCTGGTGATGGTTGGCGGTTTGCTGGTGAGCCAGGTGTTGACCCTGTTCACCACCCCGGTGATCTACCTGTACTTCGACCGTCTCGGTCGTCGCTGGCGCAAAGAGCCGCAAAGCCTGGAGCCGGTTGAGTCATGAACCTGTCCGGACCTTTCATTCGCCGGCCGGTCGCCACCATGCTGCTGAGCCTGGCGATCCTGTTGCTGGGCGGTGTCAGCTTTAACCTGCTGCCGGTGTCGCCGCTGCCGCAGATCGATTTCCCGGTGATCGTGGTCTCGGCCAGCTTGCCCGGCGCGAGCCCCGAGGTGATGGCGTCGACCGTGGCCACGCCGTTGGAGCGCTCCTTTGGCGCGATTGCCGGCATTACCACCATGAGCAGTTCGTCGAGCCAGGGCTCCACCCGGGTGATCCTGGCGTTCGACTCCGACCGTGACATCAACGGCGCGGCGCGGGAAGTGCAGGCGGCCATCAACGCTTCGCGCAACCTGCTGCCCAGCGGCATGCGCAGCATGCCCACCTACAAGAAAATCAACCCGTCCCAGGCACCGATCATGGTGTTGTCGCTGACCTCGGACGTGTTGCAGAAAGGCCAGTTGTACGACCTGGCCTCGACCATCCTCTCGCAAAGCCTGTCCCAGGTGCCCGGCGTGGGCGAAGTGCAGATCGGCGGCAGCTCCCTGCCGGCGGTGCGTATCGAACTTGAACCCAAGGCTCTCGACCAGTACGGCGTGGCCCTGGACGATGTGCGCAACACCATTGCCAACGCCAACCAGCGGCGCCCCAAGGGCTCCCTGGAAGACAGCGAGCGCAATTGGCAGATCCAGGCCAATGACCAGTTGGAAAAGGCCAAGGACTATGAACCGCTGCTGATTCGCTACCAGAACGGCGCGGCCCTGCGCCTGAAGGATGTGGCCACGATCACTGATGGCGTGGAAGACCGCTACAACAGTGGTTTCTTCAACAACGATTCCGCGGTGCTGCTGGTGATCAATCGCCAGTCCGGCGCCAACATCATCGAGACCGTGAGGCAGATCAAGGCCCAGCTGCCGGCATTGCAGGCGGTGCTGCCGTCCAGTGTCAAGCTGAGCCTGGCGATGGACCGCTCGCCGGTGATCACCGCGACCTTGCATGAAGCCGAGATGACCCTGCTGATTGCCGTGGGCCTGGTCATCCTGGTGGTGTACCTGTTCCTCGGTAACTTCCGCGCCTCGTTGATTCCGACCCTGGCGGTGCCGGTGTCGCTGGTGGGAACGTTCGCGGTGATGTACCTGTACGGGTTTTCGTTGAACAACTTCTCGCTGATGGCGCTGATCCTGGCGACCGGCCTGGTGGTGGACGATGCCATCGTGGTACTGGAGAACATTTCCCGACATATCGACGAAGGGGTGCCACCGATGAAGGCGGCGTACCTGGGCGCCCAGGAAGTCGGCTTTACCTTGTTGTCGATGAACGTGTCGCTGGTGGCGGTGTTCCTGTCCATCCTGTTCATGGGCGGCATCGTCACCAACCTGTTCCGCGAGTTTTCCATCACCTTGTCGGCGGCGATCATTGTGTCGCTGATTGTCTCGCTGACCCTGACGCCGATGCTCTGCGCCCGCTGGCTCAAGCCCCATGTCAAAGGCCAGATGACCGGTTTGCAGCGCTGGAGCCAGAAGATCAACGACCGCATGGTCGCCGGCTACGCCACCAGCCTCGACTGGGTGCTGCGCCACCGCCGACTGACCCTGCTCAGCCTGTTGCTGACCATCGGCATGAACGTGGCGTTGTATGTCGTGGTGCCGAAAACCTTTATGCCGCAGCAGGACACCGGCCAGTTGATCGGCTTCGTGCGCGGGGATGACGGGCTGTCGTTCAGCGTGATGCAGCCGAAGATGGAGACCTTCCGCAAGGCGGTGCTCAAGGACCCGGCGGTACTCAGCGTGGCCGGGTTTATCGGCGGGAGCAACGGCACCAACAACGCGGTGATGCTGGTGCGGCTCAAGCCTATCAGCGAACGCAAGGTCTCGGCGCAAGCGGTGATCGAGCGCTTGCGCAAGGATGTGCCGCTGGTGCCGGGTGGGCGCCTGTTCCTCATGGCTGACCAGGACCTGCAATTCGGCGGCAGCCGTGACCAGACCACTGCACAGTATTCCTACATCCTGCAAAGCGGTGACTTGGCCGCGCTGCGCCTGTGGTACCCGAAAGTCGTGGCCGCCCTGCGTGAGCTGCCCGAGCTGACCGCCATCGATGCCCGCGAAGGCCGCGGCGCTGCCCAGGTCACGCTGATCGTTGACCGCGACCAGGCCAAGCGCCTGGGCATCGACATGAACATGGTTACGGCAGTCTTGAACAATGCCTACAGCCAGCGGCAGATTTCCACCATCTACGACAGCCTCAACCAGTACCAGGTGGTGATGGAGGTCAACCCGAAATACGCCCAGGACCCGATTACCCTGAACCAGATGCAGGTGATCACGTCCAGTGGCGCGCGGGTGCCGTTGTCGACCATTGCCCACTATGAAAACAGCCTGGCGGACGATCGCGTCAGCCATGAAGGCCAGTTCGCCTCGGAAAACATTGCCTTCGACATGGCGCCCGGTGTCACGGTGGAGCAGGGGACGGCCGCCATCGAGCGAGCGATCGCCAAGCTCGGCTTGCCTGAGGATGTGATTGCCAAGATGGCCGGCACCGCCGACGCCTTCGCGGC
Source organism: Pseudomonas sp. MPR-R2A5 (assembly GCF_058793055.1). Taxonomy (NCBI): domain Bacteria; kingdom Pseudomonadati; phylum Pseudomonadota; class Gammaproteobacteria; order Pseudomonadales; family Pseudomonadaceae; genus Pseudomonas; species Pseudomonas sp. MPR-R2A5. The sequence continues at coordinate 87,042 of NZ_JBXAFK010000017.1, forward strand.
GACGCAGAAGGGCCAGCCGTTCATGATTCTCGGCGCGCTGGTGGCGGTGTACCTGGTGCTGGGCATCCTCTATGAAAGCTATATCCACCCGCTGACGATCCTCTCGACCCTGCCGTCGGCCGGGGTCGGTGCGATGCTCGCCATCTACCTGACGGGCGGCGAGTTCAGCCTGATTTCCTTGCTGGGCCTGTTCCTGCTGATCGGCGTGGTGAAGAAGAACGCCATCTTGATGATCGACCTGGCCTTGCAGTTGGAGCGTAACGACGGCATGGACCCGCTGGAGTCGATTCGCAGTGCCTGCCTGCTGCGCTTGCGGCCGATCCTGATGACCACCCTGGCCGCCATTCTCGGCGCCTTGCCCTTGCTGCTGGGCGCTGGTGATGGCGCGGAAATGCGCCACCCACTGGGCTTGACCATCATCGGCGGCCTGGCCTTCAGCCAGATCCTGACCCTCTACACCACCCCGGTGGTTTACCTTTATCTAGACCGCGCGCGCCACCGTTTCAACGCCTGGCGTGGCGTGCGTACCGATGCTGCCCTGGACACTGCGCTATGACCGATTCAACCCACACCCATGCACGGCGGGTTTCCGACACGGCACCCACCCCTGTAGGAGCGAGCTTGCTCGCGAAAAAACGGCAGGCCCCGCGTTCATTCAGGCTCGGCGCGTTATCGTTAACGACCTTCGCGAGCAAGCTCGCTCCTACAGTGGGGTTGGCGTTGTTGCTCAGCGCCTGCGCCGTCGGGCCTGACTACCATCGCCCGGAAGTCATCGAGCCGGCGCAGTTCAAGGAGGCCCAGGGCTGGCGCCAGGCCACGCCGAGCGACTCCCTGGCCCGTGGCGCCTGGTGGGAGCTGTACGGTGATCGTCAACTCAATGACCTGGTGCAGCGCCTGAACAGCTCCAACCAGACCGTGGCCCAGGCCGAAGCACGTTTTCGCCAGGCCCAGGCCCTGGTGCGCAGTTCCCGTGGCGCGTTTTACCCCACCGTTGACCTGAGCGTCGGAAAAACCCGCGCGAGCCAGGGCTCTGGTAGCAGCAGCGCGAGCCTCAGCAGTTCCAGCAGCGGCATCCGCAACACCCTCAACGCCCAGCTGGGCGTGAGCTGGGAAGCCGACATCTGGGGCAAGTTGCGCCGCGGCCTGGAGGCCAACGAAGCCAGCGCCGAAGCCAGCTCGGCCGACCTGGCCGCGATGCGCTTGAGCCAACAGTCGGAACTGGTGCAAAGCTACCTGCAATTGCGGGTCATGGACGAGCAGACCCGTCTGCTGCAAGCCACCCTGGACACGTACCAACGCTCCCTGCAAATGACCGAAAACCAATACCGCGCCGGTGTCTCCGGCAAGGAAGCGGTGGCCCAGGCGCAAACCCAGCTCAAGACGACCCAAGCCAGCCTGATCGACCTGATCTGGCAGCGCGCGCAACTGGAAAACGCCATCGCCGTGTTGATCGGTGAGGCACCCGCCAACTTCAACCTGGCGGTGAGCAAGGACATCCCGGCATTGCCGCAGATCCCGGTCAGCCTGCCTTCGCAATTGCTCGAACGTCGCCCGGACATCGCTTCGGCCGAGCGCTCAGTGATCGCCGCCAACGCCAATATCGGCGTGGCCAAAGCTGCCTATTACCCGGACCTGAGCCTCAGCCTGGCCGGGGGCTACTCCAGCAGCACCTATGCCGATTGGATCAGCCTGCCGAACCGCTTCTGGTCGGTCGGGCCGAAACTCGCCATGACCCTGTTCGACGGCGGCCAGCGCTCGGCGGAAGTGGACCGCACGGTGGCTTCCTACGACGAAACCGTGGCCAAGTACCGCCAGACCGTACTGGACGGGTTCCGCGAAGTGGAAAACTACATGGTCCAGCTCAAGGTGCTGGAAGACGAGGCCGTGGTCAGCAAGGAAGCCCTGGAAGCCGCGCGGGAATCGTTGCGCTTGACCCAGAACCAATACAAGGCGGGGCTGATTGCCTATCTGGATGTGGTCACTGTGCAGGCCACCGCTTTGAGTAACGAGCGCACTGTGTTGACCTTGCTGCAGTCGCGATTGGTGGCGAGCGTGCAACTGATCGCCGCACTGGGCGGTGGCTGGGATGGGCAGACGTCGATTGCCGAGAAGGAGTGAGTGCGCAAGGCAGGACAGTGAGCCGCATTTTGGCAGCGATAATGTGGAGGCTAAGCAGTAGGCATGACGGCAAGAATCGATCGGCGTTGAGCCGGTAGATTGGCGTCAAAATGCCACTGATGGCTCTCTGATAATTAATCGAGTACCCAAGAATTATTCTCGCTACAATCGCCCGCTTTGCCACTTGGCACGGGCCTCTCCGGCCCGTTGCGCACGAGAAATTGCATGCTTGTCGGTAGTTATTCCCCCTCCCTGGTTGTGATCTCCCTGTTCGTTGCGATCCTCGCGTCCTATACCGCGCTGGACCTCAGTGGCCGCATCGCCACGGCCAGCGGGCGCGCGGTTTATCTATGGATAGCGGGCGGGGCGCTGGCCATGGGCGTGGGGGTGTGGTCCATGCACTTTATCGGCATGTTGGCGCTGCGCCTGCCGTTTGCCCTGGGATTTGACCTGGGCATTACCGCGCTGTCGCTGTTGATCGCGGTGTTGTCCAGCGGTTTTGCCTTATGGCTGGTGAGCCAGCAGCACCTGCCCGCCTGGCAGCTGGTGTTTGGCGCGCTGGTCATGGGGATGGGCATCGCCAGCATGCATTACACCGGCATGGCCGCGATGCGCATGACGCCGGGCATCGACTACGACCCCGGCTTGTTTGGCGTGTCGTTGCTGATAGCGGTGGTGGCGTCCGGCGCGGCACTTTGGATCGCCTTTAACCTTCGGCGCAATACTCCCTACGTACGCCTGGTACGTGGCGGGGCGGCGGTGGTAATGGGGTTTGCCATTGTTGGCATGCATTACACCGGTATGGCCGCGGCACGCTTTGCCGATGACAGTTTTTGCGGCGCCGCCTTGACCGGCTTGAGTGGCAAGGGCCTGGATAACCTGGTGCTGGTGACGACCTTGGCCGTGCTTGCCATTGCATTGCTGACCTCGCTGCTTGATGCGCGCCTGGAAGCCCGCACCGCCATACTCGCCGACTCCCTGACCCTGGCGAACCAGGAACTGACCCACCTGGCCCTGCACGACATGCTCACCGGCCTGCCCAATCGCACCTTGCTCGCAGACCGTATTCAGCAGGCGATGCAGGCGGTTAAGGAGCAGGGCGGTTGCTTCGCCCTGATGTTTATCGACCTGGATGGCTTCAAACCGGTCAACGATGCCTTCGGCCACCACTTGGGGGATCAGTTGCTGCGCGAGGTCGGCCAGCGCCTGCGTGAAGACCTGCGCAGCCAGGACACCCTGGCGCGTATCGGCGGGGATGAGTTCGTACTGCTGGTGCAACTGACGCAGCCGGATGATGCCCTCGGCCTGGCTGAACGCCAGGTGTCGTTGATCAATCGCGCGTTCCAGGTGGCCGAGCATGCGTTGAAAATCTCCGCCAGCGTCGGCATTGCCCTGTACCCCGGCAACGGCGGTAACCCCCAGGAGCTGCTGATGAACGCCGATGCCGCGATGTACCACGCCAAGGGCATGGGCAAGAACGGCTACAGCTTCTTCGATGTGTCGATGAACACTAACGCGCGCAAGCAGCTGCAGTTGTTGCAGGACCTGCGCAATGCCCTCGAACACCAGCAGTTCCGGTTGTATTACCAGCCCAAATTCGACGCCGTCAGTGGTCTCCCGGTAGGGGCCGAAGCGTTGCTGCGCTGGGAGCATCCGCAGCACGGTTTGCTGTTGCCCGACACGTTTATCGAATTGGCGGAAAAGACCGGGCTGATCATCCCGATGGGGGAATGGGTGCTCAATGAAGCCTGCCGCCAGATGCGCGAGTGGTACGGCCAGGGCTACGAGGGGTGGCGCATTGCCGTTAACCTCTCGGCGTTGCAGTTCTGCCATGGGGGGCTGGTCCAGAGTGTGGCGGCGGCCTTGGAGCGTCACCAGTTGCCAGCCAACAGCCTGACCCTGGAGATCACCGAGACCACCGCCATGCGCGATGCCGATGCGAGCATGACGGTGTTGCAGCAGCTTTCCGACATGGGGGTCGATCTGTCCATCGATGACTTTGGCACCGGCTATTCCAGCCTGATGTACCTCAAGCGCCTGCCGGCCAACGAACTGAAGATCGACCGTGGGTTTGTACGCGACCTGGAGCACGACAGCGACGATGCCGCCATCGTCTCGGCCATTGTCGCCCTGGGCCAGGCCCTGGGCCTGCGGATCGTCGCCGAAGGCGTGGAAACCGATGCGCAGCAGCGTTTCCTGACCCGCCTGGGCTGTGATTCCCTGCAAGGTTATCTGCTCGGACACCCGCTGCCGGCTGACGGCTTCATGGTCGGCATCCAGCGCGTCGAAGACGCGTTGGCGCCTGACAAAAGCCGTAGGTGACAGTTAGTATTGGATTCATGCATAAACATCAGGTTGAAACAGGGGACCGCACGCATGGACAAAGTCGTCATCATCACCGGGGGCAGCCGTGGGATTGGCGCCGAGACGGCATTGCTGGCCGCTCGCGAGGGCTATCGCATCTGCATCAATTACCAGTCCGACGAAGACGCCGCGCACCGCGTGCTTGAACAGGTTCGGGCCCTGGGCGCCCAGGCGATTGCCGTGCGGGCGGATGTCAGCATCGAAGATGAAGTGATCGCACTGTTTCATCGCGTCGATGCTGAACTGGGCCGGGTCACGGCGTTGGTCAACAATGCTGGCACCGTGGGGCATAAATCGCGGGTGGACGAAATGTCCGAGTTTCGCATCCTGAAAGTCATGAAGACCAATGTGCTTGGCCCGATCCTGTGTGCCAAGCATGCCGTGCTGCGCATGTCGCCCAAGCATGGCGGGCAGGGCGGCAGTATCGTCAACGTGTCGTCGGTGGCCGCGCGGCTCGGCTCACCGGGCGAGTATGTCGATTACGCAGCCTCCAAGGGCGCGCTCGATACCTTCACCATTGGCTTGTCGAAGGAAGTCGCGGGCGAAGGCATTCGTGTCAACGCGGTGCGCCCCGGCTATATCTTTACCGACTTCCATGCCTTGAGCGGTGACCCGAATCGGGTCAGCAAGCTGGAGTCTGGCATCCCCATGGCCCGGGGCGGGCGCCCGGATGAAGTGGCGGAAGCGATTATCTGGTTGTTGTCGGATAAGGCTTCTTATGCCACGGGCACATTTGTCGACCTGGGCGGTGGCCGTTAAGCGTCAGCGCAATCAGCTCGGAAGTCGGCGCAGGTTCATTACTCCGCCGGGTTCCAGCTCAGAATGACCTTACGATCCGGCCCAACGTCTCCATCGCCTTTTCCGACGCCTCGGTCCATGGGCTGCCATAGTTCAAGCGAATGCAATTGCGGAAACGCTGGGTTGCCGAGAAAATCGGTCCCGGCGCAATGCTGATGCCCTGGGCCAAAGCCATCTGGAACAATTTCAACGAGTCTGTCTGCTCTGGCAGTTCCAACCACAGGAAGTAGCCGCCGGCCGGCTGGCTGACCCGTGTCTGCGCCGGAAAGTAGCGTGCAATGGCGGCAAGCATGGCGCTTTGCTGTTCTTCCAGGGCATAACGCAATTTGCGCAGGTGCCGATCATAGCCGCCGTGTTGCAGGTAGTCGGCGATGGCTGCCTGGGCCGGCATCGACGGGCAGAGCGAGGTCATCAGCTTCAAGCGCTCGACCTTCTGCGCATAACGCCCGGCCGCGACCCAACCAACCCGGTAACCCGGGGCCAGGCTCTTGGCGAATGAACCGCAGTGCATCACCAGGCCCTCGGTGTCGAAGGCCTTGGCCGGTTTCGGTGCCTGTTGCCCGTAGTACAGCTCGGCGTAGACGTCGTCTTCGATCAGCGGCACCTGGTGACGGCGCAACAGCTCCACCAGTTCCTGTTTCTTCGACTCTGGCAGTGTGGCGCCCATGGGGTTCTGGAAGCTGGTCATGGTCCAGCAGGCCTTGATCGGGTAGCGCTCAAGGCTTTGCGACAACGCGTTAAGGTCAATGCCATCGCGTGGATGCACCGGGATCTCCACCGCCTTGAGCTTCAGGCGTTCCAGTACTTGCAGGCAGGCATAGAACGCGGGGGCTTCAATGGCCACCAGGTCACCCGGCTCGGTGACGGCCTGCAGGCACAGGTTCAGGGCCTCCAGCGCCCCGTTGGTGATCAGCAGTTCTTCCATGGGCAGCATCAGCCCGCCGACCATGTAGCGCAGGGCAATCTGGCGTCGCAATTGCGGGTTGCCCGGCGACATGTCGGTGACCACCAGGCGCGGGTCCATCTCACGGCTGGCGCTGGCCAGGGAGCGGGCCAGGCGTGGCAGCGGGAACAGCATCGGGCTGGGGAAGGCCGAACCGAAGGGTACGGTGTTCGGGTCCTTGATGGAGTCGAGTACCGAGAACACCAGTTCGCTCACATCGACCTCGGTGGACTCGTGGACCTGCTCGCTCACCACCGGCTCGGAAAACGGGCTGGGTGCATGGGTATTGACGAAGTAGCCGGAGCGCGGACGCGCACGGATCAGGCCCCGGCGTTCCAGCAGGTAGTAGGCCTGGAAGACGGTGGATGGGCTGACGCCGTAGGTCTGGCTGGCATAGCGCACCGAGGGCACCCGTTGGCCGGGGCCGAGGACGCCGGAGCGGATCAGTTCGGCAATGTCGTCGGCGAATTTTTCGTAGCGTTTCATTTTGGCCTTAAACACGTGTTTTATATGAGTGGAGATCCGATTGGGAGAGCCCTGATGCCGTACATCGCCTTCTGTAGGAGCGAGCTCGCTCGCGAAAAACGTCAACGATAACGCGTGCTTCCTGAATCAACGCGGCGCCTTTAAGTTCTTCGCGAGCAAGCTCGCTCCTACAAAAAAGCCCACCTCCCACATTTGATCTTTATCATTTTCGATACCGGGGTCTCAGCGGTTGAGCGGCGCCACGAAGCGGCTATCGGCCGCACTGTAGATCCAGGGTTCATCCACATCCGACACCTTGAACCGCAACGTCTGCGAACTGCTCGCCGGCTTGTCGGCCAGCAATGCCACCGATACCGGCACATCGCTGATTTCCCCGGGTGCCAGGCTGATCTCGGTCTTGCCCTGCAGTTGGAAGCCCTCGGCGTCCACCAGCTCCAGGCGGTAATCCTGGCGTTGCTGCGTCTTGTTGATGACCTTGAGGCTGTAGATGTTTTCGATCAAGCCCTGGGCGTTCTCGCGGAACATGCCACGGTCCTTGGTAACGTCCAGCGACACCATCGGCCGTTGCACCAACGCCACCACCAGCGCCGCGATCATCACCAGCAGCACGGCACTGTAGCCGATCAGGCGCGGCCGCAGCAGGTGAGTCTTGCCACCTTGCAGTTGATGTTCGGAGGTGTAGCTCACCAGGCCACGGGCATAGCCCATTTTGTCCATGATCGAATCGCAGGCGTCGATGCACGCCGCGCAGCCGATGCACTCCATTTGCAGGCCGTCGCGGATATCGATGCCGGTGGGGCAGACCTGCACGCACAACTGGCAGTCGATACAGTCGCCCAGGCCGACATCCGCCGGTTTCACCTCGCGTTTGCGTGGGCCACGGCTTTCGCCACGGGCCACATCATAGGAGATGGTCAGGGTGTCTTTGTCGAACATCACGCTCTGGAACCGGGCGTAGGGGCACATGTGCATGCACACGGCTTCGCGCAGCCAGCCGGCATTGATGTAGGTGGCTGCGGTGAAAAACAGGACCCAGAACAGGCTCACGCCCCCCATCTGCCAGGTCAGCAGTTCGGTGGCCAGCGGGCGAATGGGGGTGAAGTAGCCGACAAAAGTCAGCCCGGTCAGCACACTGATGCCCAGCCACAAGGTATGTTTGGCCGAGCGCCGCGCCAGTTTATTCAGGCTCCAGGGGGCCGCTTGCAGCTTGATGCGTTGGTTGCGTTCGCCTTCGGTGATTTTTTCGCACCACATGAACAACCAGGTAAAGGAGCTTTGCGGGCAGGTGTAGCCGCACCATACGCGGCCGGCAAACACAGTGATCGCAAACAGGCCGAAGGCGCAGATCATCAGCAGCGCGGACAGCAGGATGAAGTCCTGGGGCCAGAAGGTCGCGCCAAAGATATGGAATTTGCTTTCAGCCAGGTCCCACAGCACGGCCTGGCGACCGCCCCAGTTCAGCCACACGGTGCCGAAGAAGGCCAGGAACAGAAAGCCTGCACCGCTCACGCGCAAGGTACGAAACAGGCCGGTAAAGCTGCGGGTGTGAATCAGGTTGTCGCTGGATGCGGCCTTCACCTTCTTTGGGTGCGCAGGTGCATGGGGTTCCACGGTTCGGACGGGGATTATTTCGCTCATGGTCATTCGCTCATCAGCCTCCATCAGGCGGATGAACTATGCCCGTCGCTCTGTTTGCATAACAGACTCAGGTATGGCGATAAAAAGCGGATCAGATGCGTTGGTGTCCAAGCGCTGCGACAATGTGCTGCACCCCGTGGCGCCTGGGGTGCAGGCTTGATTTGGCGATGCTGACGCAGATCAATTAAATCAGCGAACCAGGCTCTTCGGCCTTGACGTGGTTGCGTGCATCCGTTGCACCCTCGACCGTCAGGGCGTCGGCCTCGGCTTCGGTGATATAGATCCGCTGGCCGGCCAGGTCCACGTAAGACATGGCTTTGTCGTTGTCGGTGAGGACCTTGACTCGGGTAGCCGGCACGCTTTGTTCCTGGCCGTTTTCATCGAGCATGAAATAGCACAGATGGTTTTCGATACGTACGGTCATGCTGATCTCCCTTTTCATAGGCTATGAAGGTTAGGGGCATGCCATCGGCGGTGGTTCCAGGCAACTGACTGGCGGTCGCTGCGGTCCATGCTTTATCGACCCCTATACAGGACAGTTTCCATGGACGCTTGGTGGCACGAAGTCTGGCAAACCCTGCAAGCCGAATTCGCCGATATTACCGATGCGAAGCAACTCACCCAGATCACCGTACGCTTGTTGATCGCCGCGCTCCTGGGCGGGATCCTCGGTTTTGAACGTGAGCACAAGGGCAAGGCGGCCGGGGTGCGCACGCACATGCTGGTGGCCCTGGGCGCCGCGCTGTTCGTGTTGGTGCCACAGATGTCCGGCAACCAGGCGGATGCCATGAGCCGGGTGGTGCAGGGGGTGATTGCCGGGATTGGGTTCCTGGGGGCGGGCACTATCCTCAAAGGCAAGGAGGACGAGGAGGGCCAGCACGTCAAGGGCCTGACCACCGCCGCCGGGTTGTGGATGACCGCCGCCATTGGGGTGGCGGCGGGGATGGGGCGCGAGTCGACGGCGGTGCTCAGTACGTTACTGGCCCTGGCGGTGTTCAGCGTGATGCCGAGGATCGTCAAGGTCTTTGAGAAGGATCAATGACCACCGCTCAGCTCAACAGGTCGGTTTCCTTCAATTGCCCAAATATCTTTGCGACAAACGCCGGCTCCGACGGGTTACCTGAAATCACGAGAACGCTCGTGTTGGTGGTGGGGGAGTACTTCAGCTGCATTTCCCCACTGGCCCCGGATAGTTGGTGGACCCATTGCAATGGTTTATTGAGTTGTCTGCGAATACCTGAAACATCCAGTTTGTCTTGACCGTGCACGAAATCCCGGACTTCGCTGGGGGCGTCGAGGGAAGACTCCTGGATGCTGGTGTAACGGTAGATATTGGGCCGAACCGTGCACGGTTTGTGGGGTGTGTCAGTGGGTATGCGATTCTCCAGATCAGTGGGGTGTGGGAACTTCAACGACCCGATTGCTTTTCTCACCAGCGCGGAAATGGAACACAGGGACGTCGCCCTGGCATTTGCTTGAGCAAGGTTGTCCTGGATATCCAGCAAAGGCTCGTGCTTTTTACTGGCAAAGCGGCGCACGAGATCAAATCGGCTTTCAAGCGGGGCGGTCATTAATCTGTACTTCAGGTCGAACAGGGCCGACTCGACATGGTTCCGATAGCTGTCGACCTGCTCAGCCTCGAAGGGAGACAGGACAGTGTCGATCGCATCTTTGCTCAATTGAGATTCGACCTTCTCGAGGACCTTGACGTTGTCGTTTGCATCGGGCCCGGACAATAAGGTGCTGATCTTGTCGGTCGTCAATAGCGTGCCAATTTTGTTGAAGGTGTCTATAGACCCTCTGGATGTTGGATCACGCAGCATGTGTTCAACCGTGCTTCGGTTTACCTGGGCACCCAGGTCAGTGAGGCTTTGCTTCATCGTTGCCGTGCTTGAAGGGGCCGGCTCGGGGTTGTCGGGTCGCTTGGGTTGCCTGGCGTGGTTCGGGCCTGAGCGGAGCAGGGCCTCCAGGGCTTGCGTGGTTACGACTGAAGACGCGGGAGGGAGGCCCCGTTCCGCACGATGCTGGCTTGGAGGGAGTGCGGAGTGGGGCGTCGGTATTTGATGGATGGCTGACATAATGTGTCCTCGCGAGTGCTTGGGTAAGCGAGTCGTCTTGGGATGACGTCTATGCGCGGTCAGTATCACCAATGTCCATTCAGACGAAGTAAGGACTTCACCGTTCGAGCCAGTAGGGTATTTCGCTTGTTAAGGTCAGTTCCCAGAGGTACTCGACATCACGGGGGCGATCGTCGTCGGTGGCTCCTCCACCGGCGGTGGCTCGTTTTCAGGTGGTTCTTGTTCTGGAATGGGCTCAGGCTCTGTGGGCGGCAGCGTCGGGTTATCGATATTCGGGTCGGGTGTTTCAGCCGGGATCGGGATATTCATCGGTATGGCCTCGTTTGTGCTTTGCTCTAGCGGTGGACATCGGGTGGGGGGAATTGATTCCCCGCCCAATGGCGGCATATCCGCCTGAACTTTTAACCAGGGTGCAGGCTCGGACCTTATACGGCCCTGCTCAGGGAGAGCGGCGCCGTATCAGAATTCGGATCAAGCAAAGAGCGTCCACAGGGCGTAAGGGGAAGATGCTCGATGACTGCTGAAACACTGGCTCCAAAGGAATCCTTATTGCCGTTGTCCCAGGCGCTGTTGTTGCCCAGGATCGCGATTGAAAGCACCACCCCCGTGATTGATGGCGGCGAATTTGCCGTAAAGGCCGTGGTGGGCCAGCGTGTCAATGTCACCAGCAAGGTGTTCGCCGATGGGCACGACAAGCTCGCCGTGCTGATCCGCTGGCGCGCGTTGCACGAAGAAAGCTGGCACAGCGTGGTCATGGCCGATGTGGGCAACGATGGCTGGGAGGGTGCTTTTAGCGTCGTCCAGCAGGGGCCCCACGAGTATTGCATCGAAGCCTGGATCGATACCTTCGCCAGCTTCTGCTACGAACTGCGCAAGAAACACGAGGCCGGGGTGCCGGTCAGCCTGGAGTTGCAGGAAGGCCGCAGCCTGGTGTTGCAGGCCGCCGAACGCAGCGACAACGAGCTGCGCGACCGCCTGATGTTGCTGCACCACGAACTCTCCGGCCTGCTGGAAACCGAGCAGGTCGCGCTGTTTTTGCACGAAGACAGTGCGCATCTCATGACCCAGGCCGATCACCGCGCCTACTTGAGCATCAGCACCGTATACCCGATCGATGTGGAGCGCGAAGCCGCACAATTTGCCAGTTGGTACGAACTGTTTCCCCGTTCGATCACCGACGATCCCGCACGCCACGGCACCTTCAATGATGTGCACTCGCGGCTGTCGATGATCCATGACATGGGCTTCGATGTGCTGTACTTCCCGCCGATCCACCCCATCGGCCGCAGCCACCGCAAGGGCAAGAACAACGCGCTCACGGCCGGCCCGGATGATCCGGGTAGCCCCTACGCGATCGGCAGCGAGGAGGGCGGCCACGAAGCCATCCACCCGCAACTGGGCAGCCGCGATGACTTTCGCCGCCTGGTCAAGGCCGCCGCCGAGCATGGCTTGGAAATCGCCCTGGACTTTGCCATCCAGTGCTCCCAGGACCACCCCTGGCTCAAGCAGCACCCGGGCTGGTTCAACTGGCGCCCGGACGGCACGATCAAATACGCGGAAAACCCGCCGAAAAAATACCAGGACATCGTCAACGTCGACTTTTACGCCGCCGATGCCATCCCCGGCCTATGGACCGAGCTGCGGGACATCGTGGTCGGTTGGGTGGAAGAGGGCGTGAAGACCTTTCGCGTCGACAACCCTCACACCAAGCCGCTGCCGTTCTGGCAATGGTTGATCAGTGATGTCAGGGCCAAGCACCCGGAAGTGATCTTCCTCGCCGAAGCTTTCACCACCCCCGCGATGATGGCGCGCCTGGGCAAGGTCGGATACTCCCAGAGCTACACCTATTTCACCTGGCGTAACACCAAGGCCGAACTGAGCGAGTACCTGACGCAGTTGAACCAGTCACCGTGGCGCGAATGCTACCGGCCGAACTTCTTCGTCAATACGCCGGACATCAACCCAGGCTTCCTGCATGAGTCCGGGCGTCCGGGCTTCTTGATCCGCGCCGTGTTGGCCAGCATGGGCTCGGGGCTGTGGGGCATGTATTCAGGTTTTGAACTGTGCGAAGCCGCGCCGGTACCGGGCAAGGAAGAGTACCTGGACTCGGAGAAGTACGAGATCCGCCCACGGGACTTCACCGCGCCGGGCAACATCATTGCCGAGATCGCCCAGCTCAATCGCATCCGCCGACAGAACCCGGCGTTGCAGACCCACTTGGGCCTGAAGCTGTACAACGCCTGGAACGACAACATCCTGTACTTCGGCAAGCGCAGCGAGGACGGCAGCAACTTCATCCTGGTGGCAGTCAACCTCGACCCCTTCAACGCCCAGGAAGCCCATTTCGAGTTACCGCTCTGGGAGCTGGGCCTGCCGGACGATGCGCAGATCCAGGGTGAAGACTTGATGAACGGCCATCGCTGGACCTGGTACGGCAAGAACCAGTGGACGCGGCTGGAGCCGCAGATGCCGTTCGGGATCTGGCGTATCACCACCTCCTGAGCCTGGCGAAGATCAACAGCTGGGAGGGGGCAAGCCCCTCCCACCTTGACCGCGTTCAGTTTGCAAGAATTTCAGTATTTCAGGAGTTTCCAATGGCGAAGAAACCCAAGGCTGCCACCTTTATCAAAGACCCGCTCTGGTACAAGGACGCGGTGATTTACCAGGTTCACGTCAAATCCTATTTCGACTCCAATAACGACGGCATCGGTGACTTTCCCGGGCTGATCGCCAAGCTCGACTACATCGCCGACCTCGGTGTGAACACCATCTGGCTGCTGCCGTTCTACCCTTCGCCACGCCGTGATGACGGCTATGACATCGCTGAATACCGTGGGGTGCACAGCGACTACGGGACCATGGCCGACGCCAAGCGCTTTATCGCCGAAGCCCATAAGCGCGGGCTGCGGGTGATCACCGAGCTGGTGATCAACCACACCTCCGACCAGCACCCCTGGTTCCAGCGCGCGCGCAAGGCCAAGCCCGGCTCGGCGGCTCGCGACTTCTACGTATGGTCCGATGACGACCAGAAATACGATGGCACGCGGATCATCTTCCTCGACACCGAAAAGTCCAACTGGACCTGGGACCCGGTCGCCGGCCAGTACTTCTGGCACCGCTTCTATTCCCATCAGCCGGACCTCAACTTCGACAACCCGCAGGTCATGAAGGCCGTGCTGTCGGTGATGCGTTACTGGCTCGACATGGGGATCGACGGCCTGCGCCTGGACGCCATCCCGTACCTGATCGAGCGTGACGGCACCAACAATGAAAACCTGCCGGAGACCCACGACGTCCTCAAGCAGATCCGCGCCGAAATCGACGCCCATTACCCTGACCGCATGCTGCTCGCCGAAGCCAACCAGTGGCCGGAAGACACCCAACTGTACTTCGGTGACAAAAAGGGCGATGACGGTGATGAATGCCATATGGCCTTTCACTTTCCATTGATGCCGCGCATGTACATGGCCCTGGCCCAGGAAGACCGCTTTCCGATCACCGACATCCTGCGCCAGACCCCAGAGATCCCCGCCAACTGCCAATGGGCGATCTTCCTGCGCAACCACGATGAGCTGACGCTGGAGATGGTCACCGACAAAGAGCGCGACTACCTGTGGAACTACTACGCAGCCGACCGGCGTGCGCGGATCAACCTGGGCATTCGCCGGCGCCTGGCGCCCTTGATGGAGCGCGATCGCCGTCGTGTCGAGTTGCTCAACAGCCTGCTGTTGTCGATGCCCGGCACGCCGACCCTGTATTACGGCGATGAAATCGGCATGGGTGACAACATCTACCTCGGTGACCGCGATGGCGTGCGCACGCCGATGCAGTGGTCCATCGACCGCAATGGCGGCTTCTCGCGCGCCGACCCGGCCAGCCTGGTGCTGCCGCCGATCATGGACCCGCAATACGGCTACCTGTCGGTCAACGTCGAAACCCAGGCCCAGGACCCCCACTCATTGCTCAACTGGACCCGGCGCATGTTGGCGGTGCGCAAGCAGTCCAAGGCGTTTGGCCGCGGCAGCTTGAAGATGCTCTCGCCGAGCAACCGCCGCATCCTCGCCTATACCCGTGAATTCACCGGCGACGATGGCCGCACGGAAATCATCCTGTGCGTGGCCAACGTATCGCGTAGCGCCCAGGCCGCCGAGCTGGACCTGTCGGCCTTTGCCGGCATGGTGCCGGTGGAGATGCTCGGCGGGAATGCCTTCCCTCCGATCGGCCAGCTTAATTTCCTGCTGACCCTGGCGCCGTATGGCTTCTACTGGTTTGTGCTGGCAGCGGAAAACCAGATGCCCAGCTGGCACGTGGAACCGGCGCAGAGCATGCCGGACTTCACCACCCTGGTGCTGAAAAAACGCATGGAAGAATTGCTGGACGCCCCTTGCCGCGCCAGCCTTGAACAACAGGTGCTGCCGGCCTGGCTGCCGAAACGGCGTTGGTTCGCCGGCAAGGACACGGCCATCGACAGCGTGCATATCGCCTACGGCGTGCGTTTCGGCGACCCGGAGCACCCGGTGTTGCTCAGCGAGATCGATGTGACCAGTGGCGGCCAGGTCAGCCGTTACCAGTTGCCGTTCGGCTTCCTCGGCGAAGACCAGTTCACCAGCGCCTTGCCGCAGCAATTGGCCCTGGCCCGTGTACGCCGGGTGCGCCAGGTGGGACTGGTCACCGATGCCTTCAGCCTGGAGCACTTTATTCGCGCGGTGATCCAGGGCCTGCAGGCCGGCAGCGTGCTCAACTCCAGCGAGGGCGACCTGCGCTTCGAGGCCACTTCCCATCTGGCACCCTTGCAGTTGGCCGAGGACGCCCAGGTACGCTACCTGGCCGCCGAGCAGTCCAACAGCTCGGTGGTGGTCGGCGAGAGCCTGGTGCTCAAGCTGATCCGTAAAGTCAGCGCCGGGGTACACCCGGAGCTGGAGATGAGTGCCTACCTGACCGCCGCCGGATACCCGAATATCTCGCCGCTGCTGGGGTCGGTGATTCGCCGCGATGCGGCCGGTGACGACAACCTGCTGATGATTGCCCAGGGTTACCTGAGCAATCAGGGCGATGCGTGGAGCTGGACCCAGAATAATCTGGAGCGCGCGATTCGCGACGAACTCGCCGAGGCCATCTCCGAACAGGAGCAGCACTACAACGCCCTGGGTGAACTGGCGGACTTCGCCGGGTTGCTCGGCAAGCGCCTGGGGGAAATGCACCTGGTACTGGGAGCGCCCACCACGAACAAGGACTTCAAGCCCGAAGCCACCACGGTCAAGGACACCCAAGCCTGGGCCAAGGATGTGGGGGCGCAGATCGACCGCGCCCTGCAATTGCTCAAGCTGCATCAACACCAATTGAACCCGGCCGATCAGGCGCTGGTCAGTGCTTTGCTGGACCACAAAAAAGCCATCGCCAGCCACGTACAGACCCTGGCCAAGGCCACGGTGGGCGGCCTGCGGATCCGCGTGCATGGTGACTTGCACCTGGGCCAGGTGCTGGTGGTCAAGGGCGATGCCTACTTGATTGACTTTGAAGGGGAGCCGGCGCGGCCGCTGCATGAACGCCGCGGCAAGCACAGCCCCTATAAGGATGTGAGTGGCGTACTGCGGTCGTTTGATTACGCAGCGGCCATGGCCCTGAATGGACAGGGGGTCGATCACTCGCCCGAAGCGGATACCGCCCGCAAGCGGGTGACCGACCGTTACCTGAACGAGGCGCGCCAGGCATTTATCCAGGCTTATCAGGCAGCCACGGCTACACTGGGCCATGACTGGCAGGATGCCAAAGGCCAGGACGCGGCGCTGACGTTGTTCAGCCTGGAGAAGGCCGCGTACGAAGTGGCCTACGAAGCGGAAAACCGCCCGACCTGGTTGCCGGTGCCCTTGCAGGGCTTGCATGGCCTGCTGAGTGGGCTTACACCTAAATCGAAAACTGCACGCGGTGGGGAGACGTCATGAGCTTTACGAGTAAAGAACCGCTGCAACCGAAGTTGACAGCAATGCCGGCGTCCAAGGACGTCGAAGCGCTGGTGCGCGCCGAGCACCACGACCCCTTTTCCATTCTGGGGCCCCATGATGACGAGCAGGGCGGGCAGTTTATCCGCGCGTTCCTGCCGGACGCCTTGAGCGTCCAAGTGTTGAGCAAAGAGGGCGGCGAGCCCCTCGCCACTCTGGAGGCGAACCAGGTGCCTGGGTTGTTCGTCGGGCATCTCGCGACACGCCAGCCTTATGTGCTGAAGATCCAGTGGGCCGGCGGTGAGCAGATCACCGAAGACCCGTACAGCTTCCAGCAATTGCTGCTGGGGGAAATGGACCTGTACCTGTTTGCCGAAGGTAATCACCGCGACCTCAGCAGTTGCCTGGGCGCCCAGGTGACCACGGTCGATGGCGTGCCGGGCGTGCGCTTCGCCGTATGGGCACCCAACGCGCGGCGTGTCTCGGTGGTGGGCGACTTCAATATCTGGGACGGTCGCCGCCACCCGATGCGCCTGCGTCATCCGTCGGGCGTGTGGGAGATTTTTATCCCGCGCCTGCAAGCGGGTGCGGCGTACAAGTACGAGATCCTCGGCGCCCACGGTATCTTGCCGCTCAAGGCTGACCCGATGGCCCTGGCCACCCAACTGCCGCCCGACACCGCGTCCAAGGTCGCCCCGCCGTTGCAGGTGGATTGGCAGGACCATGAGTGGATGCAGGCGCGCACAGAGAAGCAGCAGCCCACCGCGCCGCTGTCGATCTACGAATTGCATGTGGGCTCCTGGCAGTGCGAGCTGGACGAAGCCGGTGAAGTGGCGCGTCAGTACGGTTGGCGCGAGCTGGTCGAGCGTTTGATTCCGTATGTGCAGCAACTGGGGTTCACCCATATCGAACTGATGCCGATCATGGAGCACCCGTTTGGCGGTTCCTGGGGCTACCAGGCGTTGTCGCAGTTCGCACCGAGTGCCCGATTTGGTTCGCCGGAAGATTTCGCGTATTTCGTCAACGCCTGTCACCAGGCCGATATCGGCGTGATCCTCGATTGGGTGCCGGCGCATTTTCCGACCGATACCCATGGCCTGGCGCAGTTCGACGGCACCGCCCTGTACGAGTACGCCAACCCGCTGGAAGGCTTCCACCAGGATTGGGACACGCTGATCTATAACCTGGGCCGCACCGAAGTCCACGGCTATATGCTGGCGTCGGCGCTGCACTGGCTCAAGCATTTCCACGTCGATGGCCTGCGCGTGGATGCGGTGGCCTCGATGCTCTACCGCGACTATTCGCGCAAGGCCGGCGAGTGGGTGCCCAACCGCCATGGCGGCCGCGAGAACCTGGAAGCCATCGACTTCCTGCGCCACCTCAACGACGTGGTGGCCCTGGAAGCTCCGGGGGCACTGGTGATTGCCGAAGAGTCCACCGCCTGGCCCGGTGTCAGCCAGCCCACCCAACAGGGCGGCCTGGGGTTCAATTACAAATGGAACATGGGCTGGATGCATGACTCCCTGCATTACATTCAGCAGGACCCGGTGTACCGCGCCCATCATCACAACGAGCTGAGCTTCGGCCTGGTCTACGCCTGGTCCGAACGCTTCATCCTGCCGATCTCCCATGATGAGGTGGTACACGGCAAGCACTCGCTGATCGACAAGATGCCCGGCGACCGCTGGCAGAAATTCGCCAACCTGCGCGCCTACCTGAGTTTCATGTGGATGCACCCAGGCAAGAAGCTGTTGTTCATGGGCTGCGAATTCGGCCAGTGGCGCGAGTGGAACCACGATCAGCAACTGGATTGGTACCTGCTGCAATACCCGGAACACCGGGGGGTACAGAAGTTGGTGGGCGACTTGAACCGCCTGTACCGTGAGGAGCCCGCGCTGCACGAGCAGGATGACGCGCCCCAGGGGTTCCAGTGGCTGATCGGCGATGACGCGATCAACAGTGTGTACGCCTGGCTGCGCTGGAGCAAAGACGGCAAGCCTGTGCTGGTGGTGGCCAACTTCACCCCGGTGCCACGTGAGGGATACAAGGTGGGCGTGCCGTTTGCCGGGCGTTGGAGCGAAGTGATCAACAGCGATGCCGACACTTACGCCGGCTCCAATTACGGCAATGGCGGTGGCGTGTTTACCGAAGATGAACCGCGCCACGGACAACCGGTGTCGTTGTCGTTGAATCTGCCGCCGTTGGGGGTGCTGATTTTGCGTCCGCAAGCCAGTTAAAGGCTCTACCGCACTGGATTCAGTTGTCCGCGCTAGTGGCAGGATGCCACAATGGCATCTTTGTTGCGGCAGTCGAATCGGGCGGGTTTCATGAATGGCCTTGGGCGTAGTCAGGACGAGGATTGCTTTATAGAAGAGCAGGTGCGAACTGACCGTTTGCACCAGCTGTTTCGCCAATCTTTTGCTGCGATTTTCGGCAGTTACTTCGCTGCCGTCATGCTCTGCTGGGTGTGCTGGGATCGCTTCGATCATCAGGTCATGATGGTCTGGCTGCTGGTGTTGGCGGCTTCGTCGCTGCTGCGGGTCAAGATGTTCATGGACTGGTTTCGCTGCCCCGGCAGCGAACGCACCCCGGACCGCTGGGAGCGGCGTTATTGGATCACCCTGTGCCTGTCTGCCGGCGTCTGGGGCCTTGGAGCCTTTGCGGTGATGCCCACCGACGATCGGCTGTCCCAGACCCTGGTCATCCTGTTTACCGTGGGCATGTCCGTCAGCGCCGTGTCCTGTTACTCGGCCTATCGCTACATGACCATGGCCTCGGTTGGCCTGGTACTGTTGCCGTCGACGCTGTGGCTGCTGTTCCAGCCATCGCCGATGCAGGTGGGGATGGCGCTGGCCGTGCTGGTGTTCTCATCGTTTGTGGTCAGCGCCACGCGTAAAATGTCCGACGCCCTGGAGAAAGCCTTTCGTCTCACCCGCGAGATGGAGCGCGCCCACACGATTTCCACCCACGCCGCACAGACCGACGAATTGACCGGCCTGATGAACCGTCGCGCATTCTTCGAACATGCCCAACAGTTGTACGCGCAGTGCCGGTATCACCAGCAGCCCCTGTGTGCGCTGATGCTGGACATGGATCACTTCAAGCAAATCAACGACACCTATGGCCACCAGGCGGGGGACCAAGTGTTGCGCCAGATCGGTGGGGTGATCAGCGCCTCGTTTCGCCAGGCCGACGTCTATGGTCGGCTGGGCGGGGAAGAGTTTGCGGTGCTGCTGCCCAACACGTCATTGGAAACCGCGCTGGATATCGCCGAGCAGTTGATCAAGGCGATCGCCGGCCTGGCATCGGACCCGGTCCAGGGCTTGACCGCCAGCCTCGGGGTGGCGTCGACCCACAACCAGGATCAGGACCTGCACGGCCTGATGAATACCGCTGACAAGGCGCTGTACCGCGCCAAGGCCCTGGGCCGCAATCAAGTGGCCGTGGCGGAGTAGGGCTCAGTCCTTGAGCATGGCCTTGGCCAGCACTTGCGCCACTTGGTCGGCGGAGTAGGGCTTGGCCAGGAATGCAAACCCTTCATAGCCGTTGTCTGCCAGCTCGTCGCTGTAGCCAGAGGTGAGCACCACGGGCAAGTCCGCGCGGCGCTGACGCAAGACCTTGGCCATCGCCACGCCGGTCATGCCGGGCATGACCACATCCGAGAAAATCGCATCGAATGCCCTGGCATCCGGGCCGGCCAGGGCCAATGCCTGTTCGGCATCGGTGACCCAGGTGGTCTGGTAACCCAGGTCCTGAAGGATCTGGTTGGCGAAACGGCCAACCTCCAGGTTGTCCTCGACAATCAGGATATTGCGCAGGGTGCTGGTGTCGAAGGGTGTCGGCTCGGCGGGTGCGGGCTCGTTCCCGGTCAGCTGCGGTTCCGCTTCGGGCAGGTAAAGCGTAAATACCGTGCCCTCGCCAAGGGTGCTGGCCACATCGACGTTACCGCCGGACTGCTTGGCGAAACCGAACACCTGTGACAAACCGAGGCCGGTGCCTTTGCCGACGGCCTTGGTGGTAAAAAACGGCTCGAAAATGCGCTCCAGAGTGTCGCCGGCAATACCGCTGCCCGTGTCGGCCAGGGACACCGCCACAAACGGCTGGCGCGATTCGGCATCGCCGCGGATACGCGGCAAGGCGGGCAGGCGCGCGACGCTCAGGGTCAGGGTGCCTTGGCTGTCCATGGCATCGCGGGCGTTGAGGGCGATATTGATCAATGCCGCTTCAAACTGGCTGGAGTCCACCCGCACATGGCAAGGCTGCTCGGGCAGGTTGACGCGAACCTGAATGCGCGCGCCGGTCACGCTTTCCAGCATTTCAGCGATGTTCTGCACACGCTGGCCTACGTCGAAGACTTCCGGGTTCAACGGTTGGCGGCGGGCAAAGGCGAGCAGCTGGCTGGTCAGCTTGCTGGCGCGTTCCACCGTGTCGGAAACCGCGCTCATATAGCGTTGGCGGCGTTCCTCGGAGAGCCCGGGTTGGCGCAGAAAGTCCACCGACGAACGAATGATGGTCAATAGATTGTTGAAGTCATGAGCGACACCCCCCGTCAATTGGCCGATAGCTTCGAGCTTTTGCGACTGACGCAGGGCGGCTTCGGTTTGCGTCAACAGCCGTGTACGTTCTTCCACCCGTTGTTCCAGGGTGGCGTTGAGCTCTGTGAACGCGGCCAGGCCTTCGCGCACGGCGGCGTTGGCGCGTACGCGTTCGATATGCGCCCACGAACGCTCGGTTACCTCGCCCAATAACGCCAGGTCATAGGCTGACCAGTCCCGCTCGGTCTTGTTGTGCACGGCCATCAGGGCGGTCAAGCGACCGTTCTTGATCAGCGGCATGCAGATCGTGGCCGCTACGCCCAGCGCCTGGAAACTCAGGGATTCATGGGCGGGCAGTTCGACCAGGTGATTGCGGATCACCAGCGGCTCACCGGCGCGCAGATGCTTGACCGCCGTGTGCCCGAACGCTTTGAGGCTGTAGTGCCCGGTGATGCTGGGCGAACCGGGTGCGGTCCAGTTGTCGCGGATGGTGAAGCCGTCTTCGTCGGCGTCCATATCGGCGTAGGCACAAATGGACACCTGCAGGTGCTGCGCTAGCAGGCGGGTGGTGGCCGTCATGATGGTTTCGGCGTCGGTGGCGTTGGCCACCGCGTTGCCGATGGCATCCAGCACCGTCAGGCGGCGAGAGAGGAACACCGTTGCGGTGGTTTCCGTCACGGTGTCGAGCATCCCCACGACCCGCCCCTTAGGGTCACGGATCGGGCTGTAGCAGAACGTGAAATAGGCCTGTTCCGGCGTGGCGCTGCGCTCGATCACCAAGGGGAAGTTTTCGATATAGGTGGCATGGCCCTCGAAGGCGGCGTCGGCGATGGGACCGATCTCATCCCAGGCTTCGCTCCAGATTTGGCTGAACGGGCGGCCCAAGGCATAGGGTTTATTGCCGAGTATGGGGACAAACGCGTCGTTATAGAGCGTGATCAACCGAGGCCCCCAAATGATGGCTTGGGGGAAGCTGGAAGCGAGGCACAGGGCAACGGTGGTCTTCAATACATCCGGCCACAGCTCAATTGGCCCGAGGGTCGTACTGGCCCAATCATGCTGGCGAATCCGCTCAGCCATGTCGCTGCTGCTTTGCAGCCAATTCATCATTGGGAAAACACCTTGTCTGCCAGAGTCTTATAGCGCGCCCGAACGTGACAGGCGCCAAGCTACTGACCCGGTTAATCGCCGCCAGTTCAGCGCAAGTATCCCTTAGATGGCGATTTGATGCTGCCCCTGTTTGAACGCGGCACGAGCGTCGGCGGGGGCCGTTGCCCAAACCTTATTGCGAGCCGAATAAACCGGTCCAGTAAATCCCGGCATCGCTCTTCGGATCCATCGCATAGGCGGCGCCCAGTTCGCGAAACTGCGGGTTCATCAGGTTGGCGCAATGGCCGGGGCTGGCGAGCCAGCCATCCACCACCTTGCGCGGCGTGTCGAGGCCGGCGGCGATGTTTTCCCCGATGTTCTTCGCGATATACCCGGCCAGTTCGGCGCGGTCGCCTGGGGTGCGGCCGTCAGGGTCGAGGTGATCGAAGAAATTGCCGTTGGCCATGTTGCGTGCATGGCTGTTGGCCGCATCGGCGAGGTTGGCGTTCCACGACAACGGGGTGGTCGCGTTAAAGGCCTGGGTGCCACACTGGCGCGGTTGTTCACGGGCGGCGTTGATCAGGTTCAGCAGTTGCTTGCCCTCGGTCTGCCAATCGCCCCGGCCGCTGGACAGCAGGGGGCGGGCGAGGACGATGCGCCAATCCTGGCCGTTGTTGCTCACGCCGATGTCGACGAACTGCGGGTCCAGGACCACGCGGCAGAAGCTTTCACGCACAGCCTTCATGGCCGCCTGGGCATCCTTGGGGCCGGACAGGCTGATGGCTTGCACATTCACCATCGGGTACGCCGCCCGTGCCAGCGCCTGTTGCAGGTCGCCGACATTGCTGGCGGGCAACACCAGCCGCGTATCGTTGGCCAGCGGCGGCAGTTCCTGGGAACCCTGGTCACCGCAGCGTTGCACCTGGCTGCGGTACGCGTTGATCTGTTGTACCAACTGACTTTCTTCATTCGCCATCGCGCTGGCGCAGAACACTACACTGGCGGCCAGCGTCGTAAGACCCATCATCAATGACAGAACGCGCATGGACGTTACCCTTGAACTTGAAAGTGCCCATGATGCGCGATGTGGGGGCGTCCATGCACCCGTTGGTCCGAACTTTTTTCCTCAGTTTTTGAATGCCGAGTGTTTACGACCCTGGTCGCACAAGGCAAACACCACCACCAGCAGCGCGGAAATAGCGAGGATAATCACCACGCCATCGGTGGAGTGGGTCGCTGATGCTGCCACCATAGACAGTGCGCCCAGCGGGGCCAGGCCGCCCGCGATGGCGGTGCCGATTTCGCGCCCGGTACCGAAACCCGAAGAGCGGGTCTGGGTGGGGAACTGTCGGCTCAGGAACGAGCCCTGAGGTGCAAACATCATGGGCGCGAGGAGGCCGGTACCGACGCCGATGGCGATGTAGATCATCAGGTTTTCACCTGTGTTGAGCAGGGCCAGGAACGGGTAGGCGAACAGCAGCGAGAGCAACCCGCCCAGTATCAGCACGGTCTTGCTGCTCCACTTGTCGCACAGCCAGCCGAAGCAGGGCACGGCGACGATGGCAATCAGGCTGGCAATGGTCACCGACAGCGAGGTGACGTGGACATCCACGCCCTTGAACTGGGTCAGGTACGCCAGGGAGAAGGTCTTGAAGATGTAGCTCAGGGCGTTGTAGCCAATGGCCACGAAAAACACCACGGCCAGGCCCTTCAGGTCGTTCTTGAACAAGGCTTTGAGAGGCGACGCCTTGGCCTTGCTCGCTTCCTGGCTCAGTTCCTTGAACTGCGGGGTTTCCGGAATGCTGTTACGCACCCACAGGCCCACACCCACCAGGACGATGCTGCAGATGAACGGAATGCGCCAACCGCCGGCCAACAGGAACTCGTTGCCGTTGATCGTCAGCAGGTACACGGTGAGCGACGACAGCAACAAGCCGAGGTTCAGGCCCAGGGCCGGCCAGGCGCCCTGGCTGCCGCGTTTACCCTGCGCCGCGTGTTCATAGGAGGTGACCGCCGCCCCTGACAGCTCGGCGCCTGCGCCCAGGCCCTGGATGATGCGGATAAACACCAGCACGATCGGCGCCCAGATGCCGATGGAGGCATAGCTGGGAATCAGGCCGATCAGCGTGGTGCACACGCCCATCAGGCAGAAGGTCAGCACCAGCACTTGCTTGCGGCCGAACTTGTCGCCCAGGTAGCCAAACAGGATGCCGCCAAACGGGCGAGCGATGAAGCCGATGGCAAAGGTGGAGAAGGCCATCAGCGCGGCGGCTTTAGGGTCGCTGTTATCGAAGAAGATCTTCGAGAACACAATCGCCGCCATGGTGGCGTATAGGTAAAAGTCGTACCACTCCAGCATCGAGCCAAAGATGGTGGCGGCGGCGACTTTGCGCAGGCGCTTGCGGGTTTGTGCGGGCGTTTCGGTGCCGGGGATGGAGGCAGATGCCGTCATGCTGGACTTCCTTCTGGGTCTTTGTAGTTATTGTCAAATGGACGTGTATTGCAGGGGTTACTCGGGCTTGAACAGGCGGTCGGCGATCATGGCGCCGATTGGCATGGCTGACGTGGCGGCCGGCGAGGGCGCGTTGCAGACGTGGAGCATTCGTGGGGTCTGGGCGAACAGGAAGTCGTGCACCAGGCTGCCGTCGCGCATCACTGCCTGGGCGCGGATGCCGGCCTCGTAGGGCAGCAGGTCGTCGAGGGTCAGCGATGGGCAGTACTTGCGGCACTGCTCCAGGTAGCCGGACTTGAACAAGGAATTCTTCATCTCGGCGGTGCCTGAACCGAGGTTTTGCCAGAGGGTTTTCCAGAAACCGGGGAAGCTGGCGTACTGCGCCACGTCACGCCAGTTCACCGAGAACTTGCGGTAGTTCTCACGGCCCAGGCCCAGCACCGCATTGGGGCCGACGGTCACACTGCCGTCGATCATGCGCGTCAGGTGCACACCGAGGAACGGCAGCTCCGGGTCGGGAATCGGGTAGATCAGGTGGTTGACGATGTTGTTTTTCGCCGCCGGCAGACGAAAGTATTCGCCGCGAAACGGGATGATCTGGTGGTCGATCCTGACCCCGGCCAGGCGCGCCAGGCGGTCTGACTGCAAGCCTGCGCACACCACCAGATGGCGTGCTTGCCAGGTTTCGCCGCGGGTGCTGACGGTGACTTTGTCGCTGTCCTCGTGGATGGCCGTCACGGTGCGCTCCAGGCAGATCTCCCCCCCGCTGCGGCGGATGACCTGGGCCATGGTCTCGCATACCTGGCGGTAATCGACGATGCCGGTGGCGTCAAGAAACAGCCCCCCCAGGCCGACGATGTTCGGTTCGCGTTGGCGCAACTGGTCCGCGTCCAGGCGCTCGACCTTCATGCCATTGAGTTGGGCGCGGGCATACAAGGCTTCCATCCGCTGCATTTCCAACGGGCTGGACGCCACCAGCAGCTTGCCGCATACCTCGAACTTGATCCCGTGTTCGGTGCAGAACTGTTTGGTGGCTTCGGCGCCGCGCTTGCACAGGTCAGCCTTGAGGCTGCCCGACGCGTAGTAAATGCCTGCGTGGATCACGCCGCTGTTATGGCCGGTCTGGTGTTTGGCCAGCACGGGCTCTTTTTCCAGGATCACCAAAGACGCGCCGGGCTGGCGCTTGAGCAGCTCCATTGCCGTGGCCAGGCCGACGATGCCGCCGCCGATGATGCAAAAGTCGTGAATCATTGCGTGGGGGACCTCACAGTGCACATTTCAGTCTGCTTATCAGGTTGTCAGACTAATGTTTTTGTTAAAAAAATGGCGTGTCGAGGACACGCTATAAACGGGGTGGAATCGGTCAGTTGGTGGTGGGCAATTCCAGGCTCAGGCGCCCGGCCGCAGCGCGCAGGTGGGCCTCGGCACTGGCGGCGGCGCGTTGAGCGTCACCGTCGGCAATGGCTTGATAAAGCAACTGGTGTTCCTGGGTCGCATCCGCGGAGCCGGTGACAAAACGCGAGGCCGAGTTTTCCCAGGCTGTCTTGCGTGCGCTGGCCAACTGGCTGCGTAAAAAGTCATGGAAGGCCACGAAGTAGTCATTCTTGCTGGCGTCGGCGATGGCGCGGTGGAATTCCACATCGGCCAGGGCGGCTGCTTCGAAGTTGTCGCGATGCTCCTGCATGGCCTGCAAGGCGCGTTGCATGCGTTGCAGGTCGGCGTCGTCGCGGCGCCGGGCGGCAATTGCGGCGGCCTGGGTCTCGATCCACAGGCGCACCTCGAACATCTGCGCCAGGTCGGGAAGACGGCCATTCGGCTGCGGAAAACGGAACACCGTGCCGGCCGGGGTTTGCGAAATGAACGAGCCCAGCCCGCGGCGCGCGGTGATGACGCCGTCGGCCTTGAGCTGGGCGATGGCCTCGCGCACCACCGAGCGGCTGACGTTGAGTTGCTCCGCCAATTGCTGTTCGGTGGGCAAGCGCGATTCGGGCGGCAATTGGCCGGAATCGATTTCTGCGCGGATGGCGCTGACAACCCGTACGACAAGCGAATCGGGGCGCTGGAGCTCAAGCATGGGACAACCTTGGTAGTCAGGTTGTCAGACAATAGTCGTTACGATTTTATCTTGTCAACAGGTGAGCGCGGTCGACACCGCGCCACCCTGCAATCGCACAGGCCAGCAGCATGAGGCCGGCGGCGACGAAAAAGGTCGCATGCAGGCCCTCCGTCACCGATTGCACGGTCCCATGGACAACGTCGGGGGTCGCCCGCGCGAATACCGCGCCCAGGGCCGAGGCACCGAAGATCAGCCCGAGGTTGCGTGACAGGTTGAGCAGGCCCGAGACCGTACCGCGGCGCGCGCTTTCCACACCGCTCATCACTGCGGTGTTGTTGGCGGCCTGGAACAGGCTGTAGCCCGCCGTCAAAATCACCAGTGAGCCCAGGTAGGCGACCAGTCCCGACGCCAGTGACAGCAGCAGGGCGCCACCGAGCAGAGTGCCCAGCCCCGCGAGCGTCATGCGCTGGCTGCCCAGGCGGTCGGTGAGTTGGCCTGCCGGTACACCGGTGAGCGCTGCGACACAGGGGCCGACGGCCATGGCCAGGCCCATCGACTCAGGGGGCAGCCCCAGGCCAAGGGACAGGTAAAAAGGGCCGACCACAAAGGTCGCCATGATCACCGCGGCGACCAACGCACTCATCGCCAGGCCGGCACACAACGCCCCGGCTTTCAATGACGACCCTGCGCTGGCGGCTGGCCGCGCCCGTTGCTGATCAGCCGGCAAGTAGCGCCAGGCGAGGGCGGCCGCCAGTAACCCCAGGGGCGCACCCACCAGGAACAGGGCCTGCCAGCCCCACACGCTGAGCAACATGCCGCCGACGCTGGGGCCCATGGCCGTGCCCACCGCCGACATCGTGCCGAGCAAACCCATCGCGCGTCCGGTGCGTTCCGCGGGCACCGTATCGCCGACCAGGCCCAGGGTCATCGCCATCATGATCGCCGCGCCCAGCCCCTGCGCGACCCGCGCGGCAATCAACCCATGCAGGTCGGGCGCGACACCGCACAGCCCGCAGGCGAGCGCAAACAACAATAACCCGGCGAGCAACAACCGCTTGCGGCCCAGGCGATCGCCCAGGCGTCCGGCGCTGACAATCACCGCGGTGATCGCCATCAGGTAGGCCAGCACCACCCATTGCACGGCATGGAATGACGCATCGAACGTTTGCGCCAGGCGCGGCAGGCCGACATTGGCAATGCTGGTGCCAAGGGACGCGAGCAACATGGACAGGGACAGGCTGGTAAGACCGCCACGTGAGGAAGTGTGCATGGGAGATTCCTTGAATGAACGCAACTGTCACAAATCTACGGCGTGGCCTAACATGGCGGAAGACGCATGAGTTGCACTGAATACCTGCGTCAAACGCCTGATAGGAGCGCTGATGCCCGACCTCAACTTGCTGGTCACCCTGGATGTGCTGCTGGCCGAAGGCAGCGTCGCCCGCGCGGCCCAGCGCCTGGGCCTGAGCCCTTCGGCCATGAGCCGCGCCTTGGCGCGCCTGCGGCAAACCACGGGCGACCCGTTGCTGGTCCGCGCGGGCCGAAGCCTGGTGCCGACGCCACGGGCGCTGGAGTTGCGTGAACAGGTCGGCCGCCTGGTGCAGGACGCCCAGGCCGTGTTGCGCCCCGTGCAGTCCCTGGACATGGGCCAGGTGACACGTACGTTTACCTTGCGCACCAGCGAGGAGTTTGTTGAAAGCTTTGGCCCGGCGCTGCTGGCCCGTCTCGATCAGCAAGCCCCGGGTGTGCGCCTGCGCTTCGTCAACAAGACCGATAAAGACAACCTCTTGCTGCGCGAAGGCAGCGTCGACCTGGAAACCGGTGTGGTCGACCCCACCGCCAGCCCCGAAGTGCTGACCCAGACGCTGTTTCGCGATCGCCTGATCGGCGTGGTGCGCAGCGGTCATGCCCTCAGTCAGGGCGACGTCAGCGCCGCACGTTTTGCCCAGGGCCGCCATGTGTATGTGTCCCGGCGCGGTCAGGCGCGCGGCCAGATCGACGATGCCCTCGAAGCGCTGGGCCTGGCTCGGCAGATCACCAGCATCGTCGCCGGTTTTTCCACCGCGATTGCCCTGGCCCGCAGCACCGACCTGATCGCCGCCGTTCCCGAGCGCTACACCGCCGACCGGCGCGACCTGTTCTGTTTCCCACTGCCACTGGCGCTGCCGACGTTCACTGTCGCGATGCTCTGGCACCCCCGCCTGGACGCCGACCTGGCCCATCGCTGGTTGCGCAGCTGTTTGCGCGAGGTGTGTGCCCAGCAGGTACAATCCGCGCTGCCTTGACGTGAAACCCAGGAATTTGCATGTTCAGCCTTACCCGCTACACCGCGCCGTGCCCCGAGCCGATCAACAGCCAGATCCTGCAGATGGTGGTGGACAACCTCACCGACATCAGCAGTGTGGCACTGCCGCCGAGCAACCTGCTCTACACCATCTACCAGTACGCCATTGGCTTTGAGGTGCACCTGTACCTGGAGGCGTTGGGTGGATCGAAGGGGATTGCGGTCGAGCTGGTCGTGGCGATGGAAGACGAACAGGTGATTGGCTTTTGCCTGTATTTACCGATGAAAGATGACCCTCAAGCGTGTGGTATCGCGTTCATGGCGGTGCAAGCCGGTTTTCGGCGCCAGGGCGTGGCGCGCGGAATGCTTCAGGACGTGCTGGCGCGCTATCCCCATGCCGAACTGGCATGTGCGGTGGAGAAGGTACCGGTGTTCGAAGCCATGGGTTTTCAAGTGCGAGCCGCGCGTGACACCCAGGTGCTGATGAACACCCGCGGCTACGCCAGCGATGGGCTGATGGGCGTGCTGGATGTAGCGTCTATCTACAGCTCGCTGGAGGTGCGGCAGATCCATACCTACCTGCTGCAAAAGCACGGCAAGCGCGCGATGGTGGATGCCGAGAAACAGCGCGATCGGCACCTGGATCAACTGGCGCGCAAGGTCCAGTTGTTTGTTGCGGGGCGCTAGCCTGGGCCGGGTTGGCTATTTTTTGTGGCGAGCGGGTTTGCGCTAATGCCGTTCAGTTAAGCGTACATCGCCTTCTTTCTGTAGGAGC
>NZ_JBXAFK010000018.1:0-115778 GCF_058793055.1 Pseudomonas sp. MPR-R2A5
CCGTTACCGCAGCAACGGATATGTACCCGGTCCAAACCAAAAAAATAGTCGGCCCAGAGGCCGCCATCGGGGGCAAGTCGAATCGTCGCACCGCCCGCTCCCACATTTAGGTCGCGATGCATCAGTTAGATAGTCGTCGGCTCCCGAGCCGTCACGGGAGCAAGCTCCCTCGCCACAGGTTCAGGGCCATGCCAAAAGTTGTGTAGATACCCATGCCCCGATAGCGGTGCATCAGCACCCCATCATCCGGCTGCCCCTCCGCAATCGGGAGCAAGCCCCCTCCTACAGTGAACAGACTGTGTGGTTTGGCTAAAAGGGTGCACGCTGCAATTCAGCGTGCCGCGAACGCCACCTTCTGGTGCATTCTCAGTTCACACTGCTGAGCGAGCGCACCGCATGGGGGTCAAAAAAGCTCGGCGGCGCCATGCCGGGGATGTACTGGTCGGACACAAACATGCGGCAGCGCTCGGCAAATGCCGACACCACGCGCGACAGCTGGGTGTTGCTCGCAGTGGCATAGCCCAGCTTCATCGGCCGATGCGCCCCGGCCAGGCGCAGGCGGATCACCCGCTTGCCGTCCTGGGACATGTTCGATTTGGGCCGCGCATTCGCGAAGGAATAGCCAATGCCATTGCCCACCATCGCCCGCACCGTTTCCAGGTTGGTGGAGCGCATGATGATGTTCGGCGTGGTGCCCGCCTGCATAAACAGGCTGAGGAAATAGTCGCGGCTCCAGGGCGTGTCGAGCAGCACCACCGGGTACGCTTCCAGGTCCTGCATGCTGACCGCCGACAGGCTGGCCAACGGGTGATACTCGCCGACCATCACATAGGGCGGCAGGTGCGCGAGGGGTTGGAAGTCGATGTCCGGGCTGGTTACCAGGTCGTAGGTCAGGGCGATATCCAGCTCGCCGCTGCGCAGTTTTTCCAGCAGTTCCTCATGGTTGCCTTCGGTTTGGGTCAACCGCACGCCGGGAAACGCGCGACCAAAACCAAACACCAATTCGGGCGTGATCATCGGCGCCAGCGACTCCAGGCAGCCCACCCGCAACGGCCCGCGCACCGTGTTCAATGATTCCGAGGCGATGGTATAGAGGTTGCTCATCTGCTCCAGGATCTGCTTGGCCTCTTGCATCACCAAGCGCCCCACGGCGGTCAGGGAAATACCCTGGGCGTGATGACGGATAAACAACTGGATGCCCAGTTCGGCTTCCATATGGGTGATCGCCGCCGAGATCGACGGCGATGACACATGAATGCGCTCAGCGGCCGCACTGATGCTGCCCGCCTCTCCCGACGCCACAAAATACTCCAGTTGACGCTGAGTAATACGACTGAGCATCACACCTGCCCCTCAACAATGACTGTGCAGGCGACGTTGCAGGGTTCGTGCCGGGTCCTGCGCGCGCCGATGACCTGCACGGGCTTCGGATTTTCCTAAGCACTACCCCGCGCAAATGCTGGTTTCGCGAGAACGGAGGCGATGTGAAGCTGAACTCATCCCGCTTGCAATGAGTTGCCTGCTATGCCGACCCACACCCGTATCCGCATGTTCAATACCAAAGAAACCTACCCCAACCAGGCGCTGGACAACGACCTGTGCCAGGCCGTGCGCGCCGGCAATACCATCTATGTGCGCGGCCAGATCGGCACCGACTTCGACGGCAACCTGGTCGGCCTCGGCGACCCGCGCGCCCAGGCCGAACAGGCGATGAAAAACGTCAAGCAACTGTTGGAAGAAGCCGGTTCCGACCTGTCGCACATCGTCAAGACCACCACCTATTTGATCGACCCGCGCTACCGCGAGCCGGTGTACCAGGAGGTTGGCAAATGGCTCAAGGGCGTGTTCCCGATTTCCACCGGGCTGGTGATTTCCGGCCTGGGCCAGCCCGAGTGGCTGATGGAGATCGATGTGATCGCCGTGGTGCCGGACGATTGGACCGTATGAACGCGGTGATCGCCCGCGAGCCCGGTGGGCCAGAGGTGTTGCAGTTAGTGCAACGCCCGGTGCCGTCGCCCCAGCCTGGCGAAGTGCTGATTCGTGTCGCGGCCGCGGGTGTCAACCGCCCGGACCTGATGCAACGCAGCGGCTTGCCGACACCGCCCGGTGTCACCGACGTACTGGGCCTGGAAGCGGCAGGCATCGTGGTTGCACGGGGTTGCGATGTGGACGAATTTGCCGTGGGCGATCGCGTGATGGCGCTGCTCAACGGCGGTGGCTACGCCGAGTACTGTGTGGCCGAGGCGGCGCACTGCCTGCCGGTACCCGTGGGCGTGTCATTGCACCACGCCGCCGGCATACCGGAAGCCGCGTTTACGGTATGGCACCACCTGTTTGAACTGGGGCGCCTGCGCAGTGGCGACAGCGTGCTGATCCACGGCGCCGCCAGTGGCGTCGGCAGCTTCGCCGTGCAGTGCGCCCAGGCTGCCGGTGCGCGGGTGATCGCCACCGCTGGCGGCGCGCAGAAAGTCGCGATGCTGCAAGCGCTCGGCGTTTGGCGCGCGCTCGACCGCCACACGGAAGACTTCGTCCGGGTGGTGCAGGACTGCACCGAAGATCGCGGCGTGGACGTGGTCCTGGATAACGTCGGTGGCCCCTACGTGGCGCGCAACCTGGCGGCGCTGGCGATGGGGGGTCGGCATGTGAGCCTGTCGTTCCTGCAAGGCGCGCACATTGAGCTGGACCTGGGCCTGTTGATGCGCAAAAGCCTGAGCCTCACCTCATCGTCCCTACGCCCTAAAAGCCACGCCGAAAAAGCCCGCCTGGCGGTGTGCATCCGCTCCCGCGTTTTGCCCTGGCTGGCGTCCGGCCTGGTCAGCCCGCAGCTGCATGCGCAAATCCCCCTCGCCCAGGCTGCCGAAGCTCATCGGCTGCTGGAAGCCAACGCCAATGTCGGCAAAGTCGTGCTGAGCGTCGCGCACTAAGCAGGAGAACCCCATGCCCCACACCGTGTATTTCCTCAATGGGCCCAACGCCAACCTGTATGGGTTGGATAGCAACGGCACCTACGGCAATGAGAGTTTTGCCAGCATCGAAGCACGCTGCCAACGCCACGCCGCCGAACTGGGCTTGAGGCTGGACTTTCGCCAGAGCAACCACGAAGGCGTGCTGGTGGACTGGATTCAAGAAGCGCGCCTGCACGCTGACGCCCTTGTGATCAACGCCGCCGGGCTGAGCTACAGCTCGGTGCCGATCCTCGACGCGCTGCTGGCCTTCGACGGCCCGATCATCGAGGCGCACATGAGCAATATCTGGAAGCGCGAACGCTTCCGGCATCACTCCTACCTCTCCAAGGCCGCCACCGGCGTCATCGCCGGGCTCGGGGCGTTGGGTTACGAACTGGCACTTACCGCCGTGGCCGAGTTGCTCAAGCCTTGAATGCGCACTCGAAAACACAGCAGCTCCCCGCGGGCGCTCGACAACGCTCGCATCGGAACGTCGGCGTCGCTGATAAACCTCTCACTTTCCAGGAAACGCACATGTCAGTAGAAACCATCAACACCCTGGTCGTCGGCGCAGGCCAGGCCGGTGTCGCCATGAGCGAACACCTGTCCCTGATGGGCGTGCCGCATATCGTGCTGGAACGCCACCGCATCGCCGAACGTTGGCGTTCGGAGCGCTGGGACTCGCTGGTCGCCAATGGCCCGGCCTGGCACGACCGCTTCCCCGGCCTGACGTTCGAAGGCATTTCCCCCGAAGCCTTCCCGCCCAAGGAGCGCATGGCTGACTACTTCGAAGCGTACGTCGAGCGGTTACAGGCGCCCGTGCGCACCGGCGTAGAAGTGCACCAAGTGGAGCGTCATGTCGGCCGCCCCGGCTTCAAAGTCACCACCTCGGCCGGCGTGATCGAGGCTGCCAACGTGGTGGCCGCCACCGGCCCGTTCCAACGCCCCGCCATCCCGAACATCGTCCCCGCCACCGCACCGCTGCACCAACTGCACTCCTCCACCTATAAAAACCCCGGCCAACTGCCCGAAGGCGCCGTCCTGGTAGTCGGTGCCGGCGCCTCCGGCGCGCAAATCGCCGAAGAACTGCAAAAGGCCGGCAAGACCGTGTACCTCTCGGTCGGCGAACACTACCGCCCTCCCCGCGCCTACCGCGGCCGCGACTACTGCTGGTGGCTCGGCGCCCTAGGCCTGTGGGACGAAGTCAAAATCCAGCCGAAGAAAAAACACGTTGCCTTCGCCGTCAGCGGCTACGAAGGGGGCAAGACCGTCGACTTCCGGCGCCTGGCGCACCAAGGCATCCACCTGGTGGGCGTCACCCAGGGCTGGAACGACGGCATCATGACCTTCCAACCCGGCCTGGCCGAGAACGTGGCCGAAGGGGATCGTGCGTACTTTGACGTCCTGCGTGAGGCGGATGCCTATATCGAGTCGAACGGCCTGGCATTTCCACCGGAACCCGAAGCCTGGAAGCTGCTGCCCGACCCGGCATGCCTGATTAACCCGACCC
Source organism: Pseudomonas sp. MPR-R2A5 (assembly GCF_058793055.1). Taxonomy (NCBI): domain Bacteria; kingdom Pseudomonadati; phylum Pseudomonadota; class Gammaproteobacteria; order Pseudomonadales; family Pseudomonadaceae; genus Pseudomonas; species Pseudomonas sp. MPR-R2A5. The sequence goes on from NZ_JBXAFK010000018.1 coordinate 4,456, forward strand.
TCAGCCTGAACCTGGCCGAAGCCGGCGTGACCACGATCCTCTGGGCCACTGGCTTCACGTTTGATTTCGGCTGGTTGAAGGTGGATGCATTCGACGAGAACGGCGAGCCGTTCCACAAACGCGGGATCTCGGCGCAGAGCGGCATCTACTTCCTGGGCCTGCCAAACCTGGTGAACCGCGCATCGTCGTTTATCTATGGGGTTTGGCATGACGCGAAGTACCTGGCCGATCACATCGTGTTGCAGAACGAGTACATGGCCTATAAGAAGCCTTAGCGCCTTGCTCCGTAGCCTGCAGTTGCGTCCAGATCCGCCGGTTTGTGCGCTTGAGTGGGACTCGTCGATGTTTATGACTGGCTGGCGTTCACCTTCACTTGTACAAGATCGCCTGATGAATGTCCTCCAGCGCCATGATGCGCTGGGCGGCGTTGAGCTTGATCGCCTCCTTGGGCATGCCGAACACCACGCAACTGGCCTCGTCCTGGGCCACCGTGGCGGCTCCGGCCTCAAGCATCTCCTTGAGCCCGCGTGCGCCGTCGTCGCCCATGCCGGTCATGATGATGCCGGTGGCATTCCTGCCGGCGAACTTGGCCACCGAGCGAAACAGCACATCCACTGACGGCCGATGCCGGTTGACCAGCGGCCCGTCGATCACCTGGGCGTGATAATAGGCACCACTGCGGGTGACCATCAGGTGCTTGCCGCCAGGCGCGATCAAGGCCAGGCCGGGCAGGATGCGGTCGTTGTTGCGCGCCTCGCGTACCTCGATCTCGCAGACGCTGTTGAGGCGCTCGGCAAAGGAGGCGGTGAATTTCTCGGGCATGTGCTGCACGATCACCATGCCGGGGCACACCCTCGGCAATGCTGTCAGCACCGCCTCCAGTGCCTGGGTACCGCCGGTGGAGGTGCCAATGGCGACGATACGTTCCGTGGTCTGTGCCATGGCGTGGCCATTGGCGGGCAGGATCGCATCCGCACTGAGCTTGCTGGGCGGGGCCAGTGACGGCGCCGGGCTGGCGGCGCGCTTTCCCAGGTTCTTGACGTTGGAGTTCGCCGCGGCACGGATCGCGGCCACCAACTCGGCCGCCGACTCGATCAGGAAACTCTTCAGCCCGGTCGTGGGCTTGGTGATGATTTCCACGGCACCGGCCGACAGCGCTTGCAGGGAGGTCTCCGCGCCTTTCTGGGTCAGCGAGGAACAGATCACCACCGGCGTCGGCCGCTCGCTCATGATTTTCTTCAGAAAGGTGATGCCGTCCATGCGCGGCATTTCCACGTCCAGTACGATCACATCCGGCCATTCCCGGGCGAGTTTGTCCATGGCAAAGATCGGGTCAGAGGCGGCACCCATCACGTGGATATCCGGTGTATCGCTGAGAATCGCCAGCAGCACCTGGCGTACTACGGCCGAGTCATCGACCAGCAGCACACTGATTTTTTTGTTAGGCATTTTGTTGAAGTGTTCCCATTGGTTGGTGCCGAACCCAGACGTTGCCGTTCCACAGGTCGAACATGATCGTGCGGTAACCGGTACTGCCCATGTCCTGGGCCGCCAAGTGCAGGTGATAGCGCTCGGCCAAGGCCAGCGCCGCGCGAATATTCAGGCTGGCCACGTCCTGCGTCGGCCGCTGGCGTTGCTGTTCGGGAAACATCCTGCCGCCACCGAACAGCTTGACCTGGTAATCCTGTGCCTGCGTGCCATTGAGGTGGGCGTGTTGCACCAGCAGTTCCAGGGCCTCATCGGCATACTTGCCGTCCAGGGACTGATGGTTGCGCAAGCGCCCCGGCAGCATGAAGTGGCACATGCCGCCGATCTGCCGTTGCGGGTGCCAAAAGGTGATAGCTACGCAGGAACCGAGCAAAGTGCGCAGGCGCGTCGGCCGCGTCGCAAAGCTGACCTGCCCAGGTGCCAATACCACTTCGGCCACGCCGACAGGCTTTTTCATGGCTTGCGGTAAATCGACGGTGCCACCAGCTTCAAGGTGTCATTCACACCGTGGAGGCTTTCCGAATGACTGATGATGAAGTAACCGCCGGGCTTGAGCAGCGGCAACAGGCGCGCAACCACCTGGCTCTTGGTCGGCTGGTCGAAATAAATCATCACGTTGCGCAGGAAGATCACCTCGAACTCGCCGAGTGCGGGCAGCGCTTCGTTGAGGTTGACCTGGACAAAATTGACCCGGTTACGCAAGGTCTTGTCGATCAGGAAGGTGCCTTCCTGGCGACCAATGCCCTTGAGGCAGTACTTGGTCAGCAGCGGCTGGGGCAGCGTCTCGGTGCGCTCCATGGTGTAATGACCACTGCGCGCCTTGGCCAGCATCTGGGTACTGATGTCCGAACCGACCACTTCCCAGGGGGTGGTGCCCAGGCTCTCGGCCAGGGTCATCGCCAGGCTGTAGGGTTCTTCGCCCGAGGAGCTGGCCGCACTCCACACACGAAACACCTTGCCCGGCACGACCTTGGGCAGCACCTGTTGACGCAGGAAGTCGAAGTGCTTGGGCTCACGGAAAAAATAGGTTTCGTTGGTGGTCAGCAAATCCAGGGCAACCTGCAGTTCGCCCGTGCGTTGGTCATTCATGATCAGCTTGAAATACTCACCATAGCTCTGCAGCTCATAGTGCTTGAGACGCTTGAACAGGCGCCCGGCCACCAGGGCTTTCTTGGCCGGCGACAGGTTGATGCCGGCAGCGCGGTACAGCCAGGATTGGAACTGGCCGAATTCACGATCGTCGATAACGGCGGTGTCTGGCATGGTCGGGCCTCAACGCAGGTCAAGGTCGAGAGCCGGCGCCTGGCCGCCCTCGGCGAGGCTGGACATCTCATCGATGGACAGCACCTTGTCCACCTCCAACACAATCACGAACTTGCCGTCGACCTTGGCCATGCCACTGATGAAATCGGCGCGAATCCGCGCGCCGAAGCTGGGCGGCGGCTCGATCTGCGTGGCGGGGATCTCCTGCACGGCAGACACCGTATCGACCAGCAGCCCGATGTCCTGGGGCTGGCCATCTTCGGTACTCGCCTCGATGATGATCACGCAGGAACGCCGGGTGATCGCCGAATTGGCCCGGCCGAAGCGCGCCGACAAATCGACCACCGGCACTACCGCGCCACGCAGGTTGATCACCCCGCGCACGAAGGCGGGCATCATCGGCACCACGGTCAGGCTGCCGTATTCGATAATTTCCTTGATCCCCAGAATGCCGAGGGCAAACATTTCGCCGCCAAGCATAAAGGTCAGGTATTGCGCGTCCTCGTCCACCGCAACCGCGGCATGCCGAGTCGTCATCACTGCGCCCATGTCATTCTCCCTGTAGGCCCGCATCGATTCTTGTGATCAGAAGCGGGTGAATTCCGATTCGTCCGGGGCACTGGCCATGCTGTAGGCGAAGGCCTTGCGCGGCGCCTGTGGTTTCGGGCGTGGCGGTTGACGGTTGGGCTTGCTGCCAGGGCTGTCCACGCTGCTGCTTTGAACCGCGGCCTTGGGCGTTGAATCCAGCACGAAGAAGCTCATGGCCTGTTGCAGTTGCTCGGCCTGGCTGCTCATTTCTTCGGCGGTGGCGGCCAGTTCCTCGCTGCTTGAAGCATTTTGCTGGGTCACTTGGTTGAGCTGGGTCATCGCCGTATTGATCTGCGCGACACCTGCGGCCTGTTCCTCGGACGCGGCGCTGATTTCCTGCACGAGGTCGGAAGTCTTGTTGATCGAGGGCACCATTTCGTCAAGCAACTTGCCGGCCTTCTCGGCCATGTCCACGCTGCTGGAGGACAGTTCGCCAATTTCCTGGGCGGCGACCTGGCTGCGTTCGGCCAGCTTGCGCACTTCGGCCGCCACCACGGCGAACCCCTTGCCATGCTCACCGGCCCGAGCGGCCTCGATGGCGGCATTGAGGGCGAGCAGGTTGGTCTGGTAGGCGATGTCATCGATGATGCTGATGCGCTGGGCGATTTTCTTCATCGCGACCACCGTCTGCTGTACCGATTCGCCGCCCTCGGTGGCTTCCTTGGCGGCCTTGCTGGCCATGCCGTCGGTGACCTTGGCGTTTTCAGTGTTCTGGTTGATGCTGGCGCTCATCTGCTCGACCGATGCACTGGTTTCCTCGACGCTGGCGGCCTGTTCACTGGTGGCCTGGCTCATCGATTGCGCAGTGGCGCTGACCTCCTCGGAAGCGCTGGCCAGGTTATCGGCGGCGTTGCGTACTTCACCGATGATATGTGCCAGCTTGCCGACCATGTTGCGCATGGCGTTGAGCACCATGCCGGTTTCATCTTTGGCACCCGGCTCGATGTGGGCGTTGAGGTTGCCTTCGGCCAATTGCTCGGCGGCAGTCGCGGCTTGCTTCAACGGACGGGAAATGATCCGCGCAATGAACATCGCCAGGCCCAGGCCAATCAACAAGGCGGCGATCAGCACCGCGATGATCGACACGCGTGCGCTTTCGTACAGCGCCGCGCCCTTGTCACCCGCAATGGTCGCCCCGCCGTCGTTGAGCTCGACCATTTTCTGCAAGCGGCTGGTCACTTCATCGAAATGCTCCTTGGACTCGCCCCTGAGCAAACCGCGCGCCTGGGCTTCCTGATTCTGCCGGGACAGCTCGAGCAACTGCTTGCTGGTCGCCAGGTAGGAGGCCCAGGCGCTTTTCACGCTGGCCAGGAGCTGACGGTCTTCATCGTTGGACAACAACTGCTCATAGGTCCCGAGGCGGGTTTCGAACTGTTGGCGCGAGTCCACGGCCTCACGTTCAGCCTGGGCCTTTTCCTCGGCAATCTCGGTACCGATGTGGCGGTTTTCTTTCAAGCGGTAGTTGGCGGCAAAAAAACGCATGCCGGCCGCTGCGCGCATGGAGGGCATCCAGTTGCCCTTGATGTCCTGGGCCGCCTGGTTGACCGCACCGAGCTGGTGGATGGCGAAGCCGCCCATGGCGGCGGTAAGCGCCAGGACCACCAGGAACGAGCTGATCAACTTGGTGGAAATCTTAAGATCGTAGAACCATTTCATCGGGGAACCTCCATGGAGTTGCGAATACGTCAGCGAGCGACGGCCGGTGGCGATTGAGGCACCTGGGTCGTGCGGGCTTCCAGTTGTACGATTTGGTTGAGCAGTGCCGGTATATCCAGGATCAGGGCCACCGCGCCGCTGCCCAATATGGTCGAGCCGCTGATGCCGCGCAGTGCGCCAAACAACTTGCCCAGGGGTTTGATCACGGTCTGGAACTCCCCGAGCAGCTCATCGACCACCAGCCCGGCCTTGTGCTCGGCGTAGCGCACCACCACCACATTCTGGCGGCGCGAGGCGGGGCCTTCGTGGCTGAAGTGGTCGCGCAGGTCCACCAGCGGCAACACTTCGCCACGCAGGTCCAGGTAGCCCTTGTCGCGGCTGGACTGGCGCTGGCGCTCATCCAGTTCGATGCATTCCTGGACCATGTCCAGCGGAATCACATAAGTGGACTGGTCGATGCCCACCAGGAACCCATTGATGATCGCCAACGTCAGCGGCAGGCGGATGCGCACCACGGTGCCCTGGCCGGGGCGGCTGTCCAGGTCGACGGTGCCGCGCAACAGGGTGATATTGCGCTTGACCACGTCCATGCCCACGCCACGCCCGGACAGATTGGTCACGGCCTCGGCGGTGGAGAAACCCGCTTCGAAGATCAGGTTGTAGATCTCCTGGTCGGTGAGCACCGCACCGCTGGCCACCAGCCCGCGCTCCTGGGCTTTGGCCAGGATGCGTTCACGGTGGAGCCCGGCGCCATCGTCGGCGATTTCAATGACGATGCTCCCCGAGTCATGGTACGCATTGAGGCTCAAATGGCCTTTGGCCGACTTACCGGCCGCACGCCGGGCATCGGCGCTTTCGATACCGTGGTCCATGGCGTTGCGCAGCAGGTGCATCAGTGGGTCGCCGATTTTCTCGACAACCGTCTTGTCCAGTTCGGTTTCCGCGCCGCTGATGATCAGTTCGATGTCCTTGCCCAGCTCCTGGCTGATATCGCGCACCACGCGGCGGAAGCGGTTGAACGTGTCGCCGATGGGGATCATGCGCAAGTGCAGGGCGCCATCGAGGATCTCTTCCACCAACCCCGATACCGTCGAGGTGGCCTCTTGCAGAGGGTCGTTGTTACAGGAGCGGGCCAGCAGGCTCGCGCCGGCACTGGCAATCACCAGCTCGCCGACCAGGTTGATCAACTCGTCGAGCTTGTCGGCATTGACCCGCACGTAATTACCGTCCCGGGGTTTCGCCTCGCTGGCTGCCGGCTGGCGCTGCGCCGAAGCCGTCATGGCGCCTTGCTCTGCCGGCGTGACCTGTTCGCTGCCCAGGTCGCTGTCGGGCGTGGGATCGACGGCAACGATGTGCACTTCACAATCGTCACGCACGAAGTCGAACACTTCGTTGAGGGTGGCGTGGCTGGCTGTCGAGCGCAGGTCGATCTCGAAACCCAGGTAGCAGCTCTCCGGGTCCCAGCTTTCCAAGGCCGGGATGCTATCGGTGAGGATCGTGACCTGCATCATCTGCCCCAAGGTCTCGAGGTAACGCAGAAACGACAGCGGGTCCATGCCATTGCGGAACACATCCGCGCCGAAGCGCAGGGAGATGTGCCACAGCACGTCGGTGGGAGTGCCTGTGCAGGCCGCGGCGGTTTCGACGCGTTGGGCCGGGGTGCCAGGTGCCTGATACGTGCTCAGCGCCTCGCGCAATGCCGCTTCACGTTCCAGGGCCTCGGGCTGCAACGTTTCGCCCCGATGGGCGACGACGTCGATCAACTCGAGCATATGGTCGCCGCACTTGAGCAACATCGCGATCAGCGTGGCATCGACCGCCACACTGCCGTCGCGCAGGCGGTCGAGTACGTCCTCGACAATATGCGTAAAACTCACGACAGGCTCCAGGCCGAACAGGCCGGCGGAACCCTTGATGGTGTGGGCAGCACGGAAAATCGCGCCAATGGCATCCTGGTCGCCGGGCTCGCTTTCCAGTTGCAGCAAGGATTGCTCCATGGCTTGCAACAGCTCGCGCGCCTCGACGATGAATGTCTGCTGTGCCTGATCGAGATTGATGCTCACCTGAACTTTCCTTGTCGATCAATGAACGTGGATGGCGCTGACTACAAGACCGCGCCGCGACACAGTTGGAGTGCCTGCGTGACCGCCTGGCTCTGGCCGATCACGCTCAAGGCTGTGCCGGCGATGCCGGCTTCACGCTGGATGACCGCGAGCAATTGCAGGCCGGCGCCATCCAGTTCCGTGACCTGCGACAGGTCCAGTGCCATGCGTGGCGTCGCGCCCAGCTGCGGCAGCAGCGCGCCCGCCAGCTCGGCGACGGTGTAGATCGTCAGTTCGCCGTCAATGCACACGCGGGTGGTGTCATCGAACGTTTCATGGGTGATGGGCATGGGAGCCTCCCTGGCGCCGGGTGTCAGGGCAGAATCAGTTTTGAGACCGCTGCCAGCATCTGTGCCGGCTGGAACGGCTTGACCACCCACGCCTTGGCGCCAGCGGCCTGGCCCTCGGCCTTCTTCGATTCCTGGGACTCGGTGGTCAGCATGATGATCGGGGTGAACTTGTAGTTGGCCAGCTTCTTGACCTCCTTGACGAAGGTGATGCCGTCCATGTTGGGCATGTTTACGTCGCTGATGATCAGGTGCACCTTCTGCCCGGTGAGCTTGCCCAGGGCATCCCGGCCGTCGCACGCTTCGATCACGTCGTAACCGGCGCTTTTCAAGGCAATGCCGACCACTTGCCGCACACTGCTGGAGTCGTCGACCACTAATACATTCTTCGCCATGAGGTGCTCCTAAAAGAAGGTAATGTCTTGAGAATTCTGCTGCACGGCCGCTTCGCCATGATGGATGCGCCGTTGCTCGTCGGTGGCATAAGTGGCTTCCATGCGCGCCAGCCACTGCCGGGCGTCGACGGCGATCGCCTGGTCAGGGGCCTGGCTGGCCTGCAGGAGGTGGTCATGCAAGGCGTGCATGTTGTCTCGCACGTGACTGAGGATCTGGCTGACCCGGTCCTGGAATTGCAGGTTGACCAGCACCTCGGTCATCTCATCACGAATGCCGTAGCTTTCCTGCTTGAGCAGGTCGGCGGACTCGGCCAGGCGCCCGGTGATGTTCTGGAAGCGCTCGAGCACCACTTGAATGCTGTTTTCGGACGCCGCCACCGAGTGGCTGTCCTGGTCGGCGCTGCTGGACGCGGCCTGTACCAGTTGGGTAATGGCGTTATTGATGATGTCGACCTTGGCCGACATCTGTTGGCCGGTTTCACTGGATTTGCTCGACAGGCTGCGCACCGCATCGGCCACCACGGCGAAGCCACGACCGGCTTCGCCAGCCCGCGCCGCCTCGATGGCCGCGTTGAGCGCCAGCAGGTTGGTTTGCGCGGCAATCGCCGCCACGTCGGCGGCCATGGTGCGCAGTTCACCGGTATAGGCGGTGAGGCTACGGACCTGGGCCAGGGTTTGGTCACGGCTGCTTTGGGTCGCCTTGAGCGAATTGATCACCTGGCTCAGCTCACTGTCGCTGCGCGCCAGCACCTCAAGCGCGCCGTCGGCGGCCTGGCCATCCAGCTCACCCGCAGCGTGCTGCGAGGCTTGTACCGTTTCCTGCAACCGTGCGGCAATGCCGGTAAAACGGTTGGCCAGGCTCACAATGGCTTCTTCGGTCTGATGGCGCGAGCTTTCCACCTGCTTGGCCCAGATCGGCATGGCGCCCAGCAACACTTCATCAAGCTGTGCCCGCGCGGCCATGCCGTTATGTGCCGCGTCCGCGTCGGCCTGATCCGCCTGCGCACGCGCAATGGCTCGCCGCGTGGCGTCACGCTGCGAACCCGCGCTCCAGGCACAGGCACCGAAGCCGATCAACACCAGTACCGCGCAGGCCGCCAGGTTGGCCGCAGAAGTTGATTGCACCAATATCCACACGACGGCGGGCAGGACCGGGATGAAAGCAAACCAGCGAAAACGCGGATGACCGGTAGGGGAAATGCGGCTGGCTTGACGCTGGGTCATGAGTTCGATCCTTGAACGTTGTTGCGGATATAAACGACATAGGGTTTATCTGCGCAGTACAGAACAACTTTAGACACCTTATGTGCCTTCCGTCTGATTTATGACCAACGGATGAACGTCCACGGTGTTCAGTCCCGCTGAAGCTGCGCCTTTCGAATCGCTGCCGTTAACGTCCGCTCATGACGTTGAGAAGCCTCGGGGGCTGGCTACGCCGCGCTCTTGCGCCATTGCCCCCCAACCGGCGGTGATAGAGGACCGCCCTTGACCGTCTTCACCCAAGCCTCAAGGTTTGAACCCCCTCATCAACTTGAACAGATGGCCGGGCCAGATCCATCGTGCGTTGGGCTGGTCGCGGGTGTCTGCGAGGGTGTCGAAGGCATTGCGATTGAGCGCCGTATCCACAGGGGCATTCAGGGTAGAGGACGGCGACGCTTGATCATCAGGGGCGTTGGCTGGCTTGCTCATCCGGCCGGTGACCGGGTCGATGCTATAGCCAGCCGCCTTGCCTTTTTCGGTCAGGCCCCATACGCCATTAACGATACCCGAGAGTGCTTCGGAGGGCGGCAGCCTTATGGACTTGTCCGTGGTGCGAACAATGTGATCCTCGATCCGGACTCGCGTGTAGGTGGCGAACTCGCTGCCCAGCGGCGGTTGCTGATCGCCCTCGCTGGAGAACTTGTTCACCATCTTCTCCAGGAACGGTATCCCCCCGATGTTCATGAACGCTCCATGGTCTGGATGCAGGATGTATCGCAAAAAACCCTGGTCGATACGGGTACTGTTGATCGCCGAACCATTGAGGACGCGTGAGGCGATTGCAGCATCTTCCGGCTTGAAATCGAAAGTCACTCGATACCGCTCCGCGTCATAGCCGGTGTTGCCCCCCAAGAGCTGGCGGCCATCGCTGTGATGACGATAGGTGCCGAGTGTCATGGCCAATGCATCGACATAAACCAAATCCACTCCCTGCGCCTGCGCATAAGCATACATATCCGCGAACAAGGCACGATCCTCGCGGTTAAGGAAAAGGTTAGGGTTTAGGGTGCCATTGAAGCGGGTAAACGGTGGCTTGGCGACCGGTGGCTCGGTGTTGCTACCAAACAGGCGCGAAATCATGAGGTCACGGTGGGAATTGGACTTGGCCGGCGCCGGAGGCTCCATCGATCGCAGCTCTTCCCATGCGGCACGTCGCTCATTGAGGGTGAAAGGCCCGCCGTCGTCGTGGGCAATCAGCTGGAGTTGATCGCGCGTGAGGCCCTTGAACGGGTTGGTATCAGAACCGTTGACGAAGCCGGTCGCTTGTCGAGCCCGTGCCAGGAGATCCGGGTTATCGGTAGAGGGGACCTGCGCGTCGTGCTGCGCTTGGTTGACGAAGTACTGATCGCCGGTAATCGAGTCGAGCAGGCTGGTATCGTTTTGGCCGATGCGGGTTTCGGCACGCGTTGCGGCTTCACTCAATTGCTGAGCCAGGATTGAGACTGAGCTGAAGGTGCCACTATCGGTTGCTGAACCATAGGTATCGGGTTTGACTTCATCGCCTGGCGACACCGAAGAGCGAGGCGTGGCGTTGACTGAGCTGTTTGCCACGGGGTTGTAAGCCGACGATGCGGCAGGATTGATAATGACCATGAGCATTCACCTTGGCTTGGGAAAACAGCAACGGTGCGATGAAAAGTCTATTGTCAAATCTGGAAAGCAACCCGCAGCCAAATAGGCTGCGAGTACTTTTTGTTTTATTAATATCGATATCGGAATGTCACTGAGTCGGTGCCGGCAGGATTTACATAACGTGGCGTACCGCCAAATACACGATGGTAGATCACGACTCGTGAGCCATGCCCGAAAGCCTGAGCATTAAAGTCTGACAATGTCCCGGATGAATTTGGATAGATTTCCCTACAGTCCTCTTGAGAGCTGAACGGCCGGGAGTAACACAGCTGTACCACTTCTCTAATGCCCTGAGGATAATAAGTTGTATTCCATTGAATCTCTAACAACTGTTTGGGGTCAATGAGTGTACCTTGGGGAATATCCGCAGCCAAAACATTGAAACTCGCAAGCCCGACGCCTGGCTGGGTGTCAGAGTTAGATAAAACAAGAACGGGGTTGGGCGCTGCTGTTTTAGTAATAGCGTTTTCTGCCGCAAAAGCAGTCCCATGAGTAGACGTTACAAAAACCGCTAACAAAGCGAGCAACGTTCGTCTTTGAGTAATACCGCGCGCCCATACAATCGTGCCTTTCATAATCATCACCCTAGCGTCAGTTATTAACATGTCAGGTTCAAATCAATCCAGCTGTAAGCATCACGCCCCTACCATTGCACGATTTAATTACCGTAGAAAGCCAAGTACTTCCTAAAAACACGAAGGACAGCACTGTCATACATGAAAGTAGGAATTCGTAAGTAACTTCCTAGTCCCGCCAGTATTACCGCTCGCAACCCCTTAACCCATCTTCCCGCGAATGGCCGCTCACATCACCTGAATGATGAGCCGGTTATTTCTTGTCTTTCTGACTGACAAACCCAAAGAGGGAGTGCCCTGCGCTCATTCGTCGCATCTTTGCGTCCTCCCCTCCAGCCCTCACCGAACCCGCCGATAACCCTACTAACCGCATGCCTATGACCTGCGCCCCTCCACCCGTTCGAGCCAGCCCTATGAACCCACTTTCCCTTCTAAAAAAAGCCCGGGCCGATCGTCAAGGCACCACCACCCTCACCTGCACCGCCAATGAATTGGAGTCCTCATTGGCCACCCTGCGCATCACACCCACCCTGATCACCGGTTTCATCTCCCCTCACCTGGACATCGACCAGGTCGCCGTCAAGCTCAAGCGCCGCTTTCCGCAAACCGCCATCAGCCTGTGCACCACCTCCGGTGAGTTGTGCAACGCCGCCCATTCGCTGTATTGCGCGACCGGCGAGCGCTGGGACCGGATGGTGTTGCAGCTGTTTGATGACAGTGTGATTGCCTCTGCCGAGGTGGTGATGGTGCCGTTGGAGTGTGAGGACATTCGCAGCGGCGGCAAGCGCTTGGGGATGCAGGAGCGGATCGCCAAGTTGGTGGCCAATATCAAGCGGGTGCAGGTGCACACCTCGATCGATCACCGCGATACCTTGGCGTACGTGGTTGTAAGCGCGCGTCGGATTTGGCACCACTTGACGCATCACTTGGCACCAGCGAGGCCTACCAGAACCCCTAACATTTAGCGGGAGATTTGGCACTTCAGTAGCCTGGCGCCTTTCCAATCGCTCGCCAGTGAACCGTTACCCCATAGTTCACCGTATCGTTAAACAGCCTGTATTGCGTATTGCTTACCGCATAAGCACCCGCCGAGTTGCCATCACCGTCTGTGGCATTAGGAGATATTTTGTTGCCGAAGCAGTTGTAGACCTCCGCAAATGGCGTTGGAAAGTCTATTGGGGCACTCACGCCGTCGGCACCTACGCCGCCTTGCCCCCACTGCTCCAAAAGCCCCGTAGCGCTATCCAGCTTCCACCCATTGGTGCTCAACAACGCTGTGTTCTTGTTTTGTTTTGCAGAGTCAAGAGCGTCCAGCGCTGCCTGAATAGTCTGATGCAGTGAATTCAGAAGTGAATCGGTTGCTGTCTTGGTGTAGGCATCGCCGATGCCATAACCGGCGAGAGTGATAGCATTGTTTGCTTTCCCGGACAGTAGAAAGTCAGTCTGATTTTTCGTGTACGCATCGATAATGCCGTACCCGGCCAATGACGTTGCCTTCACCGCATAGCTAGCAACCGCTGCCCGAATCGCCTTTAACACCTGAGTGTTGTCCTCAGCATCTAGGGCAGGAAGATAAGCAAGGATGAAATGACACAGCTCTTCCTGGACCAGGTTGAGCCATTCGGCTTTGACTGGAGTGGGAGCGACTCCGCCCACGTTAGTGCCATATCGAAAGGCTCCGCCAGGCGTCGTTAGGTCTGTGAAAGCAGATATTCTATCCATCAAGCAAAACTCCTACGGCCCCGAGATTCGCCCCGTGCGCGCAAATGCGGGTATTGATCAGTTACTTGTTTCAGCAGTCGGCGGCGCCTTCGAACTCAGGCAGCGTTTTTAAGTACTCGTACGCCTGCTTGAATGGGTTTTCACCGTCCATGTCGTAGCGTGTCGTGTGGTACACATACGTCAAGGGGTCGCCGTTAGCCTGGGCGCAGGTCTGAACGCTGAAGTTCATTTCCGCCTTATCTGCACCCAAGGTGACCACTGCCACAGTGACATAAGCGCCCTTGACCTCTACGTTTTTGTAAATCAAATCCAGTGTAAGTGCCATGCTGGTCGCCTCTTGAAGTTTAGATCGCGGAATTGCCGGCCACTGTGACCCAGTCCTGCGCGTTGGTGCCTCTCGCATAGACCCATTGAGCACCACCGGTGCAGTCCGAGCAAAATGCCAGTGCCCCGGTGTTGCTCGCCGCACTGAGAGCCAATAGCTGTGCGCGCGTAAAGCTGTTGAAGTACAGCCCCGCGCGTAGATGTTGCATGCCGCCTGGGTTGTCGGTTTTTACGAGCTGGGTGATCTCAATCCCTGTCGACGTGACCACGTTGCGCTTGCGCACGTTCGCGGGTGTGTCGAAGTCAGTGGCCATGGGCTCGACGTTGGAAACCACACCGGGTTGCGACGATGTCCTGCGAAGAACCACCCCGGTGGAGCTGGCAAATGCAAAAGAGCGAGTCATGGTCAGCGTAAAATCCGACCCCGAGGAGGCGTCCCCTGTGATCGAAATTTCCCTGCCTGGGCGGTCACCAATGGTTGTACCGCGCGCAAGCCTGGATGGGGTTCCCCGGTCATTGACTGCCCGAGAAACGAACCCTAAGTTGAATCCGTTAAGCCCCAGAAACTCCCAGAGCATCTCAGCGGCATAGGCCTGGACTGCGGCCACCGGGTGGACGCCATCGTCAGCCCCGAAGATGGTGTTCATCTCGGCATGCGTTCCCAGGAGGTGGTAGCTGTCGAAGTACAGATACGACGCCCCTTTGTTGCCGCAGAAGCCCTTCAGGTAATGCCCGGACCTCATCTTGAGCGAGTCGTTTAGGGTTCTCGGTGTTGACCCAATGAACAGCTTGTCCGCATATGGACTGGACGCATCAAGAATACCTATCAGATAGTTGAGCGATGCATCAGCGGCCGCCCCATCCCCGAAGTCGTCGTCCATCTCAAAGGTGATGAGGTCCGCGTTGATGTCAGTCAGGGCCGCCTGCCAAATCGCGCGCCCTTGCGCGGAGGCCGTTGCATCGGCCAGCAACAGGCCACCTCGGTTCATGGTTTGATGCAGGTCAAGACCGGACACGGTGGTGTTGCGGGTATGCACAAGGACAACACGTACCGGCCCGCCAGATACGGTGGTCAGCACAGCAGCAGTAGCGGCTGCTTGCGTGTAGGACAAAACGCCAAGACCAGTAACACCAGCGGCAGCGGAGACGGTTGCCACGACGGTACCGCCGACGGAAAGACTTAGCGTACCGGCTGAGGGCTCTTTGATGTAATACACCTTCACATCAGTAAAGGTTGGCGAAGATCCCGAACGCACCCAAAGTGCTGACGCGCCATCGTTAAGACGGCTGACGAGCCCAGTAGGCCAATATTGATACTGAAAAGTTTCCGCCGTCACGAGCGAAGCGGTGCTAAGCGAAAGGTCATAACCGCCAGTGGGCGGCCCGTCACCAGAGCCTGTGCCAGCACTGTTGACGCCACTCATGTTAACCCCGCCCATCCTGCGATCCAGTGAGGCGTTGAGCTGAAGCATTTTGGCCCCGGCCAAACTGTCACCAAGAATGACCACTCGCAGATGGCTGATAGCCGATGCAGCCGCAAAAAGCTTGCTGAACACTTTCCTCGGTTTTCGCAGATTCAGCGCTAGGGCCGCGCTGACAGTAGTCCCCTTGTCGCCGATTAAATTCGCGCCTTTGGTGGCATCGTCTGCGCTGGCAAGTTCCAGCTCTAGACCCGCCGATTGCTCCAGAGACAAGCGGGCTTGCTTTGCAATTGTCGGCACCGGCCCTGACTCAGTAACAACATCGGTCGCGGCATCGCCATGAATATATTGATGCTGTTTTTCCGCCGCCCCACGCGAGCGCTGCGCCGCTTCCGACAACTGCCCGGCGTAGCTCTCCAGCGCTGCTATATCAGTCATCATCTTTCTCCATTGGCCCGAAGAGCTGCATAGCCTTGGGCAACTGCGTACTAGCCTTTAGTGACGTTGGCGCCACTTCACCGGCAGCGATGCCGTAGCGAAACAACTCCAGGACCGAGACAAAATCGGCCTGGCTCGAAATTCTTTGCAAGCTAATGGTCCTCGATGCCGATCACGGCGGCGGGCACCACGTAATGGACGACATTGAACAGTTGGTCCACTTTATCGGCGATGCCGTCGACGACTTCTTTGCCGTAGCCAAACACCACGTCTGTATTTGCTGGTCGCCGACCGGTAATCCGAGACTCCATTGCCGCATTAGTGAATGCCAAAAGCGGCGCATTCACGCGCCAGGTGAAGGGCCAGTCGCCTGAGTAGATCGGGTCGCCTGTATTCAATAGGCCAACGACTGGAGTTCTGAAGCTCTCGACAGTGGCCTCTACGCCTAACAGGGAAGCCATCCGAATGAAGTAAGGAATAGACTGACCGCCCAGGTCAGCCATGGCGGCCTCAACGGCCTGTACACGGTCATCCATGGTGGCATCGGTCGCAGCTGTGAGGTTGTACACCCGCTCCCAGTCAGAGAGATAGGTTGCGGCCGAGGCCGGAAAGATCGCCGCCCCGACTGCCTCCAACGCCGTCAGCGCGTCGCCGAGGGCTACGCTTTCAGCTGTTAGCTGAGCCAGAAGTACTTCGCCCTTTGGGTCATAAGAGACAGGCGGGAGTAATGCCTGGAGCTGCTCTATAAGTAGATCGCTCATGTCATGGGCTCCAGGGTGACGGTACCAAGACGGATCCACTTGACCATCGACGAGTCACTGGACGCCGATACGTTGGCCGCAGGCGTAACCAGGTCGAAGTCCAGGACACCGGCTAGGCTGCTGATTGCTGCTGTAAGGCGAATACGATAAAGGGTCTCCAACGGTGCGAGCGGATCGATGACACCAGCAGCCGCCGACTCGACAGGGCTTTGCAGATCCGCCAGTACGTAACCGACTGCCGGTGCCAAACGTAGCGTCAAGTCCACACTGAGCACGGCAGGAGTAAACACCCAAATATCAGCCCCAGCCGGAGCCACGCTATCGATATAGGCCTGGCATGCGGCGATGATACCCGCTGACGAAGGTCCGCCTGCCGAGGTGATCACCACATCAATAGAGTTACCACCACGGCGCTTGGGAATGACCAGCACCGTGGATACACCGTCCACCGACAACGCCCAGCGCCGGTAGTCGGCCATGTTTCCGCCGCTCGGCGGGTTGCGGAGCACGTCCAGGTAACGGGCTAAGAGGCTCTCTTGTTTCTCATCGTCCGTACCGCCCTTGAGCGCTGCCAGGGTGCAGGCACTGTCCACACCTAGTGGCGGGCTGGTCAGCGTCGCTGCACCGTCCAAGCCGTTGAGCGCTGCGCCGGTTTCGGTTGTGGTTACGGGCGCAACGGCAGTGCCATCGGCTCCAAAGGTAATCGTAGCCGTGGTAGTGACCACGGTGCCGCTAGCATTATGACGGGCCTGAGAGGCAACTGGGAGTGTGCGCCCGGCTGTGCCAGTGAGAGCGATAGTGCTACCTGCCACCGTCGCCGACTTCGGATACACGTCGCGAGTGGCGGCGTGTTTCTTGAGTTCGCCGAAGTCCGCGCTATCAGGAAAGATCTGCCTGGCAGTCCATGCGCTTTGCTGGTGGATACCTTCTGCCACTGCCGAAACCGAACTGGCGCGCACGTAGTTATCGCTGTCGCTGGTGATGTCGGCGTCCGGTAACTGCGACCGTATATCCCGCAATGCGCGAGTCCGAATGGTTTCGAATGAGGGAGCGGTATAAGGCATCAAATCACGCTCACGAGATGTTCAAAAGTTTGACGACCTGCCGGGGCTTCGACTTCGATCAACAATCGCAACCAACCATCGTGCTTCTGCTCGACGGTCACATCAATAGAGGTAGCCCTGCCGTCATCGATCAGGCCCTTAAGCGCCTGCTGGGAATACTGCAGGGCGAAATTACCTACGCGGGCTTTGTCTTTTTCCCGGCGCAGTTCATGAAGTCGCGAGCCCAGTAACGGATCGGCCCAGTAACTGCCCAAAGGCGTTCTAAGACGCAGGTACACGGCGTTTGCCAGCGTTGAAATTCGCTGGCCTGTCAAATCGCCTGTAGTTGGGTTTATGCCTGCGTCCATGGGGAAGCAGAATGCCTCGCGTGCGTGTGAAGCGGCGTTTCGTGGCGGCGTAAGAGCCGTTGGATAGACTTACTGTTGCTGAGAGGGTGTTGGGCTGTTGCCATGCTGGTGGCCGTTATAGATCTCGCGGTCATCCTGCATGCTTCGGGTATGGTCTATGACTTCACCTGCAGACTGGATGTTGCCCTCTGCTTGAACTTCGCCAGTGGTCTCAATCAAGGGCGTTTCGAACCGAACCTTGGTACCGGCTTTGACCAGGAGCGTTTCTGTCACGACCTCGATCACGCGGCCGCGCTTGAGGTGCACGTGGTCGCCCTCATCGGAGTAGATGGCCACCTCACCATCCTGCAGCGTAATGCGGTACCGGGCGTCTTCACTGGCGATCACGACCGTGTGTTTGCTGTTTCCACCCACTGGAACGGCGATGTATTCCGCACCTGGTAAAGGCGCCGAAGTGAAACCGTAGTGCTGGAACAGCTCACCCGCAACTGACTCGTCAGCCAAGCCTTGCATCTCCACACCGATCAGCTTGCCATGTGTATTGCGAGCGGCCACAGCACGGAACGCCTGGCGATAGTTCACTCGCTCGTTTTTGGCTTGCTCACGCATCATTCGCCCCATGCCGCGCATCAGCCTCTCCTTATTTCTTCAATGAAAGCAGCGTCTTGGTTGACCTTGCCCTTGTGTTTCTTCAGGGGGTTACCGTCGAGAATCCACATTTTGTCTTCGCGAAGTCGCAGTTCTGTAATTGCGCCTTGTCGGGTCAGTCGTAACGTCCTGGACATCAAGAAAAACACTGCGTCCAGGTTATGCGGCTCGCTGCTGACGATCACGCGCTGGCCAGGTGTCCATACTCGGCCGTTGCCCGCCCGGTGACCTTTGACCACGGCACGGATCTCGAAACCCTCCAGCTTGCTGTCAGCGAGAACCTTGCGGGCACGGGTGGTGGCCATGTCCTGACTTTCGCTTGAACTGTCGATCACTACCTTGGGGCGAAAGATCCCACGGCGGGCCAGACTTTCGTCCTGAACTACAGAGCGCAGGTGCGAGCGGGTAGTGTCGAGCCCGTCATTATCGTATTGCCCGTGCTGGCCGAGGACAGTCACCTGGCTGAATCGACCGGCGATAGATCGGCGTACAGAAAGGCGCTCTGTGTTGTTGCCCTGACCATCGAGACGCAGGATCAGAGTGCCAACAGGAGCCGACGTATAGTCAGGACCACCGACGACGAGTAAGCCGTCGGGCTCGACCCAAGGCCATAAGCCGTTGGCTTCGGCCACCTGCAGGAGAGCCTCCCATGCGGTTTGACCCGGCTCGATTTGGACGCGGCGCCTGATTTTTGCGTTAGCCGCTCGAATCTCAACACGGGTGATACCCAGCGGCGTTACAACCTGTTTGATGATGTCGGCTAGCGAGGCCTCTCGCATTGAGACAAACGGCGTTGAGCAATCCACCAGCACAGCAGCTTTGTCCCGGCCGGTGACTCGGATCGCGATACCTCGGCGCGAAATGTCGTGCTCGAACTCATCAATCTGACCGGTCAATACGCGATCCCGACCCAGGGTCAGTTCACAGCTAGCGCCTTCAACCAGTACGCTGGGCAATTGGATTGTGTCGCGGGTGAACAACTCCAATTCAAATGCGTCGGACGGGGTAAGCAGGTCGGACTCTACCGACCAACTGTCCCAAGTCTCATTGGTAAGGCCCCCAATGGAAAGCCGGATAGATTCTTCAGTTTGCATAGGCCTTCAGAACCGTTCCGGCCGCTATCCCATAAGGCGTGCGCAATGTTGGATTGAGGCGCAGCAGCTCGGCAGCGCGAGAGTTATCCCCGTACCACCGATGGGCGAGTAAGCGCAGGCTTACCGTGGTATCGACAGTACGAGCGATCAACGGCGGATGCTGCAGGATTACCTGGCGCGCTCGGATCTGGATTAATGCAGCTATCGTTCGAAGACCCTCAATGACCGGAAGCGCGGCCTCAATGTCGTACAGGCGACGGTGGAGAAGGATTGCGGCCTGGATCAAACTGCGTACCAGGTTAACCAGTCGCTCCAGTTCCTCAGGACTCAGCGTCAACTGGTCAGACTCTGCCTCAATCACTACGCCCACAGCTTCTGCGTAGCTCAGTGCAAGCTCCGTGATCACCAAGACAACCAGACCAAAACCAACCGCTTCAATGGGGTCCGTAGGCATCGAGTTCGGCACCGAGTCCTCGTCTGGCTCTTCACCTTGGCGAGCCTTGACTAGCAATGCTGATGCGATTCGAGCCACGTCGGCGGGAAGCGAAGTTGCACCAGGTATCGTCGATGGCATGCCTGACCTGGCTAACAGTTCAGTGGATGAGCTAGGAGTACTTCCCTGAATGGCTGCACGGATCTCGGTGGGTGTGCGAGTCAAATCAGTCAACGGGTCGAACGCAGTTGATGTGCTTTTGGCCATGGATGCGACCCCAGCCACTACGCCCAGGATCTGAGAGCGCATTTGCTGCAGACGCAATGTAATGCCCGGCAGGCCAAGCGCTTTTTCAATCAGCCCCGTCCAGCCGCCACCAATCCATGACTGAATTTCAGACACCAACGAGTCGAGTCGCCCGAACAAATCGAGGACGCCGTCCTGCCAACTGGCTTCATCTGCCATCTCAAGCGTGGCCACGTCGACGAATTCAAACTGTTGAGCGAAGAAAGCCTGACCTGGCGTGTGCTCTAGGAACTGCATCGCGACTTCGGCGTAGTCGGGTCGCTCCGCACGATGGCTCACCTGGTAGGTGGCATTAACAACAGCCACACTGCCATAAATAGGGTGGATCAGCTCAGCACTACCACGAGTGTCTAGCGCTCGAAGTAGGGTCTGCAGTTCAAGCAAATAGTTCTCGCCGAAGATCACCGCCTGTAATGCAAACTGGCGAGGACCGCGCCCTAGGTCTTCGACATCATCACCGTCAACATAGGGCACTCCGTGCTGGCCAAGAGAGCGTTGCCCAGTCAGATCCTCTGCCATGACATTGAACGGTACGCCGCGATAAGAGGCGTCCAGTAAGTCTTTCGCCCAGGTCATTGGCCGCGCCTCAACTGTACGTCAAGACGGCGCTCCAACTCCGCGAAAATATAGTTCGAGTCAGTCCGTATCTCGATTACTAACGGCTTACCCATCAGTTCGTTTAGCTTTTGAGCGGCTGCGATGGTGGCCATGCCGGAGTCCACCGCTCGGCCGGCCACACCTGCCGCCCAACTGTTTGCGCCTGATACCGAACCACCTGCTGCTGTCAGGCCGGTTTCATTCTGTGCCAGGCGCCGGGCCTGCTCTGATGCCCAGTTGGATGATTGGCCGGGATTCTGTTCCAAGAGGGATATGCGATTGCGATAAAACGCTGTTTGGTAAGTGCGCTGGCCATCGTCGATAAGTTTATTGCGCGAAACCATGGCCAAGCGGTCTTCGTCGGTATTGAGACCTGTAGAGTTTTTAAGTTGAGAAAACGCATAAATCAAACGCGGACCGCCCGATAGCAACAATGGAAGATATGAGAGAGCATCACTAGACCCCGTCCCCATCGCCGCGCCCATCACCATTCCTAAGCCCATGCTCGCTCCCTTTCCTGGCAGCCCTCCTTTGCCTGGTCCCTTCTTGCCTGAACCAAGGTCTGGGGCGATACCACCCACATTCAAGCCGGGCCCCGGCCAGTTGGTTACAAACACCGATGTAACGCCAGTGGCTTCCTCCAACACCTTCCCTACGGCGATATTTTTTATGGTTTCCGGGCCACCAAGAAACTTGTTCAGCAAGGCTCCTGCGCCAGCTTTGGCACCACGCCCCGCGTAATAACCGCCGACACCAAGAGCAGCGCCACCCGCTAGCATCTGCTCACCTGACAGGTTCAAATCGTCCAGGAGGTAACTTCCAAAGTCAGCAAAACCCTTATTCAAGGGTATGGCCATGCGGTCAATCGCTTGGCCAAGAGTGGCTTTCATCCTGGAGGCTGTACCGCTGGCGCTCCCGACGTTTTCCTTTAAGTCCTGATTATATATAGGGCCAGCTTTATCAAGCGTTTTCGACCCAGACTTGAAGTCGTCCAGTCGCTCACCTGTCAGCATACTTCGCCATCCGCGAACAGTATCCTGATCCATTCCTTTGAAAACTACGCCCATAAACCGGGCTCGTTTCTCATCGGTTTTCATCGTTTCGTACTTGCGTTTTACGTCGCTGAATACTTGCTCCGGGTTACGGGTGCTCTGATCTTCGTTAAAAAACGGAACCCCGGTAGTTTTAGTAACTTGGTCTCGATACTGCTTGTTATCAAACACTCGCAAAGTTGACTGCACCAGAGTGCCCAGTCTCTCCGGTTGCGCTTCCACTTTTGACAAGCTCTCGGTAAATGCAAGGGCTTGGGACAATGACATGCCGGCAGCCTTTGCACTCGAACCGATTACTGGAAAAAGACTGGAAAGGTTTTCTAACTCCGCGCTGCCTAAGCGACCGGCAACTGTCATCTTTTGAAGGAAATCCAGAGCAGCGCCTTTCTTGCTTAAGTCAATATCGAATGCGGAACCACCTGTCATCAATGCTTCACCGAGGACTGCGGGATTCGCACCTGTAACAGCAGCCGCTTGGCCAATAGCGTCACCGCCATCTTTGGCAGCTTCATAGTTAAGGCCCGACGCGATCAGTGTATTAAAGCCGGTGTCTACCTCTTCGCGGCTCACGCCGTATGCCTTTGCAATACGCCAACCTTCGTTTCTCCATTCGTCTTTTTGAGCCAGGGTCATTCCCGCAGTCTGCTGAGTTCTTATCAACTGGCGATCACGCTGCGCGCTACCCGTTAAACCTGAAATCACTCCCACGCCCACACCCAAACCAGCCAGTTGGCCCTGTGCAGTCGACCCCAATCCTTTGATGCGGTCGAATTCTCGCCGAACACCCGCTGCCACTGTCTTCAGCATGCGCAGGTTGCGGCCTCCGTTTTGGGCAAGGCGACGAAAGCTATCGTCAGTGCGTTCAACGCTACGGCGCAGTGGTTCGGTGCCTTCCTTCGCGGTGCGCACCAACTCTGTCTTGGTTTCTCGTGCGGCCTGGCGGCCGATCTGACCCATCTGTTTGAGGTCAGCCTGTGTTTGGATTACACCTTGGCGAAAGACGTTTGAGCCCTGGGAGGAAGTGTCCCGCATGGCCTGGCGGATAATCTTGTAACTGGCCGCACCGACTTGGCCAGTTTTGCTCAGTGCAGTGGACGCTTTGTTGCTGTCGTCAGCTAGAGCTTTGGCACCATCTTTACCTGCCTTGCGCAGGTCACGCTCAAGTGCCTGAACCTCACGTCGGCTATTGCCTGAGTTGGCCTGGATGCGTAACGCGACGCGCAGATCGGAACTCATCTAAGTTACTCCAGGTATAGAATTACGTATGCATGAGAGGCCCATAGTTGGGCCTCACTTGCTGTCGACTTGGCTTTTGTTCTTCAACCGCTTACTGACGTAGCGTTTGCCTTTGCGCTTACCTATCACCAGATCGATGCGGTTCTCGACCTCTGCTTTCGACATGCGCCGGATTTCCTCTAATCGGTATCCGTGCCGGACGAGGACGTGCTCGATGCGTCGCCAGTCGGCGATGCCGCGCTCGGCGGCATGAGCTTTTTTTCCAGTTCTTCATCCGCTTCAGCGATCAACGCCAGATCCGATTCGGCCAGCGACTCGCGCAGCAGATCGGTGGTCAGTGCCTCAATAGGAATGTCACCAACCGACAAGAGCTGATTACGGTAGACCTCCAGTGTCACCAACTGAAGCGGCCCGTTGGGGTGCTGCTCCTGGGCCTTGATCAGGTCGCCGGTCATGCCTACACGCAGCGTGAACGCTTTATGAAAAGTGCCTGCGTAAAACACACCGATACCCAATGCCTTCGTGATGGTCAGGCCTTCCCATTTTTTTTCGATCTGACTCACAGCATCACTCCTCGTAGTAGTTCAAAGCGCTGACAGTCAGGTCGCGAGTGGCTTCGCCTTCGACCTGGTACTTGCTACCCATCTCGACCAAGGAGCAACCAGTCCAGGTCTCGCGCTTTCCACCACCTTCCTGCGGATAGATAGTGATTTTCGCGTCAACCAGGGCACGCCAATTGGGCTCCCCAGTTTTCGGAATGGCTACGGAGATACGCAGATCGTGTTCCTCCATACCCTTGGCCGTGCCCAGCGGTTTACCGGTACGGTTCATCGTTTTGACGATGGTGCGACCGGTTTTGAGCGTGGGCTCCAGGCTGGTTACTTCGTAATCGGTGCCGTTCAGCTCCATTACGATTAACCCTACATAGGTATCAGACATCTAATGTCACCTCTTACAAGATCAAGTCGATACGGCCAGCGAACACGTGCAGACCGTTGACGACATCGGCGGGGATGCTGGAGTTGAGGCGGCTTGCGCTTTGAGTTGAACGCTCGACTACCAAACCTGGGGCATTGGCGTCGACCTCTTCGACGATCTCCAGCTCTTCCAGCTTTTTGAGAACGTCCAGCAGCTCGCCACGAACAGCCGGCGGGGTCTTGCTGGAAAGTTTCGAGCGAGGGTATCGGAGTCTGATACGTGTCCGGCATGCGGTGCGCACGTAGTAAAAGGTGCGCATGGTGGTCAGATCGAGCATCGACTCGTCATAGGCCCCTGCAGCCGACTTCGTGTAAGTGCTGATCGCTCGAACAATCTGAACGACATCACCAGCGGCCACTTCCAGCGGGGTTACACCGTTAGCCAGTGCGGTTTCCTGCTCGGTGCGGCCGAGGCGGCTATTAATCGCCGGGGCGTTGATACCAGTCAAAACTAAAGTGTTAAGTGGCCGTGCCGGGTCTTCCTCGGATGCGATGACTGCGGCGTATGCCGCTGCAACCTGGCGTGCGGTTGAAGTGGTTCCTGGCAATAGTGCGACGCTGATCGCTCCCGCATTAAGTGCGGCAGCCAGTGCAATCGACGATGACAGGGTCGAAACCACCGCGCCAACACCAATAATGCTTTGTTGCTCAATGGAGTCTGTGTAGGTGTCGATGTGAGTCCTAAGAGCCGTCATTGCTGTTGCACTGAACCACGCCGGTACTAGGATGGTGAATCCACCCAGGGCCGTAGCATCCAACGCAAGCGCAATGTCGGGCTCCGCATCACCTTGGACGACGACACCGACTATCGAGATAGCCACATAGCGGTAGGCCTTGATGGCGGCATCCACCATTTCGGCGGCGACCGCCCCGGCCAAGGTTTTGGCCTCGGCCGCACTGTAGACCTGAGTTGGAACATTGGCTGCAAGGGTGGCGCCAGCGCCCAGCGGCACGATCAAACAAATGCTTTGCGCGTTGGTTGGCAGGCTCCTGACGGCCAGGCTGGTGTTGAACTCAAAATAAGCGCCCGGCTTACGGATAGAGGCTGGGATAGTGTCGAAGGCAATGCTCATTCGGCAGGCTCCTGTGTGGTCTTTTTGGCACTGCTGCGGCCCTTGCTGAGTAACAGCTCGCCTGCGGCAATGCGACGACGGTAGTAAGAGGTGTTCAGCACCTCGACGGGATCTTGGCCTGGCTCGATGTGTTTACGGGGATCACCCTCTATCGGGACCATGTGGCCGGGTGCGGCGGTGACGAGCATTACAGTCCCTCCAGATTAATGATGTCGCTGGCAACCGGTTCAGGTTGACCAGGTTGTACGTAAACCATGTCGATGCCTTCCAGGTCCGGCAGGTCCTGCTCTGGCTTGGTCCAATCCAACTCAATCGAAAACGATTGCCCCAGGACCGACATGTAATCGCTTTGAAACTTGCCGTTAACCAGGTTGGATAACTCCGTTGGCTCAATGCGTGCTCGATCCGGCCAGGGTTGCCAGTCCACAAGCTGGTGCATGCAGGCCTCCCAAAGCGCATAGCTGCCAATGTCTGTGGCAGTTGTCCCGCGCCTGGTCTCCCGTTCACCGCGTGGATGACGCGTAACGATCACCAGGCGAAACGTGATCGGAACGCCGTAACGGCTTTGACTGCGCTTACGAAACACGGCCCTTGGCACCATCAGCAGCACGGCCGGGCAGCGCTTGAGTAAGCCGTCTAGCAAGTCCGGGTCGCCCAGTTCACCGCCGTAGCTGTCAACGGTAAGGCGGTGGACCTTCGGAACCAGCTCCCTCAGGCGAGCCACAATCAAGTCCTCCAGCTCGCCCAGCATTACAAGTTCCTCAACGTGGTACGGCTCATCAGACGAGGCTGGTGGCTGATCTGCAGGCGAGACTCGCCGCCGTCAGAAGCTCCACGTTCCTTGTCCTCTGCGGCCAATGTTTCCAGCCGCTTAAGCACGTCTTTGTAGAGCACGCGCACGGTCGACTCTTCCTTGCCCGCATCGTCGTACAGGTGATAGCGGGCGACCTCGGCCAGATCGGCAGTCACCCATTCAGGGGCATCCTCACCGGCCGGGCGAAACCGCAGGTAAAACGACACCTCACTACGTGCCCGCGTTACGGCGTCGGCGATCCTGGCCAGCGTCGCAACGGCGATGGCCACGTCCTCAGGCTGCCATTCGTCCAAAGGCTCGCCAGCAGCAGCGGCCACGAGTAGCGCCGGTTCGATAACACGCTCGGTGTCCGGGACAGCCACTTCCGTGATGTCGCGGGCGCCAAAGCGGACAAGTAGCTGGCTGGCGGATGGCAGTGAGAGGTTCACTATTTACCTGCCTTGGCTCTGCGAGGTTTCGCGGGCGGTTTCTCTGCCAGTGTCTTGGACGCTTCACGCTCCTGATCTTCTTTCAGGGCGTCTTCCCAGAGAGAATCAAGTTCGCCGTCCGGCGCTTCTATCGCCTTGGCTAGTTCATATGCCCGATCCTCCATGAGGGCATCTTCCCAGAGGGCATCAAGTCCGACATTGCCCGCACCTGGGGCGACGGACAGAAGCACTCCATCACCCAGAGTTGCAGTGTTTGCTTCAAGCGTCTGCGACTGAACGTTTTGTGCGGTGTTGGACGCTTCCGGTAGCGCGGTGGACGACGTAAGTGCATGGCGCGGCTCCCACTCTGGCTCCAGATCTACTTCCACGCAGGTGACAATCAACTGAGGCTCTTTGACCAGGGCATGCCATTGCTCAGACGTGAAGTCGCCCGGTTGCCAGGTAATCGGCTGGTCGGAGTGGCCGACGCCGCAGCGACGAAAGCCATTTCGCCTGGCCGTAATAACGATGACAGTCGTCATGACGCCCCCTTAGGCCTCGCCAGTCGAACCGAATGCCAGTTGCCAGAAGCCATAACCACCGGCCGCCCGTGCTTCTGCCCCGAACTTGAATTTCTTGCGGTTGAAGACATCATCCGCTTCCGGATCAGTCTGCTGAACAAAGACTGGCGCTTTACGCTCTTGGTAGATGAAGGGGCGAACGGGCTTGCTGGCATCCAGCAGGAACCAAGCCGTGTCGGAGGTAATGCGAGTCGAGACAACCAGCTCAGCGGTGCCCTTGTAGAGGTTAACCTTGCCGTCTTCCAGGCGATCAGCAGTCAGCAGCGCCTTGGCCGTGTCCTCCAGACCAGGCCCAACCAAGAGGATGTTAGGGTTTACGTCCAGAGGGCGTCCCTCATCGTCCTTGAACTTACGCATGGCTGTACGTGCAGCACCGTAACTGGCCTTTGCTGCTGCCTGCGTGGCGATTGAGAGCACGGCAGTGCCCTTATTGCTCACACTGCCAGCGCCGACAGGATGATCGGTATCAAAGAAATACTGCCCGTCATAGCACAGGTTGCTAAAGCTACCGTTTACCAGCTCAAAGACGATTTCATCGGGCAACTGCTTGGCTGAAAACCCTGCCATCTGCGCCTGAGGCGTGTAGATGCCCAACTGATCGTCTTCAATGTGGTTGCGGTCGACCTCGACAGTGGCTTCGAAGTCTTCGTTTTCCACGGTGTAGCTGAATGCTTTGAGGCTTTTAACAAACTTCTCGCCGACCCAGCGGCGCATTCTTGGAAACGCCGACAACCAGGCGTAAATGTTACTGCCGGTGGAGCTTGGCACCTTCATGGCGATCTTTTCCCAATTGCTGGGCGCCGCCGCAAAGGCATTGTTAAACAGGGTTTTCAGGGCAACGAAGGCCATCTGAATCGAGGCTTTGTTAACTAACATGCGCAATGCGCTCCTATATATAGAGGGAGTTACTCAACCCATACGCCGTCGGCATCAATACCGACGATGCGTCCAGCGGCAGATCGGGTGCCGCCTGCATCAGCAGCCGCAACGGTTTCGTCGTCGACGATGTAAGCGGGCTTGAACAGGTGTGCCTGGGTGACGGTGCCGTCATTGGCCCAAAGGAATGCTTTGCCATGGCGGATCTCGACCTGAGTAGCACCAGCGGCGCCGCCTCGGTTGTCGACAAACTCCTCGGCGCGGCCCAGGTAGGACAACCCGAGGGCAGTCGAACCAGGTGCGGCAAAGCCGGTGGCCGATGCGACCACCAGAGAGCCAGCGAAGATGCGGACGTTGGCGGCGACGGGCACCACCAGCACTTCGGTGGCCTTCATCGGCGTATTACGATCTTGAGTCAGCGGCACGGGTTACACCTCGCTCTGCTTGGTTTTGGCGAACTCGACCGGATCAACACCCAGCTGGCGGCACATGGCTTGTTCTTCGGAGTTGAGTGCGGTGTTGATGTTTTCGGGTTTACGGCCACCCAGGTCAGTGGGGTCAGCAACAACCGGCGCGGCATCCACGAAGTCTTTGAAACGAGTCAAGCCCGCTTCGTCCTGGCACATGGCGCGGTGGTAATCCACGGTCGCCGGGGTGATCTTCCCGGCCTGAGTGGCAGCAGTAATGACCGCGTCGACGGCCTTGGAGTGTTCTGTTTTCTTGTGCTCGGCGAGTGCCTGTTCGGCATTCAGTGCGCGAGACTCCACCGCGTTGTAATCAGCGCGAGGCACGAACCGCTCCAGGTTGCCCGACTCGGTGTTGAGTGCCTGGTTAGTAGCGTTCAGTTTGGCGGTGGTGGCCGTAAAGACCTGTTCTGCGGTCGCCGTCTCAGGCAAACCAAGCAGCTTTAAAAGCTCTGGTGAGGGTTTCACAGGGACATTCTCCAATTGCTCTTGGTTGAGAGCGGTCATGACGAGGTTGGGGATGTTGGTGAGGGCGGCGCTGACCATGCGCACGATGCGCTTGGTCTCATCGTCGTAATCAAAAACAGGGGAAAGGAAGCGGTACTCTTTGTTTTCAACCTGGAGTTCGCCGCGTGGCGTCCATTCGGCCAGGCCCCACAAAGCACCGTCGCGTATCTCCAACTGTTTGATCCATGCACCGGCCGGTGCTTCCTGGCCAAGAGGGGCGCGGCGCTGGGTGGCATGCTCCCAGTCGATGGGCAAATCAATTGCCCGGCTGGAAAAGTTGGTTTGCACGAACTGATGGGCCACGTCGTCGAACAACCAAGTGCGGCCGTCACGGCCAACAACGGTTGGGCCTGCGGGAATGAGTTCGACCCACTCGGGCGCCTTCCCATCGGAAAGCTCGACGGAGCTGTAGATCTCGGAGTTAACGGCGAGTTGAGTTTTCATGCCGCCAGTGTCGGCGGGCTATCGAAGGCGGGGAGTTTCGGCGCGGCGTAAGGTTTTAATCCGTGTTGCACCCCTGGGGGGATACACCGTCAGCCCATTCTATACGTAGAGAATGGGGAATCGTGTCTCACGGGCGCGTTGCGGTTGGCATTCTGAGCCAATCTAACGCGGGTCTAACGGTTGTTGCTAACCCTATCGGCGGCGGATGTACCGCGAACAGCTCAGCGCGCCGCAAAAACGATTACAGGCGATCAACCTGTAAAGCCTTCTGTGAGGTAATCGCCCACGATGGCCAGGATCTCGGTTTCATCCTCCGAAGACAGGCCAAGATATGGCCGGGCCTGCATTTCCGTAGAGCTTGCACCTCGGGTTGCCCACTGGGAAAAGTTGGATTTGTTCTTTTTCACAAAGCGATTGCCCACCGATCCATCTTTCCCCTGACGGAAGTAGACCTGCTGTGACCTGGCTGCATGCTCGATCTTGCCGCCCAACTGGTGGATAGCGCCGTATACACGATCAGTGCCAAACGCCAGTTCGTTGTTGCTGACGTTGTGGCGCAGGGTGTCCTGCAGCGTGCCTTTCTCACGCAGGATGCGACCACCTTTCTTGCGGGCCAGGGTCGACGGCGCAAGCGGCGCCCAGGGCGAGCCGTCCGGGGCGACCTGCTGGCGAAAGCGGTCATCCGTGGATTGGTGCAGGTATTCGGCTATGTCGTTGAGTGGCGTCGTCAGATCGTCCAAGCGCTCGATCAGGTCATCCAGGCTCTTGCCCACCGACGTTGTATCAACGGATACCTCAAGCATTGAACCGGCCATGTGTTGCTCCTATTCGGTACGCCGATAAAGCAGAACGCCCAGGCGCAACGCCTCAAGGTACTGCTCACTGTCATCTACAAACCCGGTGACACCGGTCCAGCCGTCCGCGCCCTGATCGAACACGGCCACGGCAGGCTCGGCCTTACCCTTTACATGGACGTGCGCCAGGAAGCGGCGGCGTAGTACCGCCTTGCCCTGGTCGGATTGCCATTCCAGCCGTGCCCAGATCTCGTCGGGCGTCTTGATGGCTTCGGCCAACAAGAGGAGTTCGCGTGCTTTGATTTGCTGAGGCAACGCTATTGCGCCGGTTTTGGCACCGCTGAACATCTCCCGGCCGATGACCAGGGCATCACCCGTCACATCGCGGAATACTGCAGGTGTCGCATCGGCGGCGCCAAACTCGCCCAGGAACTGGGTTACAGCATTCGCTGCAGGCACTTTGGCAGGGAGCAGGCGCTTTGCTGGTACCGGGCGAGGTTGCGGTAAAGGGCCACTCGGCTGGCGGTTGGGCAACCCTTGCCCAGGGGCCGGAACTGCTGACGGCGCAGGCACAAGGTCACGGGTGCGGAGCTGGGGCACGGAGTTCGCCAATCGGGACTGTCCTGGTGAGTATTCGAAGCCTGGATCAATCCCCTTAGGTACTCGTACAGTGCGCGGGCCGTTGGGGCTATTCGTGCCAATAACCCGATCCTCCCACTCAACGGTGGGCGCCGGGCCAATCGTCAGGCCCTGGCGCTCCACGTCCCTGGCCGAGAGCATGAACTTCTTGCACTTGCAGCCCCAGCCGTTTTGCGGCGTATGGGTTTCCCACCAAGGATCATCGAGCGGCAGTGTGATGCCATTCCAGGACAAGTGCATAGGGCGTGGGTGGGCGCTGTCGCCATGGCGGTAAACCGCGTAGGGGCGGCGCTTGCGCAATTCCGGGTCTGCCATCTGGACTTCGCGCCCAGCGTTGTAGGACTGGCGCAGATTGGTTTCCCAGATGACATTGGTACGCCAACCGCGCTCGCCCTGGTACTGCCAACCATGTTTGCCAACGACCTGGTCAAAGTCTTTGCGGAACTGCTCCAGGGTGGTCCCGCTGGCGATGGACCTTTCCACCGCCCCGCGTAGATCGGTCAGCAGATCGCGTTTTACCGCACCGGCCACGACAAAGGCGTAGTCATGCTCAGCGGCGTAAACGTCCGTCCAGGCGCGGGTTGGCAGGTCGACCTTGCTACGGAAGTAGTCGATCTGTTCCTGGAACGCGAGAGAACCATGTGATACTGCCATGCTATCTATCCAACGCCAAAGGAGCGAAATGATGGTTAAAGCGATTTGGTACCGCTTTGAACAATGCCAGTGCCTCGACATTAGGGGAGTGATGCAAAATATCCCGGAAGGCATTCACGCCGTAGCAGAGCTATCTGCTGTAAATGTCATTATTGGTACTAAAAATCTTGAACTGAATAAGAATGCCTTTAACCAGTTGAAGGCAGATGGGAAAGCACGCAGAACCTAAAGCCCTCTCAAAATGTCATCCCGCCCAGCCAAGCTGGCAGCCGCTAGGCCATCAGCAATGGCATCGGCTAATTGGCTAGTCGTCATCGCCGGGTAGGCTTCAATCAACCGGTCGCGAAATTCCTCCAGGCTATGGACCGTGTCGAGTAGTTCTTTGAGCTGCTCGACCATGTCATCCATGTACACCCCCACCGCTCGCTCCATCGTCCGCACCTGGTTATCCACGATGTCCGGCGCTACCTTTGGCTTGGCGGGCGCCTGCTCACTGTTAGCCGCCTGAGCCAATACCTTAGAAGGCACAGCCGAAGGTGCCCCCAGCACCTCGGCACCTGCAGCCGGAGCTGGGAGATTGAGCTTGTCGCGAATGACCGACTGTTCGACCTTCAACCCTAGCGGGACCAGCTTCTCCAGGGCAGAGATTAGAATTTTTATATCTTCGGGCTGAGGCACATCAATAATCAGCCTTGGATAATTTCGACCTGGTGCAAAGTTCAGGTCGCACCAGGGCCGCACAAAGTAGCGGTTCAGCGTATTTGATTCGGCTTTGGCATCAGCCTGCAGCAGATCGAGCCGTACTTCGTTGTGGATTGTCGCCTGGGCCTGGCTGGAGCCATCGTCAGTGGACATCGTCTGCCCGACGACCGCCTTGCTGACCTGCTTATCCCACCACTCAGCCAGGCCTTTGAAAAAGTCCCCGGCACCGGCGACATTGGCCGCTTGGGTGAAGTCGATACGCATACTGTCCGGGATCACAGCTGCAGCATCGCTGCCGAGGTTGGCCACCGCCGACATGAGGGTCGCAATATCGTCCTTGCTGGCACCTGGTCCGTATCGCCCAACGCGCATGGGCATGCCGAAGATGTCGGCGAAGCCCATCCAATCTTTCCAGGTCCAGGCTTTGCACATGTAGCCCACGGCTGCCAGGCGTGCCAGGCCGCCCCGGATCGGAAGGCCAGAACGGATGCGCGGCAGGTGGACAATGAACTTGTAAGGCGCCAAGGCCACGCCGTTGACCATGTCAGCCTCATCAAGCAGGCGCAGCTCCCGGCCGGTGTCGCGGTCGAACTGGAAGAAGCGTTGGTCCCTTGGTTCAAAGCGCGCAGGATTCCAGGTCTTGCCGCTGCGGTCCCACATGATTTCGGAGACGGCATAGGCTTTACCCATGGCGTCGGTCAGGTCGGCCTGCAGTTCACCGAACTCCGGAGAGTCGACTATTTCCTTGAGCTGGTCAGCCCGGCGCACGTCCTCTGCGTCGTCGCTAGCGGCTTCGACACGAATGGCCAAGCCAGATATTGCCAGTTTGCGGGTACCTAACACCGAGGCGTAATGCAGATCTTTTTCTTCCATTTCCTCGGCAAGGGTCAAGTAATCGTGGGCGTTGCCCTCGGCGGCGCCCTGCAGGATGGCGGCGAGCCGTCCAGGCGTTAGGCCGCTGGCCACCGACTGATGCCAAACCTGACGTATGCCGGTGGTTTGGGCAGCGGCCAACTCCTCGGTGAGCTTGTCGTACTGGATCGGTCGACCGTATTGGTCGACGATTTTGGATTCAGCCATTACCAAATGCCTTTTTTGGAGCGCCAACCGGCGCCGATCTGGATCTCGCGATCATGCTGGGATGCGGGTTGGACTCGGTGATATTCGATGATCTCGACTTCCTGGCGGGACGCGTAGTCGGCCAGGACTGCAGCGATACCAGCGTCGCCGTGACGTTTAGGTCCGGCCTTTTCGCCTTTCTCGTTGGTCCGCTTTTCCGGGATGCGGGCCACGCCCCTGACCATGCGAAAGGCGCGCACGTCGCTGGCCACGTCTTTGTCGGCCGGGATGTCGTAGAAGGTGTCGTCTTCCAGGGATGCCTTGAACGGGGGCATGTTGTCGCGATACCAGCCCTCGGTGAGCATCACCCGCTCAATGCGGTTGAACCCAAACTCAATGGCTGTTTCCTCCGACAACTGCGAGCCGTTGCCCCCGGCATCGTCGGCGCCCTTGAGGAAATTGGGTAAGCGACGAATGATGTAGAACTTGATTTGGGCCTGTTGCTTGAACGGGACATTGCGCAACTCGACCACAAAGGGTGTGCGTTTGCGTAGGTTCTGCTCTTTAAGCAGTGGCCAGAAGACCGAGAGGTCACCGGAGCGAGCGAAGTCCATGCCATAAAAACTCTGAACATCCAGAGGGATCGCCGATAGCAGCGGGAGCAAATGCTCCTCGCACCACTCCAGTGATTCGGCAAGGCGCAGGTGCTCGGCAATAGTTTCGTAACCCTGCGGATACGCCAGACGCAGCACCGGCACGTGGCGGTTACTGCGCTTTTCGACCAGGGCCATACTGAGAAAGGCGCCACCGCCCTGTGAGGGAACGCAGTCAAGTTCTTCCTCAGCAGCTTCGCCGTAGAAGTCATATACATCCTGAACCCAGGCCGCTTCTTCGTCAGGCTTGTACTCAATGCCTTTACGCAGGCAAACCCGGTGGTAAAGGCCATCGGCCACAGCTTCACGAAACGAACAGCGGAACAGCTTGCCCTTGCGCTTGCCTGCTCGAATATCGTTGATCAGTTCGTTGAAGGCGTTTTCCGTACCATCGTGGGTGCTGATTACATGCACTTCGCCGCCCCAGATCAACAGCGCCAGGGCAGCTTTTAGCAATTCGGCCAAGTCCTGATGGAACGCGGCTTCGTCGATCACGACAACACCCTGACGGCCTCGCAGGTTGGATGGGCGACTGGTCAGCGCGACGATGCGGTGCCCGCTGGGAAAACCGATGGTGTAAGTCTTGATGTGCTTGTCTGGATCGCTGTCGGGCCAGATGCCTTCTTCGATTTGTTCAGCGGCATAGTTGTAAGCTCGCGCCCACATGGCGCACGCCTGAATGTACTCCACGGTCATGTCCTGGTTGTAACCCAGGTAGTAGACGGTCTGACCTCCCGCCGACTTTTCGGATGCTGCGACCAAGACGTTATCTGCCGCCTCGGCCCAGGTGAGACCAATACGCCGAGATTTCTCACCGACCTTGAGTGGGGCACGGATGCCGATCCACTCTTTTTGGTAGTCGAGAAGCACCGCTGGGGCAACCAGGGTGGCAGTGCTGTCCAGAATAAGAGGGACGCTCATTGCTCGCCACCGCTGATGTCAGCCTCAGCCATTTCGCAAAAAAACGAGCAGGCCGGTAGAGTCTCGTTTCGACGGGGCTCACCTGGTGGGAGATCGCGCAGCGAGTAACGGATGCCCGTTTTCCGGTTGCGGTGCAGGTATGAGCCCGAGCCCAGCTCCTCCTGAACCTGGCATAGCACCTCGAATTGGTCAGGAAAGTCTTCGCGAATGGCACGGAAATAGCCTTCGCCGCCCTTCACACAGCCGATGCAGTTCGCGTTGTCATAACCCATGCGATACATAAGGGGCAGCTCAATTCCAGCCCTGAGGATCATTGCCTTGCAGTCTTCTTTGCTCAACCCAGCGTCAATCAGTGGCGCGAGGACGGGGCGATCAGGGTTTCGGTCGCGGAAGTCCTCCAACCGATCCGCCTCTTCTACGGTGTAGCCAAACACCATGACATCGCCGGGATGCTTCCAGGCATCGAGAAGTCGCCGTTTGAGTAGTTTGGTGCAGGGAGCGCCGCTGCGGCCCTTCATGAATCGCTCGCGGCGAAACACCTGGATGATGTCGGCGCTATATTTCTCATCCCTTAATTGGATGATTTCTTGGCCGAACCATACCTGACAATCCTCCAGAAACCGCCGATTATCTTCGTGCTCATTGGCCAAAAAGGCGTTAATAATTTGCACGTTGTGAGTGGCGCTGTACTGGGTCAACGCTAGTTTCGTGGCCACTGCAGACGCTGCGCCGCAACTGAACTGGCAGACAATACGTTGACTGTTCATGAGGCCATCCCAAGGATTTCGCGCCGGATCTCATCAGCCGTCGACTGAGTCATGCCGCCTTTCTTAGCGATTTTGTCAACGCGAGCCGCCGCTATTTCGACCTTCTCCCGCCACTCGGCCTGCCATTTCTTCTGCACCACCGAGGCCTTGCCCAGTTCCGCGACGGCCTTGGCCACCTTGGGCAAGTCCATTTGATCGCCATCACTCATCAACAGCTTGAACAGGTGTTCCTGGACCAGACGCATCAACGCTTCATTGACGGCACCTTCTTCATCTGGGGCAGCGGCCACCACAGCGCGGGCCTGCTCGCTGGCCATCTTCAAAGCGGAAAGCTTGGACTCGAAGTCCTGACCGTAACGATGCAGTGCCGACTTGCTGATCGAAAAACCCTGGTTCGACAGCTCGTTGGCCAGGGCTTCGTAGTCGCTGAAATTGTTTTCAGCCAACGCCTTATCGAGCCAGTTTTTTACCGCCTTGGGCAGGCTGGCGACTTTGCTGCGCGGGGGCATGGCGTCAGCTCCAGTATTTTTCTGGTCGTGCGATACCTGGATTACAGGGAATGGTGTACTCGGCAATGTCGACGCCGTAGTGGGTCAGGCCGCAAATCCATACGCCGATTGGCTGCTTGTTCAGCGTGACCAACTGGCGGTCGGCCAGATAGTCCAGTTCGCGCCGTAGCTCCAAGCTGGTGGCGTCGGGGAAAATGCCCTGGATAGTCGACAGCACCACAGCTTCATGGGGATCAACGGGCCGAGACGTGTTGAGGGTGAGAATGATGTACCAACGCAGGGATTCCCGGCGCACCTTGGCTGGATCGATGTTCATCAACGTAGTCCTTTGAGCTGTACGTTTTCTAACTTGAGTGCCAGGCCGTCGAGCTTGGCTTCGATAATGGATTGGTTGCGTACCCAATCCTCGCGGCGGACGTAGTTCAAAGGCATTTCTCCGCGCAGGCGTTCTAGCCCGATCTCAACCTGACGCAGCCGTTCACTGTCCTTGTCGACCACGGCAAACCGTTGATCTAGGCGCCGCTCCATTTGCACCAGGAGCATTTTCATCACACCGACAAAGGCGCCGAGAATGGTCACAGCGATACTGATCATCTGCCACACAGGCATTTCAAAGGTCGCCATCAAGCCTTGCTCCTTTCGCGACGTGTTTGGCACAGCGCGCAACGTTGCACACCAGGTATGGCCTGGCGCCTTTCTTCTGGGATCGGCATGTCGCAATCAGCCACTTGGCAAAACTCGGCCGAGGGGCCTGTTAAAACTTCTTGCTGTGCCAAATGAGTCGCTAAAGCGCTTTCGTTGTGCAGAGCTTCGAGTACGCTCGCGTAGTCACTTGCTTTCATTGCGTGTCCAATTGATCAGGCTTGTGAGCTGCGCCCGGCAAACGCCATGCAGCTCGGCGTTACGCACCTGGTTGGTCAGGAGTCGTTCCTGGGTGAGGCCTGAGTCGAGGTCATCAGTGGTTCCGGTTCCGCTGGCAGGCGCAGGAGTTCGGCTGGAGCTGTTCGGGGTTTGCACTGGGGGAGTGGCGGCAATTCCGTTGGCTGTGTTCCACACGCGGACAAAGCCAGTGGTGAACACAGCAACAGGCAGCGGCTCAGGTTTCGCATCCAGGGCGCGACGGTAGAGTGTGGTAACACGGGCAATATCTCCTTTGAGTCGGTCGGTGGTTTTGCGCAGACTTTCTTTCGTGTCGGAGAGCTGGACAGCCAATTGGTCATTCCTGGCCTGCTCTTTAAGAAGATCTGCATTGGCCTGTTGCGCGGCACTGGTCGCCGCTTCGGCGGCGCTCTGCTTTTCCTCTGCACGCGCTTGTTCTGCCTTCGCAAGTGCCCTGTCTCCCTCAGACTTTGCTAAGGCATAACCGGCGTCGTATCTGGACTGGCCAAAGTCATCGAGCACTTTAATTGCCATGCCAAGGACGAAAAGAATGGCCAGGATCGGCAGGGATTTCAGGAACAGGCTTTTCATAGGCAGATACCTTTTCCCCAGCCTGCGTCTTCATACAGCCGTTCCCACCGCAACAGGATCAGACGGGGGTATTGACGGTTCTCCTTGAAGGCAGCGGCCGAGCGGCCGTTGTTGAACCGCTCGACAGAATTGAACCAAGTCAGCGGATCGGCGCCCTTAGCCGATGCCAACTTGCGGTCTTTAATCACCCAGCCCAGACCGCCGTTGTATGCAGAAAGCATCATGGCGCCCTGATCACAGGGCGTACGTGCCTGGACCCGATCCGCCAGCCAGCGGTCATAACTGACCAGTGCTTGCATAGACCAAACCGGGTTATACGGTTCAACCTTGGCGAGAGCTTTGGGGAATAACTTGGCTAGCCAAGTGGCGGTCGAGGGCATCACCTGGCCCAAGCCTTGCGCACCGACAGGCGATTTCGCGTCGAACTTCCAGCGGCTTTCCTGGTGGATCTGCGCGGCAAACGTGGCCACGGGAGCATCTAGGCCCCACTCGGCCTGGGCGATACGCGTCAAATCACGGCGGTAATGCTCTGCCTCGGCAGGGATTTCGGCACGCGCAAAAGTGGATAAGGCAAGCCCGACAATCGTGGCCAGGCATCCAGCGCCTATATATAGAAGAACTCTGCGCATATTCAGAGCCCCAAGGTCAGGCCGAGGACGCAGGCCAGCACGACCAATGCGCGGCGGATACCGGCCAGCGGTTGTGCGGTGCGCATTACTCTGTTCGGACGGGCATAGGGGAACAACGCCCGGTCAATCCAGTAGCCGAGAACACCGCCCAGGGTTACCAGGCCAGCCTTATAGAGGACTACCGGAAGTTTTGTCGGAGCCACCAATGCCAAACCGATCAACAGAATCAGTGTGATGATGGTCCAGTCGGTCATACGTGGCGCACGGGGACGCCGCTTCAAGAAATAAGGAGTCATGGGTTCGCTCGTGAGGAATTGAGGGATGCACGCAAAGCATTCAGGTGCCGTGCGGCGATAACAGCATTGCCAGGGATATGCGCAGGTTCGCGGTAGTCGGCGATGGCTGGACCAGCGAGAGTTACAGAAGGGCGAAGTTTCTCTTGCTCGAGCACGTGCTGCTGGATATGCGCTTCACCCTGGGAAACATGCGCCTGCACCAATTCCAGCCAGTCGGCGGGGACTTTGCTAAGGAGGACATCACGAGCAAGGTCATCCCCAGCAGCAAGGATGAGCCGTGCATATTGGCGCGGCCGGTTGGGCCGGAAGGCTTTTGGGGAAGCGGGATCTGTGCGCATGGTGCGAGCCTGCCGTCTTGGGGAACGGGGCTAGCTTCGCGCGTAGAGGGAAGTACTGGCGTTTCGTCGATACGTAAGACGGCCTGTTAAAGGCAGGCCTATTTTAAAGCAGCCTAATTGAATAATAGGCCAAGAGGCCGGGCACTTCAGAGGAAAGCCCTACGCTTAGCTCTGTCGTACCGTAATCGAACATCTGAACCACCCGCTGGGGTTTCCCGCCAACTAAAATGATTGATTGTTGTCGTTGAATCTCCTGAGAGAAAAAGTTATTTACTTCTCTAAATGCTGTAGCGTCACCAACCGCCTCCTGAAATATCACCTCTCGCAAAGCTTGAACATGTTCGTAGTCCTGCTCCCCCGCGTCAGGAGTAAACACGAGAGTGACGGATAAACCCGTGATCCTGTCTTTATCCTTTCCAGCGTACTGGATAGTTGCTTTTGCACCTCCCACAGGAACAGTGGCGTTCCATTGCTTTGTTCCGTCATTGAGAGTCACTTCAGAAAGTCGGCTATACAAGCTAGGAAGGTCAGCCAGCATCTGATCAAGGTTACGTTCAAATAGGTGTTCAATGGGCGGACTTGTTGCGTCTGCCGAAGCAGCGAAGCCAATAATTAAACATATGATTATCCTTTGGATGTAGGGTTTCACGAAAAATGGTCCTTGCGCCTGCGTTAGTGGACTGTTTCGTCGTCGAATCCGAAGAGGTCAGGTTCGCGTCTGCGATGCAAAGCTCGCTGCTTGGCGATGATGTCATATATGGTTTGATTCACGAGCCGATACTTCCTGGCTAATTCTAACGGTTGGAGTCCTTTTTCTTTCCAGTCATGAAAGATCGCGGCGTCCCGCATTCCCCGCTTCAACGAGTCGCCCCGAGGCAGGTAAATTACGGAGCCGCCCAGGGCATCGCAGATCGCAAACACTACGTGCCGTGCCAGTTCAGCAGCCGTAGCACCTTCTTTCATCTCCCCGTTTAGCTTGGCTTCGGCGATTTCTACCATCTCTCTCAGCGTCCCTTCCCAGCGGTTCAGGACTGTTGGATCTTGCATGTGAGCCAGTACTTTGTTCGGGTCGAGCTTATCGGAGTCATCCGGGAACAGTTGGTCAGTCATTGCGTCGGTCTCCCGTGCCGTTTGGCATCGTATGTTAGGGCAGCAACCAGTTTTCTAAGTTGCTCTGAATCCAGCCAATCGACACGCTCTACCTTGAACATGCGTAATGCCATGCCGTCCGCATAGGCCCAGGTACGTTTGGCCTCAGCCAGAAAAGCGCCAACCTTACTCATCAGTTTCTGGCGATCAACTGGCGTAACGGGTGCCTTACGACCAGCCTTGCTGGCGCGTTTGGGCTTCCATCCAAGCCGCTGCAGCTCAGCCAGCACGGCCCCGATCTGCAAAGGCTTCAAGTCTTTCGCCGATTGAACACCACTAATCCGGTCCAGCAACGCACGGTAGGTTTCGTCGTCCAGGCCGAGGTCTTTTTTAGCGATATGAATTTTGCTGAGCTGGGTGTTTCGTGTGTTCATTGTGTCCCCCTTCACTAACAGGGCGCTCGCTGAGCGCTAGTTGAGTGCAAGCTGTTCTTGTCCGGTGACCCCATGGTTCAGACGCACATCACCTGCTGCGAGGATGCCGTGCATCGCATCGGTTAACGAACGTACGCCGTTGCCCTTGCTGGCATTGCGGTCTCGTCCGCTGGACTGCACAGTTTCGGGGTGATGTTTGAGCATGTACTCCACTGCGGCTGGTGATGGTTCATCGTTA
Organism: Pseudomonas sp. MPR-R2A5; assembly: GCF_058793055.1. Classification (NCBI taxonomy): domain Bacteria; kingdom Pseudomonadati; phylum Pseudomonadota; class Gammaproteobacteria; order Pseudomonadales; family Pseudomonadaceae; genus Pseudomonas; species Pseudomonas sp. MPR-R2A5. Next base: position 44,480 of record NZ_JBXAFK010000018.1, read on the forward strand.
CCGGCAAAGGCCATAACCTGCTGGCGAACACCCCATACCCAGGCTCCGCAGAACACATCAGCGCGCTTGGTCTTGGTCGCGGCCTTGCATCGCTTCAACTGAGTGTTGATAAAGTCGCGTCGGGACTGGCGCACCTGGCGCATTAACAGCGTCATGGTGTAGCTGGCCAGCTCTGCCAGTTCACCGATAAAGCGCCATTCACCGATGCCCGCCATGAACAGCACTTTGCAGGCATAAGCCTTAGTGACCGCGCTGGCCAGGTTGGCTTCCCATTGCGTTGGTTTGATCTTCGAGCCGCTACGGGCTGCACACTCGTACACCTCGGAGAGCTGTATGTCTGACTCCTCAAAGCGGTACTTTTCCATCAAGGCACGAGCTTGCCGCATGGCTGCTGCAGCTTCGTGCGGGTTGTCGCTCGCTGCCAGACGCAGGAGTTTCTTGATTTTTTCCAAGGCTTTGCTGTGATCCATATTTTCCTCGGCTGCTCATCAGTACCGGACCACCACGTCCGGCAGACCAACCCGGCAAGCCGGGTGGTTTCGCATCAGTGAATCGTAGGTTTGTCATCCGAAAGCTCACGGGCGGCACGGCATTTTTCGCAGTCACAAGGCGCTCCGCGAATGAGCCTCGGTGCAAGGGTTACTAACCCAAGAGCAAGGCGTGCCGCTGGGCCTTCTAAGCCTGACGGGCCAGAGAGATTTACGGCGATGCCAAAGTCATCGTCATCTTTGATTGTGATGGTGTACTCAGCCATGGGTGTCTCCTCAGCGTTGCTTGTGAAATGTGATGTGGTAATCGCGGGCAATTTGGCGCACGTACTTCTCGCTCATGTGGTGCTTACGGGCTATCCACCTGGGGGAGTTACCCATGGCTGCATCAGCCATAATCAGTCCCGCATGCTTGTCGGCATCGACTGGCGGGGCTTCGGGCTCTTTAGGTACGACGACCTCCGGGCTTACCGCAGGGGCGGTCGGTGCAAATAGATGGGCATAGACCGGGGAGCGCTCCGGGTTGATGGTGAAGGTCGCCGGGGCGCTGCTCATCTTGTGGCCGACTTCTTGAATCTTGCCGCCACGCACCACGAACTCCGCTGTCAGGCGTTCAAGGTTGGCGCGCTCGATCTCGTGTTGCGCCGAGTGGATCGGCAGCGGATCGCTCCGGGTATCGTGATAGCGCTCCATGATCAGACCCCCAGCGCACGAAAGCCGGATTGATTGTTTTCGCCTAAGAGCTGTATGAACTGCGCGATGGCGGTAATGCCCTCACGTTGCCCGTGGGCGTTGCGTACACCAGGAACAAACATTGTTTTCTTTTCCCAGTCAGCATTGGTCGCTAGGATCTGGCGGACAGTCTTGTCCTCACCCTCGGCCAAGCCAAATGCCCCTTCTGGGACATAGCCCCCAAAATCGATGTGGCCGGAAATGAAGCAATAAGCGGTGACGGTCTTTTTCATTTTAAACTCCCGCAATATCAAGGCTGATCGCTTCGTATTGGTCGGTATCACCGACACGCTGGTACACGCGGATGTAGGACTTGGAACCAATGACCTGGCACGCGTCGCCAATAGCCTGCATCGCCCGCTGCCAGCGTTCGTCGGTGATTTCGAGGCGACGTAGCGCCAACACGCGAGCTGTGCGGATGTCACCTTTCTGGTCAGTACGAAAGGCGTCATTTACCAGCGTGACTACCTCGGGACGTGCCCCGGCGGTCCAGTCGCGTAGGCATTCGTCGATCAACGCTCTTGCAGCCTGTAAGCGCTCGTCGAAGGCGATGCTTTCCTGGACTGCACGCATGATCTTGTAACGACCGTCAAAGCTGATCAGGCTGACATTGCCCTTCTTGCCGCCGATCTGGGCCCCGTACTGCTCGGCACTGAGTTCCACGAACGCCTCAATATCGCCAAACGCCGCAGCCTTAAACTTTGCCAGTACCGAGTTGGCGCTCCGGGCTTGCTCAACCAAGGCGAGTACCAGGGCGTCCCGTTCCAAGTCGATAGGCTTGATCATCGCTTCGGGGATCAGGCGTTTTTGCGCGTCAACCCGGTAGCCTTCGGGAATGGTTTGTTGTTGGGTCATTGTCAGTTCCTCAATGGACGGTGCTGTGGGCCCAGTCTTCTGGGCGGGTGGCGCTGATGGGCTCGCGCCATTCCAGGGTCACGCCCTGGAACTGCACGACGTAACGGGTGCTACCGGCGCTGGGGTGCCGTTGGTAGCCGGTGACTGGTTGAGTGCCGACAATCTTGAATCCGGCAGCAGGTTCGATAGTCAGGCTGTTCTCCATAGGCTCAATGCGTAGCAGGCGAACGCCCATCTGTTGCAACGTCCGTGCGCACTGATTGAACACCCGCAGGCGGTCGGCCAGGCGCGGGGTCAAGACTTTCAATGGAGTACAACTAGTGGAGGCGAGCATGGGCATTCTCCTGGTTGCAGCAATCGGGGTTGATCGGGCAATGCTGGCAGGCACGCCAGCGCTGCATGGCCTGTGGGTTGTGTGTCGGTGCCGGTTTTTCGCGATAGATTTGGCACTGATCGCTGGTGACGCTGTCATCGAGGGCGACACATTCAATGCGGCCCAGGGTTTCCATTACCCGCCGCTCAACGCCAGCAGTACTGGGTGATGAATAGCGGTTGGATAGAACCAGGCTGACAGCTGTACGGCTCATGCCGATGCGCTGACTGGCCTTGGTCTTGTTGGTGGCGGCAACTTCGGCGGCAAGTAGGCGCACGAACAACGGCGCGTCCTGGCCCCAGGCGGTGAGATTGACTTGGTTCATTCGGTCACCACCTGGTCAGCCTTACGCCACACCACCTGATCTAGGTTCGGGTCGTAGACCTGGTCGAAGTCACGCTGGTAGATGGGATGTTTGGGGCCGGTATACCGCGACCGCACCAGACAAAAGCGCGTTTTAACGCCTGGTGTTCCGCCTGTTCGAGTCACGTAGCCAGCCTTTGCCAGGCCCGACAAATAAACCTGAGCGCCAAATTCGCTTATGGATACGCCGTTAACGCTGGCAGCGACTGCGGCCTCCGCTGCGGTGAACTCGCCAAGGATGCGCAACGCTCGCCAGATGTTTTCTACACCACCTGCGTGGGTCGAACGCTTGCCGTGATGGTTGACCCGTGGAGCTTCGACGCCTTCGTCTTTGAGTAGCGTCCATTCGGAATCGCGGCGGTCGATGTTGCGGATTTTGCTGACAATCCCGGCCTTTTCCATATCTCGGAAATAGGCACGTACGGCCTGATCGTCTTGGTTAGATTTGCGCGCAACAGTGTAGATAGTCAGTGCTTTAGGTCCGGCGTTGACAGCGCGGATAGCTTCCCAAATGTATTGGCGAGGGGACTTACCGCCCACCATCACCAAATCGGCTCTGATCCTTGGCATCCCTCAGGCCCTCCGCGACGGCGCTTCGCCGGTAAACCAGCCGCGTGTGCCCCATCCGGCAAGATCAATGCTGTCGATGGCCTGCGCTTGAGTTTCGCTGTAGACCTTGTAGAGGTTGACAGCAACACGGCGCAGGCATCCGCTGACCTTAACTCGCAGATCCTCTAGCAAATCGTCGGAAAAACGCAGCTTCGGATAGCTGGCCTGGGCCAAAGCACGTAGATCGTCGAGGGTGGCGCGCTGCGCGGGTACCCATTCCAACACTCGGTTGTGCAGGCGCTCCAACTTGGCCAGGCTGGCGGGCACGCGCTCTTCACCGATCAGAACGATGGTGCCTTCGCTGGCGTTGTAGATGTCGGTCAGAACGTTGGCAACTGCCTTCTCGAGCAGGTATTGCACGTCGTCAATCAACAGCGGGCGACCGCTCCGGGATAATTGCTCAGAGACCTGGTCAACCATCACCGATAAAGTGGTACCCGGTACGATGCCCATTTCGCGCAAGATAGCTTGAAGAAAAGCCTTCTTACTCCAGGTGTCGCGGCATTCTACGTAATACGCACGATGCTGGTTTGCAGCGAAAGCGGCACCAACGCTTTTGCCCAGGCCGCTTGCGCCGTACATGACCACAAGCCCAGGTAACCCTTGGGGGCGATTATGGGTGCGGGAAATAGCAGCGGATAAGAGTCCGACGTTGGTCAAAGGTACGATCTTATTAACACTCATAATTCGACTCCTGGAGGTTTCGGGTTAAGCGCGGGCTTGGTCGGCGAAAGCAAACATCTGCTGAATCGACGTGAAGTCCGAGTGTTGCGGGTAACGTGAATGCCACTGGCTTTCTTCGGGCGTCAGTGATTCGCCGCTGGTGAGGCGAGCGTCGAGTTGCTGCCAGAATCGGTAGCGGGCGATGGGGTCGCCTGGTAGTTCGAAGGTCGGCGCCTGCGGTGCCGACAGTTGGGCAAATCGCTGGGCCTCGGCGAGTTGCTCAGGTGACAGGTCGTACTGGTTTGAATGGCCGGGGATAACGCGCATTTCGACGTCTTGCCCGGTAATGGTTTTGGCTTTTTTAACCAGACGGCTCAGTTGGCCGCGCTCGCGTTTGTCGCTGGCTTTTTCCAGCATAGTTTTCGGCATGGCCGGGCTAGCGTTGCCATCGAGCAGCGCTTCGCCGATCAGATCGCCCTCAAGGGAGTGGACCCAAACACGGCTAGCGTCACGGAAGTCATAGGCGACGCGGACCTGTTCCCCATGGAAACCGTCCAGGTCTTTGAGAAAGTAGGTACCGCTGTTCCATTGCACCTGGCAACGGTGAACCGTGCGTTCAACTTGAGGCCGGGTCAGGCTTTCAACGATGTCGGCACTCGCTAACAACGGCTCCCAGCCTTCAGCCTCTGCTGCTTTCCAGGCTTCCATGGGGCTTTGATGGCGCTTACGCATGGTCTGGAGGTCACGAAACCTCGGCAACCCACGATGTGGGCGACGGTTGTAGTCGTCGAGCGCTTGTTGCAATGCAGCAAAGAACACCGAAAATTCCGGCACGACCGTTGGCGCCATGCCCAGTGCAAGCTGTTTGCGGGAGAGTTTGTGGGTTTTGGTGGCGGCCTCTTTATCCATGTCGGCGCCGATGTAGCTGTCGAAGGTTTTTGCGAGCCTGACCAGGATGGTTTTGTGAGGCCGCTCGATCACGCCACGCGCCTGAGAGTTGTAGGGCAATGAGTGTGTAATGGTGCCGCCAAGGCGGTCGTTTACTTCGTAGACAACGGCGTTGTCAAAGCCGCTGCCGTTGTCGACGTAGAACACTTTGTACATGCCGCACCGACTTACACCGTCGCGCAAGGTATCCAATGTGGCCAAAGTCGACTCGGCCAAGTTGACGGAGAAGCCGACGATGCGTCGAGTCCCCCAGTCAATGACCATGGTGATTTCGGGGCGGAAGATTTGCCCTGTCAGTGGGTTCATGACTTCCGCGTCAAAGGTGTGACCGTCAGCCACCCATACGTCATTAGGCCAGAGCATGTCGGCTTGGCGACGGTTGTACGCTTTTAGAGCGTTCAGTTCGTGCGGCCCCATACGGCCACGTTCACGGACTGACGGACTGAGCTTTTTCAGCCAGCGGCGCACGGCATGAATACTGGGGCAAACGCTGGACTGGATGCCCTGGTGTACCTGTTTGAACTGTTCGTATGCCGCCTCGACACTCGGCTTTTGCGGACGCTGGTAGTGCTTGAGGAATTCCTCCGCCCAGGTTGGAACGCTCATGTCTTTTTGACGGCGGGCGGGGGCCAGGCCTATTTCTCCATGGGCGCGGTAGTCGGCCAACCAGCGTTTGAGCGTGCGCTCCGACAGCGTGCGGTCTTCTGTCTTGCGGTCGTTGGCGCGGATGACTCGGTCATTCAGGTAGGGGCTGAGTTCGCCGCTTTTCGCCAGTTCGACCAAGGTTAATATGGCGCGGTTTTGGCTTACGACCTTGCTCATGCGTTCGATTTCACGCACGAATGAAAGACGGGCACTCATCACAGAAGACTGTGAATCGTTCAAGCGTGAAGGCCTTTCTAAGCCGGGTCCTGTATTAATTACATGTTGCTGAGTGATGTGTTCCGGGCTTTCGTTGATGACAGCTGAGGCTATTAGGGCCGACTGCGTCAGCTTCGGAAGCATTGAAAAGGCATATTCGCGGCCTCCACCTTGGCCGAGACGTAGTTGACACTCCCAGCGTTCACGCCTTGCGCGGTGGTTGATGCCCTGAACCGTTCCAGGCAGCCCCGGCAGGCCTATAAGTTCCTGAGCTGAATACCAATTACGCATGGTTGTTACCCTCTGCGCTCGACGCTCGTCGAGCACAAGAAGCAATACCTGAGCAATGCTGAATGTCAGGCACCCGGGCAATACGATTGGCACGCTCCATTGTTTGAAGCGTTTGCCGTTTTTGTGCTTTATATCTTGAGGTAGGGAGACCAACGTTCATTTTGGCTCTCCGAGCATGCGCTTCAGCTCTCTGGCCTTGCGGGTAGCGTCGGCGGCTACGCGTTCCCAACGACCTAACTCGGTATCCAACGCTTCGCGCCCATAGGCGACACGCCCCCCACGCAGGTGTACCAGCCAATTGGTTAGTGTGTGGCTGGCGCATACCTCTTCGAGTAACGGTGCTCGATATAAGGGAAGGTTGTGATCAATGCGGGCAGGGCTAGACCAAGCGTCAAGCATGTTTTTGCTCACCTCATCGCCAGATAATCGAGACATGCGAGCGGCGATCTCGTAACGATCTAACTCAGAATGCTTGAGGATCTCGCTGACCAGCTCACTGACGGCGACGGCATAATTGCCGTGGCCAGGTATCGACAGTACGGGCTGAGGAACGGCGAAAATGTCTAACGTTCGGTCATCTTTGACTTTGCGCATGTCTATCCCCTCGTACCGCTTTTACGATGCCGAAGGTCATAGACTGAGTTATGATCTTTTGTGCTTGAGGCGTTTTTCTCTGCACGATTTGGGCGAGAACGATGCGGTGAGTCACTGTTAGCCCAGCGCTCCGGCCAAATTGCGGCAGGCTTCAAGCCTAAAGCTGCAGCAATAGCTCTCTCCATACGTGGATAGGCGGTGCGCTTGACGTTTTTGACTGCCGTGTCAGAAACTTTGAGGGCACGCGCCAACTTGGCCAGCGACGTGCCACGGGTGCGAAGCTGGTATTTGATCCATTCCCAACGAAGCCCTGGATCAGATGGTATTTCGGGTTTGTTCATGTCGGCGTCCACTTTCAACCACCTGACGGGGTGGTTTTTTTGGGTTGTCTAACGTCTCTTACGACATAAACATAGAACCCTGGAGCTTGAAAATCAACACTAAAGAGCTTTTTTCAGCTTCCGATACTCTCTCTGTAGTGCGATTCGTGAGGAATGTATAGTGAATTCAAAGACTTGGTGAAACTTGAAAGCTGAAAAAAATAAACCCGAATTACTTTCAAGTTCGATTTCAGGACTTGAAAACGGAAAATTCAGCGAGCGCCTGAAGCAGGCCATCGCTGGTCGGTCGGTTTTGGGGTTCTCAAAAGACTGTGGTATCAGCGACAGCTTGATTAGGAAGTACCTTGCTGGCTCTCTCCCTGGTACTGACAACCTTGTTGCGATGGCTCGCGCAGCTAATGTGAGTATTGGATGGTTGGCCGCTGGTGAGGAGCCGATGCACCCTCAAGCAAGCTCGGCGGTCGACACAGCGAACGGCGTATATGCTTACGTACCTCTATACGATGCTCGTTGTAGCGCTGGACATGGCTCATGGACCGAGGGTGCAACGGTTCTAACTATGCTTGCCTTTACTGCCTATTCGCTCCGAAAGCATGGATTAGCTCCATCAAGGCTCTCAGCAATTCGGGTTGTCGGGGACTCGATGGAGCCACTTCTGACTGATGGGGATACTGTAATGATTGACCATAGTCGCCAATCTCTGGAAGGCGAAGGTGTCTATGTGGTGCATCTGGACGGGCACCTTTACGCCAAACGTCTGCAGCGACAGTTCGACGGTTCAATACAAATCATCAGTCAGAATAAGGAATACAAAAGTATGGTGGTCCCCAAGGATCGGTTAGACGAGCTAAGCATCATCGGACGTGTAGTCTGGGCTGGCGGCTGGATTTAGTCTTTGCGTAGCTGATGCCAAAAAGCCCGCTAAATGCGGGCTTTTCGCTCAAAGTAGGCCTGTTTTGGTTTTGCAGCTATTTGGCATCAGTTTGTCGCTTGCCACTAGCTGAAGCTGGCCGCAACACCCCGGTTTGTCTGGCTTGTCACGTGTTGTCCTGATTAATCCCGCCTCTTCCCACCAGATTCCCCTCGGTGCCAAAGCTGTCACTAACTCACAGTGGTGTTCGATGGGTTGTCGGCGTCGGAATCGTTTTTCATGGAGGCGCTGTATGAGTCCGGGCGTTTTCCATGCTTGTTCGTAGGCGGGTCGGCCGGGGGTAAGTCGGATTTCCAGAAAACGCTGATCCACGATGGCCAGCGCAGTTATCAGAACCATGCACAGATTGTGTTCCTCAAGACCGCGGCCCATGTGCGCTTTGGCGTGTTTAAAAGCCAAAACTTCAAGGCCGCGGATTTGACCTTCAGTGTGCTGACCGCCTCGGTGGAAGACCGCACGATTGACCAGGTGATCGACAGCAGCGGCAATATCAAGAGCATGGTGCAGGCGCTGTGTGACGCGTTCAATTGCGCCCCCCAGGCACTGGAGTCGAAGCTGGCGGATTACTCGTTCGCGATTCGGGTGGGCAGTGAGTTGTTTGTGCGCTCCATCGCACGCATCGACTATGAACAGCAGATCGTGCAGCTGTTTTGCGACGTAGCGCCGGGCGAAGAGCTGGTGATGGTGCGGCGTACGCCATTGCGTGAGGCCACACGCCTGGACTACGAGCAGTTTTTGCGCGGCAAGGGCGGCCAGCCGGTGGCGGGGATTTTGAATGACTGCATTTTGCGCCGACTGAATAACGGCGCCGAGCTGGGCAGCATGGCCGGCATTTTTGGGGATGTGCCGTTGGCGGGGTTTTCGACCTTCGGGGAGATTCTGGGCTTGAACCTGAATCAGACGCTGACGGCGATTTTCTTCTTTCGGGTGGCCAAGGGTGCGAGTTTCAGTGATGAGTACGTGGACAATTTCATCGCCCATTACGGCGAGTTCAAGGCATTTTTCCTGCGGCGTCAGGTGAAGAAGCTGGCGGGGTTGAACCATGTGGTGGTCAAGCAGATTGCGGCGTTCAAGAACAATGATTTCACCGACACCCTGAATACCCGAGGCCTGGACCGCAATATCCTGCCAGTCTTCGAAGGCCTGGCCGACTTGGGCCTGGTGTTGGCCCAGGCCGAGCGCCAGCAGGAGGACATCGCTTCGCAGCTCAAGCACTACTCCGGTGAGTTACACGCCTCGATGGATGAACTGGTGGGCACGATTGGCCAGCAGAACACGGTGTCTGCCCAGGCCGGGGCCACGGTGGAGGGCCTGTCCAGCCAGGCGGATGTCGCGGTGCAGGGCGCGCGCACGCTGGCGGGGTCGAGTTTGCGTATCCAGTCGATTGTGCAGGTGATCCAGCAGATCGCCGGGCAGACCAACCTGCTGGCGCTCAACGCCGCGATAGAAGCGGCGCGCGCGGGCGACCTGGGCCGAGGCTTTGCGGTGGTGGCGGACGAGGTGCGCAAGCTGGCGGAAATCACGCGTAAGAATGCAGCGGAAATCGGTGTGGATATTGACCTGTTGTCGAGTGAGATCCAGCGCGTGGCCCAGCAGATTGAAGACCAGTCCACCGGGGTGGGCGCGTTGCGGGAGATGCTGGATGTGCTGGAGGCGTCGAGCCGTGCGACGGAGGGTACGGCGCAACGGACCAAGACCATTGCGGATACGTTGACGGGGTTGACCCATGCCTAGGGTATAGGGCGACGACCGCCGCATCAGGGGTTGATAGCTCTCATCACCGTGAACAGATAACCGGGTCCGGTCACCCCCATAGGCGCCCGATTGCGGCTGGTGGCGAGGGCCTCCAGGAGGGTGCGATGGGGGGCTTTGTCGACGGGGACAGGCGAGGTGGAGCCGTGTGGCGCTGGATTGTCTGCAGCGGCAGTCGCCCGTTGCAACTTGCCGGTGGCCTTGTCTAACGTGTAGCCGGCGGCTTTGCCTTCTTCGGTGAGGCTCCAGGTACCGTTGACGCTAGCGGCGAGTACCTTGGAGGGCGGTAGTTTTATGTTCTTATTCGTGGTGATCACAATATTGTCGTTGATCTTGACGGTTTTTAAAGTGGCGAACTCATTGCCCAGCGAGGGCAGTGAAGCCCCTTCGCCAGAGAATTTGATGACCATCTGTTCAAGGAACGGCATACCACCTGTATTTGAGAGTGCTCCGTAATCCGGATTCAGGATATGCCGCAAATAGCCTGGGTCGAGGCGGGTGCTGTTGATCGCCGAACCTTTCAGGATACGTGAGGCAATTGCAGCATCTTCTTCCTTGAAGTTGTAAGTCACTCGATACCCGTCCGAATCGTAGCCATTGTTGCCGCTCAAGAGCTGGCGCCCATCGCTCAAATGACGGTAGTGGCCAAGTGACCAAGCCAGGCGATCCACATAGCCCAGATCCGCACCTTCCGCCTGCGCATAAGCATACATATCCGAGATCAAGGCACGATCATCGCGATTGAGGAATTCAAAAGCGCTTTGAGTGGTGTTCTCAAAGGTCGCCGGAGGTTGGGCAACCGACGGCTCACGGTGGCCGAACAAGCGGGAGATCATCAGGTCACGGCCATTGATGCCTGCCGACCTGGGGCTACTCGCCACTGGGGGAGCGACAGTTTGCATCTCCTGCAACGCGGCACGTCGCTCATGGGTGGTAAAGGCGCCGCCCTCGTCGTGGGCGATCAAGCTCAATTGATCGCGCGCAAGGCCTTTGAAGGGGTTGCTGTCGACCCCATTGACGAAGGCGGTTGCTTGACGGGCGCGAGCCAGCAATTCTGGGGTGGCGGTCTTTGGAAGCTCTGCGTCGTGCTGCGTTTTGTTGGCGAGGTAGGTGTCGCCCGTAATCGAGTCGAGTGGGTGGGGGGTGTTTTGACCGCGACGGGCTTCAGCGCGCGTGGCGGCTTCGCTTAATTGATGGGCGAGCGTCGATACGGTGCTGTTGGTAACGCGACTGCTTGTAGCCAAGGATGCATCAGTCTTGTGTTGCGTTGGCGGGCTAACAACATTCACCGGACTGCCTGTCAGGCGACCATGAGCTATCGAAGCATAAGAAGTCAGGTTAATCATAAAATCTCACCCCGTAGAGGCGGCTGTAACTTGCCTACATTCAAAATGTTCAATTGTCAGCACAGAAGGCCGCAGTAAAAGTGCCCCCTGAGCGGGCACCTGACTAGTCTCTATATCGAAAGGTCACTGAATCAACGCCGGCAGGACGAGCATAGGGAGGGACTCCTCCTAGTACCGTATGACCGATGGTGACACGCGAACCATGGTTGAACGCCTCACCATTAAAGTCTGATAGTGTTCCGGAAGAGTTCGGGTTAATAGCAACACAGTTCTTTTCAGAACTGTAGGGGCGGTAGTAGCACAACTCGACCGACTCGCTAATACTCTGAGGATAGTAGGTCGTCTTCCAGTCGACCCCTAATAATTGTTTAGGATAGGGTAGCGTACCACTGGGGAAATCTGAGGTAGCCAAGTTAAAAAATGCTAATCCGACACCCGCATTATTCGATATCACAAGAACGGGGTCCGGCGTTTGGGTTTTAGTAATAGATCGATCTATCGCGTAGGCTGCGTTATCTAAAACCAGTACGCAAACAGCCAACACAGCAAGCAGGGCTCGTCTTGCATTCATGCAAGACGCCAACAACAAAAACACCGTTGAGCGTTTCATAGTGATCACCATAGCGTCAGGAATTACTCTCTCGGCTTGCTAACAAGCCAGCAGTAGGAACGACGCCCCTAACATGCACGATTTATTATCCCGGGTAAGCCAGCCGCTTCCTAAAAACACTAAGGACCGCTCCGTCATACTTAACAGTAGGATGACGTCAGCCACGTCCTAATCCCGCGTGCACACTATTCAAACCAAGTGGTTAAAGTCATGATGCGCGCCTCACTTCAAGGACGATAAAAACAGTGAAAACCACCTTCGCCGCCCTGCTCCTGACCTGCCTGGCCACACCCGCATTCGCTGACGCCCCCCTCATCGGCTTCAAGAGCACCACCCTGCCCGACGCCCACCACGCTCGCCCATTGGAACTGGCGGTCTGGTACCCCGCCAACACCACCGCCACGCCAACGCTGATCGCCGACTCCGTCGTCTTCATCGGCGCCCTCGCCGTACCCGACGCACCACCGGCCAGCGGCGAACATCCCCTGGTTGTGCTCTCCCATGGTTACGGCGGTAATTGGGGTAAACAGGTGTGGCTGGCCAGTGCTTTGGCGCACCAGGGTTATATCGTGGCGGCGGTCAACCATCCCGGCACTACCAGCAAAGACCGCAGCCCCCAGGCCGCCGCAGCGTTATGGCAGCGCCCGGCCGACCTGAGCCGTGCCATCGACGCAGTCCTGGCGCAACCGAAGCAATTTGGCGCGGTGGCGAAAAACCAGATTGCCGCGGCAGGCCACTCCCTCGGCGGCTGGACCGTACTGGAGATCGCCGGCGCGCGTTTCGACCCCGACCTGTTCAGCCGCGACTGCGGCGCCCACCCCAAGCTGGGCGGTTGCATCGGCTACCAGGAGATGAACCCCGCCGGGACACCTGACGGGAAGGCGCGACTGGCCGCTGACTTGAGCGATAAACGCGTCACCGCCATAGTGTCATTGGACCTGGGCCTGTCACGCGGCATGACCGACGCGAGCCTGGCGGCGCTACGGGTGCCGGTTTTGGTGATTGCAGGCGGGGTACCGTCGGAGGATATGCCTGCCGAACTGGAGTCTGCCGACCTGGCCAAGCGCCTGCCAACCGCCTCGACGCGCTACGTGGCGATCAGCGACGCCAACCATTTCAGCTTTATGTCGATCTGCAAGCCGGGGGCGGTCGCATTGATCGAAGAGCGTTCGCCAGGCGACGGCATGATTTGTCGAGATGGTGAGGGCGCACGACCACGGGCGCAGATTCAAAAACAGGTGACAGCGCTGATCAGCGACTTTCTGGCGCAGACGTTTCAGCGTTAAACAAATCCCCCCTGGACAGACGGCGGCCAGCCAATCAGTCAGGCTACATGGGCGGACCTGGGCAATCCCGCTCAACAGCCTCGCATCGATAACACTGATGATTACTATCGAACCGCTCGCCTATGGGGTGGCCAAACCCGATTCCTATAATCGCCTCCCAATTCTTCCCCTTCGCCTGGCCTCAGGCGACATCCCCCTTGGAACCCAGCATCATGCCAAGCGCCCTCCAGGCCCCCAGCGGCCGTCCCGAACATAATCAACAAAGCGTCAAACAGCAGTGGCTGGCGATTCTCTCGGTCGCGGTGGGCGCCTTCGCCCTGGTGACCAGTGAGTTCCTGCCGGTGGGCGTACTCAACGACGTCGCCGCCGACCTCGGTATCACTGCCGGCCACGCCGGGCTGATGGTGACCCTGCCGGGCATCATGGCCGCCCTCGCCGCGCCGTTTCTGTCGGTGAGCATTGGCGCGATGGACCGTCGCTACCTGCTGATCGGCCTGACGTTGATCATGATCATCGCCAACTCGGTCGTGGCCTTTGCCAGTGACTTCAACCTGCTGCTGTTCGGCCGTGTCTTGCTGGGCATCAGCATCGGCGGGTTCTGGGCCACGGCCATTGCCCTCAGTGGGCGCCTGGCGCCCAAGGGTGTGGATGTCGCGAAGGCCACCTCGATCATCATGATGGGCGTGACCCTGGCCACCGTGCTCGGCGTGCCCGTCGGCACCTGGCTCAGCGGCCTGATGGGCTGGCGCATGACGTTCCTGGTCACCGCGCTGCTGGGCGTGCCGGTGCTGCTGGCGCAGGTGTTCCTGCTGCCTCGGCTCACCCCGGAGAAGGCCATTCGCATCAGCGACCTGCCGGCGTTGTTTATCAACCCACAGGCTCGGGTCGGGTTGATCGCGGTGCTGTTGATCGGCTTGGCGCACTTTGCGGCCTACACCTATGTCGCGCCGTTCTTCAAATACAGCTCCGGCTTCGACGGGCCGACGATCGGCTCGCTGTTGCTGCTCTTCGGCGTGGCCGGGGTGTTCGGTAATATCTTTGCCGGTTTCGCCGCCAACCGCAGCGTGCGTCACACCCTGTTGCTGGTCGCGCTGATGATCGGCACCAGCACCGCCCTGTTCCCTCACTTCGCCACCGGGATGACCGGCGCAGCGATGCTGATCGGGCTGTGGGGCTTCGCCTTCGGCGCCTTCCCGGCCTGTGCCAGTATCTGGATGTTTGTGGTGGCGCCCAAGGATGTCGAACGCGGCATGCCGCTGTTCGTCGCCTTGTTCCAAGTGATCATTGCCTTGGGCTCGTTCTTTGGCGGGCGGATCGTCGACCAACTGGGCAGCTCGGTGCTGTTGAGCCTGGCCACGGCCCTGGTGGGCTGCGGTTTTGTGACGGTGCTGGTGCTGGGGCGTAATGTCAGCAATAGCTTGGCGGCCCAGCCTGGCTAGGCCTGCCCTGCAACCCGAGACCTTCGCAATAAATGCCCGCCATCGCGCCAACCGCGACGCCGATTGCTCCCACGCCGCCACGTGCCTGTCAGCCGGCATGTCGCACCCATGCACGATAGTGCAGGTTTTTTCGGCATGGGAGCGCGGCGACGTTGGCCTTGACGGCAGCCAGTCACGTGGCCGGTATGGCGAGGGTATAGGGCTTGATCGTGGGCATCTGCGTTAAGTTTCCGTATTCCATCGCCTTGCGTGATACTGGACCGGCCCCACATCCGAAGTCTTCCCGTAATCGCAGGTCGAGCGGCTCAAAGGATCATGGATAAACCTAAAGACGCCTCTTTTGCCTATCAGTCGGTGTACCGCTACCTCGTCGAATGGATCGAAGCCAGCCCTTCCCAAGGCGAACGCAAACTGCCGTCCCTGCGCCATTTGGCCCAACGCCTGGGCGTGTCGGTGTCGACAACCAAGTACGCTTACTCGCTGCTTGAGGATCAAGAACGGATCTACGCCAAACCCAAGTCCGGTTACTTCACCCGGTGGATACCGGCGCCTTTATCGACTGAACACTCGCCCAACCTGCTCGACCAGGTGTTCGCCAACGCGCGCCAGCCCGGCATGTTGGCCCTGAGCAGCGACGCCCCGGCGATGCTGCTGTCGCTGGAAAACCCTTTACTGATGATAGAGCGCGAAATAGCCCGCCAGTACCCGCGCTCACTCACGCCGCTGTACCTGCCATTCGGCGAGCCCGAGTTGCGCACGGCGTTGGCCGAGCGTTACACCTGCTCCACAGCCCCTTACTGGCAGGCCGAACAGGTGTATATCGGTTCAGACCTGCACACTGTGCTGGACGTGTCACTCAGCGCCCTCGAACTGCGAGGTACGGTGGCGCTGGTGGAGTCGCCGTGTTCGTGGGCGATCCTGCGCCAGTTGCAGGCGGCGAATATCCGCGTGATCGAAGTGCCCCTCGGAGCAGACGGGCGCTTCAACATGCCGGCCTTCCATGAATTGCTCAAACAGGAGCCGATTCGCCTGGCAGTGCTGTCATCGACGGTCAACATACCCCAGGGTGGCGTGGTACCGGCGCAAGACAAGCAGCAGGTCTGCCGCTGGCTGGCAGAGCGGGATATCTGGTTGTTCGAGAATGACACCTACGGCGAGCTGTATTTCGAACCTCGGCCCGCGCGCTATCGCGACTATGCCGACCCGCAAAGACTGGTGGTGTTTTCAACCTTCGACAAGGTGATCGGCTCGGAAGCGCCCTACGGTTATGTACTGTGTCGCGGGCAGGCGCCGCACTTGCAGCGGCTGTTTATGGAGCGCGGGTTTCGCCTCTCGCCGATCCGCCAGAAGGCGATCGCCAAACTGCTTACCTCCAAGCGTCTCGACCAGCACTTGGTGATGCTGCGGGCGGCGTTGCTGGAGCGCATGACGCGCATGAAAGCCCTGCTGGAAGCGCTCGGCGAATGGCAAGTGGTCGAGCCGAGTGGGGGTGCGAGTTTCTGGTTGCAGACCCGTCGCACGGTCGACATGCGCTGGGTATTCGAGCACCTGCTGGCCCAGCGCATCGTCATCGCTCCTGGAGAACTATTCAGCCAGCAAGGTACCTGGAAGCAGTCTCTGCGCCTGAGCTACACCCTCGACTGGAGCAAGGATATCGCCCAGGCTGTGAGGCAGCTGGCCCAGGCAATTCGTCAAAGCCCGTAACAGTGCCGAGCTTCTGGGAAGCGACCGTGGCGCACGTCTTCGGCAAACCGCTCGCACGCATCACGAATCACCGCGCTGACATCCGCATACTGTTTGACAAAACGCGGCAGGTGCTCGCCGCCCAGTCCCAGCACGTCTTCGGTGACCAGTACCTGGCCGTCGCAGGCGGGCGAAGCGCCGATGCCAATGGTGGGCATGGCCGAGTCCAAGGTGATCTGGCGTGCCACGCCTTCGGCCACCCCTTCCAGCAACAGGCTGAAGGCGCCCGCCTGCAGGCTGGCACGGGCATCGTTGCTGACCACTGCTGCGGTCTGGGCCGTGAGGCCCTGGGCCTTGAACCCACCCATCACGTTGACGAACTGTGGCATCAGCCCCACGTGGGCCATCACCGGAATACCGCGTGCCACCAAGAACTCAACCGTGCCTGCCAGCGCTTGGTTGGCCTCCAGCTTCACAGCATCGCAGCCGGTACGCGCCAGTACCTGGGCGCAATTGCGAAAGGCCTGTTCGTTGGATTCCTGATAACTGCCAAATGGCATATCGGCGATGACACACGCCAACCGCGTGCTGTCGACCACGGCGCGGGTGTGGCCGATGATTTCTTCGAGCTGCATGCTCAAGGTCGAAGCCCGGCCATAGCCGACCATGGCCGTGGAGTCACCGACCAGGATGAAATCCACGAGCGGGTCGATCAGCTTGGCGATGGAACTGGTGTACGCCGTGAGGGAGACGATTTTCTGCCGGCCTTTCATGGCGACCAGTTGGGGCACGGTCAATCGTTTGGTACGGGTGTGGAGGCTCATCTTTTCTTCCCTATGCCGTTCAATACTCGGGGGATTGCAGGGCCCGATTATTGGCGAAAGGAAAGGCGATTCAATGCACAGATCGGCGTGAAAAAGCGACCCAGGGAACGGCCGCGGTTTTTAAGCTGGTATCATCCCGAGCCTGTACCAACCGGGTAAGACGACATGAACCGCCAGAAAAAACTGCAGCAGCTATTCAAGGCCAAGGCGAAAAAGGCCAGTGCCAAATTGGCGCCGAAAAGCAAAGACAGATACATCAGCAAAGCAGAGCGGGAAAAGCTGGCGGCTGAAGCCGCTCAGGCGCCAGACATTTCCCCTGAACGTTGACTCAGCAACCGCTCAACGCCACCTGCGGCCGCTCACCGGCAAAGAAAAACGGCCGCAAGCGCACACCCACGCTATTGCCGATAAACGCCGCCACCAGCCAAACCCAGCCATGCAGGCTGCCCGAGGCGATACCGCTGAAGTACGCGCCGATATTGCAGCCGTAGGCCAGGCGTGAGCCGTAGCCGAGCAACAGGCCACCGATCACCGCCGCTACCAGTGAGCGTGCCGGGATGTTCAGGCTGGGAGCGAAACGCCCGGCCAGGCCGGCCGCCAGCAGCGCACCGAGGACGATGCCGATGTCCATGACGCTGGTGATGTCTTCCCACACTGGCGCGGCCAGGGCCTTGGCGTTGCCAGGCATTTGCCAGAACGCCCAACTGGCCACATCCACCCCCAGCCCGCTCGCCGCCTTGGCCCCCCACAACGCGAACGCCGACGTAATGCCCCACGGCCGCCCGGCCAGGGCCAACGTTGCGTAGTTGAGCAGCGCCAGGCCAATCGCGCCCCAGACCAGCGGCCACGGCCCGCGCAGGAAGCGGCGCAGCCCTGGGTGTTCGCTGGTCACGCCCGCTTCAAGCTGACCATGACGGGCTTTTTCCAGCCGCACAGTCACCACCGCGATGAGCGCAAATACCGCCAGGCTCATGAGCAAGGCCGGCACCACGCCGAAGCTTTTGACGATGGACGTCGCGGGGAACGCAGGCAGCGCAAACCACCAGTCCACATGGTGCGTAGCTATCAACGAACCGCAAATGAAGAAGAACAACGTCACCAACATGCGCGCATTGCCGCCGCCCACGGTGAACAGAGTGCCCGACGCACAACCGCCGCCCAGTTGCATGCCAATGCCGAAGATAAATGCGCCAAACACCACCGACACCCCGACCGGCGCCACCAGCCCGACCACCGGTTGCCCGAACAACGTGCCTGCCCCCAATGCCGGGAAGAACAGCAGCACCGCCACCGCCAACATCACCATCTGCGCGCGCAGGCCGGCGCCACGCCGATCATTGATAAATACGCGCCAGGCCGAGGTGAAGCCGAACGCCGCGTGATAGAGGGTCAAGCCCAGCGCCGCGCCGACCACCAGCAACAGCATCTGGCGCACGCCGACGGTGTTTTGCAGGAATACGGCGCCCACCAGCAGGATGATAAACGCCACCAGGGGCGCAAGCGGTTTGCGCGCAGGGGTCAGGGAAAGAGAGGTGCTCATGGGGATCTCGGTTCGGGTGAAGTTGGACGATTGCGAGGGGGCGAGTATAAACCCAGGGGCGGCTTATCTTTGGAGTATTCATGAGTTTGCTCAGAACCTTCCGCTCCCTGCGCAGCGTCAACTACCGCATCTGGGCGGCGGGTGCACTGGTCTCCAATATCGGCACCTGGATGCAGCGCACCGCCCAGGACTGGCTGGTACTGACCCAGCTCACCCCGCATAACGCGGCCGCCGTCGGCATCGTCATGTCGTTGCAGTTCGGGCCGCAGTTGCTCTTGCTGCCCTGGACCGGCTTCGCCGCCGACCACTATGACCAACGCAAGTTACTGATCGTCACCCAGGCGGTCATGGGCATGCTGGCGCTGACGCTGGGGGTGTTCACCATCACCGGTTTTGTCGAACTGTGGCATGTGTATGTGTTCGCGTTTTTGTCCGGTTGCGCCTCGGCTTTCGATGCACCGGTGCGACAGATCTTCGTCGCGGAGCTGGTGGGTGAGAAGGATTTGTCCAATGCGATCGCGCTCAATTCCACCTCGTTCAACATGGCGCGCCTGATCGGCCCGGCCGTAGCGGGCTTGACCATCGCATCGGTAGGCACCGGATGGGCGTTCCTGCTCAATGGCACGAGCTTTTTTGCGGTGCTGGCTTCGCTGTTTTTCCTGCGGGTGTCCGGCCAGCCGGTGAAGGTGCGAGCGCTGCGCTCCAAGGGCAGCCTGACCGAAGGGCTGCGCTATGTGTGGGCACGACCGGACTTAAAGGCGATCCTGCTGATGCTGTTCCTGATCGGCACCTTCGGCATGAACTTCCCGATTTTCATCTCGACCATGGCAGTCAGCGTGTTCCATGCCGATGCCCGCGCCTACGGCCTGCTGAGCTCGACCCTGGCCATCGGCACGATCGCCGGCGCCCTGCTCGCCGCCGGCCGCGAACGCCCGCAGTTCAAGTCGCTGCTCACGGGTGCAGCAGTGTTCGGCGCGGGCTGCACGCTGGCAGCCCTGGCCCCGAACTACTGGTTGTTTGCCGTGGCGCTGGTGATTATCGGCGTGGGTGCGATGACCTTCAGCAACACCACCAACAGCCTGATGCAGCTGAGCACCGACCCCGCCATGCGCGGCCGCGTGATCGCCCTGCGCGTGGGCGTCGCCCTGGGCGGCACGCCGATTGGGGCGCCCATCGTCGGTTGGGTCGCCGACCACCTGGGCCCGCGCTGGGCGCTGGGGGTGGGCGCGTTATCCGGTGTGCTGGCGGTGGGCGTGGCGCTGTATACCCTAAGGCGCCAGTTGCACCGGCCGAAGTAGCGTTGCAACAGCCTTCTTGTATAGGGGGGTGGGGTATGCAATGATCCGCCGCATTATAGGTAGGGAGGGTATGCCGTGGGTCATCTAGCCGCAAACAAAGACAGCCTGATCAAACGCGTCAAACGCATCGCCGGGCAGATTCAGGCGCTGGAAAAAGCGCTGGAGTCAGACGCCGACTGCGCCAAGACACTGCACCTGGTGGCCGCCACGCGCGGTGCTATCAACGGTTTGATGGAAGAGATCATCGAGGACCACGCCAGGGCGCATGTGGCTGACCCGTCACTGAGTACAGAGGCGCGCAACCAGGGCGTCGAAGAATTGCTTGAAGCCATTCGGCGCTACTCCAAATGACCCTCACGAATAGCCAGGCACACGAGCATGTCTTCCTGGGGGCTGCCCACGACGAGAACGCCCGGCGCACGCTGTGGGTGGTGATACTGACCGTGGTGATGATGGTGGCGGAAATTGCCGCTGGCGCCCTGACCGGTTCCATGGCCCTGCTGGCCGACGGTTTTCATATGGCCACCCATGCGGGCGCATTGGGCATTGCGGCGGCGGCCTATGCCTACGCCAAGCGCCATGCGAACAGCCCTCGCTACAGCTTTGGCACCGGCAAAGTGGGTGACCTGGGCGGCTTCGCCTCGGCGCTGATCCTGGCGCTGGTCGCCCTGGGCATCGGTATCGAATCGTTCATGCGCCTGCTCCAGCCGACCGAAGTGCAATTTGGTACGGCGACCCTGATTGCTATCGTCGGGCTGGTGGTCAATATCGTCAGTGCGTTGCTGTTGGGCCATGGGCATAGCCACGGCCATGACCATGATCACGACCATCACCACCACGGCCACGATAACAACCTCAGGTCAGCCTACATCCACGTGCTTGCCGATGCGTTGACCTCCGTGCTGGCGATCGCCGCATTGCTGGCGGGTCGGTACCTGGGTTGGGTATGGCTGGACCCGGTGATGGGCATCGTCGGCGCCATCGTGATTGCGCGCTGGGCCTGGAGCCTGATGGGCGTGACCGCCGGCGTGTTGCTGGACCAGACCGACGAACACGTCGCCGCCGAGATCCGCGAGCGGGTGGAGCAACCCGGCGATGCAACGATTACCGACCTGCACGTCTGGCAGGTCGGGCCCGGTGTGCATGCGGCCATCGTCAGCGTGGTCGGCCAACCGACAGCGGATGCCGAGAGCATTCGCCTGCGCCTCAAGCCGGTCCATGAAGTGAGCCACCTCACGGTTGAATTTCGTGCCGCGTAGCGGCGCCCCTTGACGGTATCCCCAGGTGAAATTTTGGCTAAAGAAATCGAAAACCCGTGTGTCTCGACCTGCCAGTTGAGTGGCGAGTTGTGCGTCAGCTGCGGGCGGACCAAGGACGACATCCGTAAATGGAAACGGATGAAACGCCCCGAGAAAATGGCCGCCGTACAGCGAGCGACAGCGCGCTTGAAGGCGTTGAAAAAAGGCAAGTAACGCTGGGCGTATCGCTCAACCCAGCATCACGTACGCCCCACCGAACCCGTCACCGGCAGGTTGCCGAGTAATTTGAGCCCGGTACTCTTCACGAAGGTGTCGTAGTCCATCGGTTTCTGGATACGGGTTTCGGCATTGGGCAACACGTAGGCCCAGGCGCGTTTGCTTGAGGCGTCGTACACCAACTTGAACAGGCGCGTCGGCACCCAGACCTTGTTGTCGCCGATGGTGCTGTAGCCCGCATCGAACAGCGGCCCGGTGAACACATACACGTCGCCGCCCGCGCGCTTGGCAAACTTGCGCACATCCGCTTCGACCTTGCTCCAGATCTTGCGGTTGTTGGTAGGGTCTTGCGGCACCATGTTCGACAGCGCGAAAGACTGTGCCATGGCATGGGCATTCGGCGCGTCGGCGGCTGGGGATTGGTGGCCACGGTCCATCGCCGGGTGCTGGCTGCGGTAGTCGCTCAACTCGGCGCGCCCACCTTTGGGAATGCGTGGGTCGGGGTAGAACTGGTTGGTGCGCTCCTCGCCTTTGGCGTCGATCAACTGGGCGGCATTCAGGCGCTCGACCACCACCAGCGGGGTCTTGCTGGTTTGCGAATAGAGCACCGCGAAGTGGTCGGAACAGAGGGCCATTGGCCTCATGCTGGCTGGCACCGTGGCCGTGTTGATCGGTGTCGCGGCGGGGAAGAGTTCGGCGCAACCGTCAAACGAGATACGTTGCTGCGTGGACGTGTAGGGGTTTGCCGGGCCGCGAGCGTCTACGGCGGTAGAGACTAAAACGAGGGCTGCCAGCCCGACTGCAATGTTGCGTAGGTACATGCTTTAGATCTTAAGGTGAGGGTAAACGGATGAGCGCGAATGATCGCGCGGGGCGTATGGACCCTGATAAATCCGTTTGGTGCCGCAGGCTTACCGATCTTGTCGCGCTCCGCTCCCCTATCGCGCTCACCCGAAGGTTCAGTGAGACACTATTGCAACGCCGGACCGTCGCCCAGGCTTGAAGCCGTGGTCACGCGCGCCCCACGCGATCCCCAGCGCCACGCCGATCAACACCAGCATCGCCCACGGAAATGCCCCCACGCCCCAGCGATCGAGTAATACGCCACCCACCACACCGCTGGCGGCAATGGCGCTGTTCCACGCCACGACGTTCAGCGACAACGCCACATCGGCGCCATCGCCCGCCGCGTCGGCCAGAGCCGTTTGCAGCAAAGTGGCGGCACCGCCGAAGCTCAGGCCCCACACGGCGACGCCAAGGTAGATCACTTCAGGCACGTTGCCCAATACGCCAAACACCAGCGCAATCGCGGCAAACACCACCAGGCTGACCAACACCGTCTGGCGCAATAACGGCTCGACCAGCTTGGCCGTCAGCCAGATCCCCACCAATGCCGCAATGCCGAATACCAGCAACACCAGGTCCACCCGCGCGGCCAAGCCTGCCCGCGCCACGAACGGGGCGATGTAGGTATAGAGAACGTTGTGGGCGAGCATCCAGCTGATCACCACCGCCAGTACCGGCCTGACCCCTGGCGTGGTGAGGACCTTGCGCAACGGCAGGCGTTGGTGCGCGGGCTGTGGCGCATAGTCCGGGACTTTCACCAGCACCCAAGCGATCAACACCAGGGTCAGTACCGACATCAGGCCAAAGGTGGTACGCCAGCCGACCAGGCCGCCAAGCCAGGTGCCCAGCGGTACACCCAGTGACAGCGCAATCGGGGTACCCACCATCGCCAGCGCCAGCGCCCTCCCCTGTTGATGGGGCGCGACCATGCGCCGGGCGTAACCGGCCAGCAGGCTCCAGGCCAACCCCGCGGCGACCCCGGCGAAGAAACGCGCCACCAGCGTCACACCGTAATGGGACGACAATGCCGTGATGGAATTGAACAGCAGGAAGCCGACGATGGTCAGCAGCAGCACATTGCGGCGGCGCCAACCACGGGTGGCTATGGTCATGGGGATCACCGCCAGCACCGAGCCCAGCGCATAGGCGGTGACCATCTGCCCGGCCATGGACGGGGAAATCCCCAGGCCATCGCCGATCAACGGCAACAGCCCGGCCGGCAGGGTTTCGGTGACGATGCAGATGAAACCGGTCATGGCCAGCGCGAGCAAGGCGCCGATAGGCAGGCGTTCAGAAGACGCGGATACGCAGAGTGAGGGGGTCACGGGAAACTCCTTGAGGCAACTTAGATACTGATCGATACAAATGTTGCAGGCAGCTGTCGCACGTTGTCAACGACTTATGTATCGACTAGTATTTATCTGGTCTGCCAAGGGAGTTTTATGAAATGGCACAAATGGGCCGTCCCCGTACCTTCGACCGTGACCACGCCGTGGAACAAGCCATGTACCTGTTCTGGCAGCATGGCTACGACGCCACGTCCCTCGCCCAGCTCAAGGCCGGCCTGGGCGGCGGTATCTCCGCACCGAGTTTTTATGCCGCATTCGGCTCCAAGGAAGCGCTGTTCGATGAGTGCGTGCAGCGCTATCTGGCAACCTACGCTCAAGTGACCGAATGCCTATGGGATGAAAGCCTGCTGCCGCGCAAAGCCATCGAGACCGCATTGCGCCAATCCGCGCGCATGCAGTGTGAAGACGGGCATCCCAAGGGGTGCATGGTGGCATTGGGCGTGATGAGCGCACCAAGCCCGGAGAATGCGCGGGTGGCGGATGCATTGACCCAGTCCCGTATGAGAACGCGGGCAGGGATCGTGGCGTGTGTCGAACGTGGAATAAGCTCAGGGCAACTGCCGGATACGATTGCCGCGGTGTCGATGGCGGCGGTGTTTGACAGTTTCTTGCAGGGCATTTCGATATTGGCGCGGGACAACGTGCCCCACGCAACCATCGATGCCGCCATCAGCCACATCCTGCTGACGTGGGACATTGCCGCCGCTACCGCACCGCCCATCCGTGCGACCGCTGCACAGCAGCCCTAGCCCATCCGGAAGCGCTTGCTACAACTCAGGGCGTTGAGGCGTTCATCAAGAGAGCGCTTTGCGTCCTGTGGTCAATGTGCGTTCGCAGCCAGGCTGAGCGCGTGGATCTTGTCGACGATCTGCCGTGAAGCCTTGCGGATTGCCTTCGTCGTGTTGCCGGCGATATGGGGTGTCAGTTGGGCGTTGCGAATGCCAGCCAGCGGCGAGTTGAAGCGGTCTTTTTCCTGGGCGAAGGTATCGATGGCGACCGCTTTTATATGCCTGGGAAATGCCGTCATGAAGCTTGCCAACTGGGCTTCGTCGACAATGTCACCACGAGCGGTGTTGATCAGTATCGAACCTTGGCGCATCTGTCTGAACTCGGTAAGGCCGAACAGGCCTCGGGTGAGCGGTGTCAGCGGTACGTGGATCGAGACCACATCGGCCTCCCCCAACAATTGCTCGAGGGTTTCTCGTCGCTCAAGCCCAAGGCTGCGCGCGACCTGCTCCGTAAAGCGCTCTGAACCGGTGGCGATGACCCGGATCCCCAGCGATCCGGCCTTGCGCGCGACCTCTTGAGCAATGCTGCCAGTGCCGACCACGCCTAACGTGAGTTCGCAGAACTCAAGGCTGGGCGCCAAAGTGCCCTTGGACCAGCGACCACTGTGCGTCTCGGCGTTGTAGTGATCCAGGTCCCTGGATAAAAACAATGTCTGGGCCACCACGTATTCGGCCACAGCTACCGCGTTGGAGGCCGGCGTGTTCAGTATCGTCACGCCACACCGTTCAGCCTCTTGCCGGTCGATATGGTTAACGCCTGAACCGGCCTGGGCGATGGCGCGCAGTGGCGTTGGCAGGGTCGGTGATGCAGCGGCGCGGATCAGTTTGCTCTCAATGGGAATATTCAGGCGCGTCTTGAACACGCTATACCCCCCGGCCTCAGTCACGGCGTCGATGAAAGCTTGCCTGTCGTGGCCATTGATCTCGGTGTATCGGATGCGCTCGCCGTAGTGCTTGCGGATACTGTTTTTATCCGTGAAATAGTAGAGATTCAGGGTGACGACCAAGCCCAACTCAAGGAATCGGTCGACTTCCTCGAATAGCAACGGCGGGCCGGGTGCATCCAGTATCAGGGTGGTGAATGCCATGCATTTTGGTCTTCTTGGCTGATAGAGGCTGGGTTCATGCGCCTTCAAGTATGAAGTTGAACTGACTACATCCAGGCTTGAATTAATCATGACCCTGTTTTTCGACAAAGGACCCTTTTGGAATAAAAAGCGCAGTGTGTGCACTTACGCTAAAACAACAACCGCGAAAAATCACAGCACCCCTGCGCCATCCGCGCCACGTCCTGGTTCAAGCCGAATTGGCGGTCCACCCGGTGCAATGCCACGTACTGGATACTCGGCAACTCCGGCTGCGTGACCAGCGCGCGTAATGCGCCGTGCTCGATCAGATGGGACAAACACGCCTTGGGCAAATAACTCACGCCGATCCCCGACAACGCCAAGCCCACCTGCACCAGCAGGTTATGGCTGGTGAGGGTCCGCGGCATCTGCACGTTGTGCGCGGCCAGCCAACGCTCGTAGATTAAGCCGGTGCCCGACTGCGAACCCTGGGTCAGAACGGTGTAATCGGCCAGCACTTCCAGGCTTACAGGGTCGGGCTGGGGGATCAGGCCTGGCGCGCAGATCCAGGCGTTTTCTACGCATTGCAGCGCCGTGCTGTGAAAGCGCGGGTCGCTGTAGACGTCCGGCACGATGACCAAGTCGAGTTGGTCGCTTTCCAGCTTGCGAAACAGTTCGCTGCTCAGTTCCACTGACGGCTCGATCTGCACCTTGGGGTAGGCCTGACGCAGCGCATCCACCAGCGCCGGCAGCCAGGTCAATGCGGTGAGTTCGGTGACGCCGAGGCGAAAACGGCGCACCAGCACTTCGCGGGCGCTGACCCGTTCGAGCAGTTGGTCGCGGCTGTTGAGCAGGTCGCGGGCGTAGTCAAGCAGCTCACCGCCCTTCTCCGTCAGCCGGGCGTTGCGCTTGCTGCGGTCAAAAATCTCGACGTCAAAGGTGTCTTCCAACTCCTGGATGCGCTTGGAGATGGCCGACTGAGACATGTTCAGCTTGTTCGCCGCCGCTTCAAAGCTGCCGAGTTCGGCAATCCAGTACAGCGCATCGATTTGCTTGAAGGTGATCATCGCGGCCAATTCATGAGAAAAAGCGATGCTATCACATCATAAAATATCGCTAAAACTCTTCGATCATCACTCCTAAGATCCAGCCATAGCCCATCGCTATCTAACAATTCTGGAGATTTGCCATGTCCTTGCCCGGTTCACGCATCCTTCCCAACGCGCCCATGGCCCCGGCCGAACTGGTCGAGGCGTTTGGCCAAGTCGTCACGCCGCATATCAGCGACAACCTCGGCCGTCATATCGGCGCCCGTGGCCTGACGCGCTACAACCGCAGCGGCAAGCTGGTGGGCACGGCGATCACGGTCAAGACCCGTCCCGGCGACAACCTGCTGATCTACAAGGCCATGAGCATGCTGCAACCGGGCCATGTGCTGGTGGTGGACGGCCAGGGCGACACCAATAACGCGGTGATCGGTGAACTGGTCAAGCTCTACGCCCAGCAGCGTGGTTGCGTGGGGTTTGTGATTGACGGCGCGATTCGCGATGTCGCCAGCTTCGAGGACACCCCGTGCTACGCCCGCGCCGTGGTGCACACCGGCCCGTACAAGACCGGCCCCGGCGAAGTGAACGTGCCGGTGTCTATCGGCGGCATGGTGATCAACCCCGGCGACCTGCTGGTGGGTGATGAAGACGGCCTGGTCGCGTTCTCCCAGGCCGACGCCGCCGAAGTACTGCGCCGCGCCGCGCAACATGCCGAGCACGAAGAAGCGGTCAAAGCAGAAATTGCCAGCGGTGCAGTGCGCCAGAGCTGGATCGACAAGGCCCTCAACAATGCCGGCCTGGTATGAAGGAGTCCGAGATGAGCACTGCATTTTTGTCGGACCGTATCCTGGGCATTGCGCCCTCCCCCAGCATTGCCGCCAACGCCCTGGTCACCGAGTTGCGCGCCCAGGGCCGCGACATCGTTAACTTCACCGTGGGCGAGCCGGACTTCGACACCCCGGCGCATATTCTTGAGGCCGCCAGCTTGGCGATGCACAGCGGTGATACCCATTACACCGCCACCACCGGCACCCTTGCCCTGCGCCAGGCCATCTGCCTGAAACTGCAGCGAGATAATGATGTGGTGTATGGCCTGGACGAAGTCGTCGCCGGTTGCGGCGGCAAGCACATCATTTATCACGCGTTGGCCGCCACCTTGAATCGCGGCGATGAAGTCATCGTGCACACGCCGTATTGGGTCTCATACCCGGACATCGCACGGCTCAACGATGCCACACCGGTGATCATCCCGGGCGATGAAAGCCTGGGTTTCAAGCTGTCGCCCGCCGCGCTCGAACAGGCGATCACCCCACACACCAAATGGATGATCCTCAACAGCCCGAACAACCCCAGCGGCGCGGTGTACAGCGAAGCCGAGCTGCTGGCCCTGGCGCAGGTTTTGCGTCGTCATCCCCATGTGCTGGTCATGGCCGATGAGATCTACGAACACTTCGTCTACGGCGACGCCCGGCATGTGCCGTTGACACGCCTGGCGCCCGATCTCAAGCCACGCACGCTGATCGTCAACGGCGCGTCCAAGGGCTATGCGATGACCGGTTGGCGCCTGGGCTTTGGTGCGGGGCCGGCCTGGTTGATCGCGGCCATCGCCAAGTTGCTGTCACAGACCACCACCTGCCCCAGCTCGTTGAGCCAGGCGGCAGCGGTGGCCGCGTTTGCGGGTGATCAAGCACCTATCGCCGGCATGCGCGAGGAATACCAGCAACGCCGCGCGCGCATTCTGGCGCTGCTTGAGGGCATCCCCGAATTGAGCATTACACCACCGGATGGCGCGTTTTATGTATTCGCCAACGTCAGCGGCCTGATGGGCAAGCTCACCCCCCAAGGCGATCGCCTCGACAGCGACACCCAACTGGTGGACTACCTATTGCGCGACTACGGCCTGGCCACCGTCAGCGGCGCGGCCTACGGCATGTCGCCGTATGTGCGCCTGTCGTTCGCAAGCTCGCTGGACGTGATCGAAGAAGGGTGCCGTCGCCTCAAAGACGCATGCAACGACCTGCGCTGACGGCCACCCGTAACACCCGGCGACCAGCGGACGGCCGCCTTTTGACTGCCTAGAACAACAACTTAAAAATCATTGATCTCAAATGAGGCACTCCCATGCACACGCCCCGCATCGCGCTGGTCTGGCAAATCATGATCGGCTTGCTCGCCGGTATCGCCATTGGTGCCCTGCTGCACCGCTTTCCCGAATCCCGGCCGTGGCTGGTGGACAATGTCCTGCAACCGGCGGGCGATATCTTTATCAAGCTGATGAAAATGATCGTGGTGCCCATCGTGTTTTCCTGCATGGTGGTGGGCATTGCCGGGCACGGTGACGGCAAATCCCTGGGCCGTATCGGGGTCAAATCCCTGAGCTATTTTTTCTGCATCACCACCCTGGCGATCATCATCGGCCTGGTCATGGGCAACCTGCTCAAGCCCGGCGCTGGCACTGAACTGTCCAGCCTGCACGCGGCGAATATCACCCTGCCCACCAGCAACGGCGCCGGTCATAGCCTGGGGCAGATCATCGTCGGCATCATCCCCGACAACGTGGTCAACGCCATGGCCCAGGGCAGCCTGTTGTCGGTGCTGTTTTTTGCGGTGATGTTCGGCCTGGGCGTGGCGCGCTTGCCCGCCGAGCGCAAAGACCCGGTCATCGCGCTGTTGCGTGGCGTCAGCGACGCGATGTTCAAGGTCACCTCGATGATCATGGCCTACTCGCCCATCGGCGTGTTCGGCATGATCGCCGTGACGGTGGCCAACTTCGGCTTCAGCTCGTTGCTGCCGCTGGCCAAGCTGATCATGGTCAGCTATGTGGCCATCGCGTTCTTTGTGCTGGTGGTGCTCAACCTGGTAGCGCGCGTTTGCGGGATCAACCTGTTCGCGCTGATGCGCCATATCAAGGATGAACTGGTACTGGCCTTCTCCACCGCCAGCTCGGCGGCGGTGATGCCGCAATTGATGAAGAAACTCGAAACCTACGGCGTACCGCCTTCACTGGTGAGCTTTGTGGTACCGGTGGGTTACTCGTTCAACCTCGACGGCGCTTCACTGTTCCTCGGCATCGGTACCCTGTTCGTCGCGCAGTTGTACGGCATTGATTTGAGCCTGGGCGATCAGGCCTTGCTGGTGGTGACCATGGTGCTCACCTCCAAGGGTGCGGCCGGGGTACCGGGGTTCATGTTCGTGATTCTCTCGGCCACCCTGGCCAGTGCCGGTTTGCCGTTGGAAGGCATCGCGTTTATCGCCGGGGTGTACCGTTTGATGGAGATGCCGACCACGGCGCTGAATGTGCTGGGCAATGCGTTGGCGCCGTTGGTGATTGCCAAGTGGGAGGGGCGTGAGGGGCGGGCTGGGCAGCAGCAGAAAGCGCAAAATGTGCAGATGGAATGAAGCGACTGCTGTGCTTCTGTGGTAAGCGGGCCTGTTGTGGCGAGCGGGCTTGCCCCGCGTTGGGCTGCGAAGCAGCGCCAATAAAGGCACTGAGATTTTCCGATTAGAACTCATAGGCTGATTTTGGGGCCGCTTCGCGTCCCAACGGGAGCAAGGTCCCTCGCCCCAGGTACAGTGTTCGCCCTTGACTGACTGGCATCGGGGCAAGTCCGCTCATACAAAAGCGCCACATTTTGACCTCGCCACATCGAATAAAAGCGCTCCGAAGAGCGCCTTTATTCATTCCAGCCTTATTGCTCGCTGATGGATTTCACCTCAGCCTTGGCAGCACCGCCAATCGCAATGCGCTTAGGCTTGGCTTCCTCGGGCACGATCCTGAGCAGATCGATGCTCAGCAAACCATTGGCGAGCTGTGCGCCCTGCACTTCAATATGGTCAACCAGGCGGAACGACAGGCGGAACGCGCGCTGGGCGATGCCTTGGTGCAGGTAAGTGATGCCCTCATCGTGTTCCCGCTTGCCGCCGGCGACGGTCAACACGCCTTTCTCCACCTGAATATCCAGGTCGTCCTCCACCAAGCCTGCTGCCGCGATCACGATCCGATAATGATCGTCACCGTGCTTTTCGACGTTGTGTGGCGGATAGGTGGTACCGGCCTCGCTGCGAAGCGCCGATTCGAACAGGTCGTTGAAACGGTCAAAGCCCACGGAATGACGGAACAGTGGGGCCAAGGAAAGAGTAGTAGCCATTGCAAAATCTCCTGAGTTTTCTCCAAGTGATTTGATACGCGACCCGCATTCGGCATCGCGTAATCCCTAGGTAGGTTCAGGCGGAAAAATTTCAAGCGTCACCCTAAAAAAATTTTTCCGTGCGTTTTTGGGCTGCTGGCACGCCGGGTGTTCGTCAAATTCAAGGCGAAAAAAAGCCTGCATCGCTGCAGGCTTTTTCCTATCTGGCTTCACGACCTGGACTCGAACCAGGGACCGAGTGATTGACAGTCATTTGCTGGCTGTTAGGCGCGTCGGGGCCACGACGAAATGTGGCGCAGAGATAGGGTTGCTGCATAGCGTGGGTCGCATGAATGCGTCACGCCAGGAAAGTTAGTCGGGTTGGGTGGGCTTGTCAAAGCTGGAGAAGTCAATAAATTGTAGGAAAAGGCGACACTCTTAGTCAGAGACAGTTTAGTCCTCAATGATCGCCTTTCATCAATACGCTTATATAAAGTTGCTCCACTTATTGAGAAACGACACTCAACTCTAAATTTAGTAAAAATAAATTATGCGGCTTCGCTTATTAATACTTACTGGCATAATTTTCGCCTTTCCAAAACTTCTGTTACTTTGATTAACCAGCCAGCACCCCAGACAGCTGTTTAAGAATATTCCTTTCTATCCATCTTACCGCGCTGGGATTTACGGCCTCTACACGCCTTGAGCAAATACAGCACCCAAACCCTCACCGCCACTAGAACGGCATAGGCTAAAGCACCTTTAACCAAACCAAAAACATCAACTCCCCCTCCCAATTGCCACTCTTAAAATAATGTACAACAACGGCGAAAAACGCCCCTAAAAACCCTAAAAAAACAAATAATCCCACACAATAGAGTATTAGAAGCAAAAACAGTTTACCTTGGACTTTCGCCAGTCATTACTTGCCTCCCAATGCGTTAATTTGTCCATTCACCACCTTCGGCAGAAAAGATCCGGAGGTATTGCCGACAGTCTCAGCCGCCCCACCTATTATCGGTATCAATTGCCCCGCAACCAACTTTCCGCTTTTGAATCCCACCACACCACCGACAGCGGTTACCCAGAGTGGGTATGTTGCATCTTCTCTTTTAATATAACTCCTCACCGCTTAAGCTAGTGCCCAATGTAACCCCCAAGACTTCTGTCTTGGGTCGCTATTCCAACGCCCGTGCAACGGATAAATCGACATAATCCATAAGTTTTCCCGCCATCAGTTGATAGTTGAAATTCGCTCCACCGGAAATTTATCCCCCCACAGCCACGTCGGTAAGTCCAACAACGGGGCTTCAACGGCTACCAGCGGAACTCCAGCCATCATTGACAAAGCTTGTATCAATGCGTTTGCAGGCGTCCATCCGTCATAGCCAGCCCCACCTTTTCCCCCAAGCCTTGCTCATAGACACACCACACTAACGTCTAAAGATGATTGATTTCGCGAAGTCCGCATACTTATAAAACCAACTCAACGCAAACAAAATCGAGAATGGCATTCCCAACCATACAAATACCACATCAAACCCCACCTCAAACCCTGCGGAAATAAACAGGACCGGCAACAACGCCAACAAGCATCCTAGGGACAACATGACGACCAAAACACCCGCCCCCATTATCGCCGAGGAAATGAACTTACTTACCGTCACCCTTAGCCTCCTCGTAAAAGCCGTAGCCCTTATAGCCAACTCCGCCGACATATATACCTAGCGCAGTACCAAATGGCGTTTTCGTGCCTAACTGCATACGTTACCTACACACCAGTCTGGACGAACACTACCCGAAGTGCCGTAAGGAACTTCTTGTCCATTTTTATAACTGACTTGTGGGCGAGCTCCAGCACCAAGATCAGCGCCGACATCAATTTCAGATTTTTGGGGTGTGGGACGAACAGGTGTCCCAGTAGAGGCAAGATCATCTACCTTTCCAGCAGCGCCACCAGTTGCTTTTGCACCAACTAATCAACCATGTTTCTCAGAAAACTAATACCAAACTCATCACGAATCACATACAAGCTTTCGTACTGAAAAGAAAGAACAAATTTAAAATCCGTCTCTATCGACAGCTTCGTAAGGAAAGACTTAATATCCTCAGAACTCTCCAGCAAATATTTTATAGGACAATGAAACGCTCCACTCATACCTGCTTTCCAATCAACATCAACCCCTTCAGCAGCAACGTCCTCAGGAGTACTAAAGCAACGAAATACAAAATAAACACCTGAATATTTAAAGTTACCTGTTAGATAACCACTTTCAATTGCGTGCTCAGCCCCCATCACTGAGAGCACTGAAGCAATTTCTTCAAAGGAAACTCCAACTTCAATCTCAAGATTCATTGTAATTGTCACTTCGCAGCCCCTATCACCCTAAATTCCCCGCCCTTCATCAAATAAAGCTTTTTCAAACCTTCGACAGGATTCGAGCGCAGTGCACTTTCTATCTGATCAAAGGTCAATGGAGAGTCAGCCAAATTCACAACAATATTGCTAGCCTGAGTCTCAACTTTACCGGTTATTGTTTTCAGCACTGAAATTGGGCTATTGGTGATTGGCGAGAAAACATCAGCTAGTTCACCATTAATCCGCAAATCAGGGTTGGCTCCTTTTTTCCCAGAATTTGCCAACTGCTCAACATCATATCCAGCTTGAGCAAGCCCCTTCGAAGCTTCATTTTGACGCTCAATTGATCGAATCATGTCCGGACTTGCATTTTTTGGTGGCAGCTCAGGCTCTCCCTTCAAAGAACCTATCTTTGCCAATCCACTGGTTCCAGCCTCAGCGTCTGTTATAGCACTCGTCGCATTCAGATTACTCGCTGGCCCTCCTTTTGCACCAACATGCGACTAAAACCGATAGAGTTAACGCCTATCCTTTTCCGGCAACCAGCCCTCTTCAATTCTCTGGACCAATAGAGTGTCGTTCCATGTTCCACGTATAGGAAACTTCCGCTGCTCTTCTGTAATTTCGCCAACTTTCCATTCTTTCTCCCCGTTCCAAAACCACCAAGCATCGACACGCCCAGTTGAAGGGTCCACTACTCCAGCACGGAAAGTTGGGGTCTCCTTAGAGTGCGTTGGAACAGTACAACTATTAGCTTTTTGGATAATTCCTTGCTTCAGAGCTGCCGAGGCAGGAAAAAAAATCCAGAAATTTGTTTTTTCCTCTACCAAGACATCCAAATCTGGTTCGTCATGATACGTACCTGGCAAGACACGGATTAAAGAACCCATAGGAGGGATTTTTTTCACAAACTGGAAATATGCTTTTCCACTCGTAGTTGCGATGGCAAATACATCTCCAATTTTGATCATTATTTAAACCCTGGATATCCAATTGATTTCAAAAGAGCGGCACCTCTAGCGAGAGACTCCGCATAAATCGGATTAGCTGTGGAGATACTGTTGATCTTATTGATCAATGAGCCGCCATCTTTACCTAAGTCGTTGTATTCGATCAACACTTGCTCAACTGCCCTTGCATCACTGCGAGATATATTCTGAAGACCTGGTATTGCATCAATTTCAATGCCTTTCTGGGATAAGTGTGCCGCTGACCGCGCCTCAAGATTATCGGTAATACCAACATACTGTACAGTGCCGTCTTCAGCCGTCGAAGAATATACAGCGGTCTTACCTGGATCAGGTACTACATCTTTTGCGCCGAAGGACTAACCTAGCTTATCAAAATCTCTCTTAGCTCCTCGACAAATCGGTCCCCCCCTTCACTTTGCGACTCCAAACTAATCATCACGGGAAAGTCTTCGTAAACCAATCGCAGGGACTGACCTTTTATAATCACGCCCCAAACTCTAGTATCAACAGAATCATTTTTACTAATGATACTGCCAGAGAACAGCTTAATGAACTCCTCCGCATAGTTAGGGAAACCTTCCCAGCCCACATCAGAAATCAGCTCCGCATACAACCTTCCAGATTTCATACGGCCAAGAGCATAAACGTTATCATCAATAAATCTCTTCATTGAAAAAGGTCTCCACCGCCAGCCCGAGTAGAACTTTCAATTATCTGATCAAAAGTTTTACCTTTTTTAACTAGATCATCAAATGCGGGTCCAATCTTGTTGCCATATCGCTCCAAGTTTCTTGCATCAATGACATCAAGCATTTCCGGAGGTGTATACTCCCTGTACTTCATTTTCAGCTCGTTTCTTGCGCCATATGCATACTTTGCAACGTCTTCTGCGCTTGCACCGCTAGCACGCATCTTGTCCACAGCCCCTTGTAAGTCGTAAACATCTTTAACATAGTTTTGCCGGACAGGCGGGAGATACCCGAAGTCTCCGTCAGCTTTAGATATAGCGTTATCCCAAGCAGGAGTCCCTTTTGCACCTTCCGCCGCAGCACCACCAACAGCAGCCTTCAGCCCCACTATATTCAGAAGCGCTTGCGCAAACCAACCAATTCTCTCTCCAGTAGTCGCTTTGGCCTCTGTAACCGGGTTAGTGACACCAAATGCCATCGAAAGCTGGCATCCAATGCCAATTAGGCCCATCCCACCGCAGCCTTCACTGAAAGAATCATCAGCAAACTGCTTAAGCGACGCTTTCAGGTCGCTCGCCATTTTCTCCTGATTCGCTCGTCCTTCCAATGCCTGTTCGACGGTCGCCGGCTTCAGATACCACTCGTTACCGTCAGCGGTTTTCACAAATTGATCTGTAACTACACAGAACGAGGTATAGGACGTCTTGCACATGACGATGTCGCCAGGTTTGTGATCCAGCTTGGAGTCCCAGGTCGCATCACTTGCCAAGCTGATGGTTTCGTCTTTAAGTATGCTTTGGGCCTTCTTGAACAAAGCCTCAATATCAGCCTTCAGTTTTGTGCATTCATCTGACGAAACTCCCACGCACGACGAGTTGTACTCCTTTCGCATTATCTCCAGGGAGGCGTCTTCGATCGGGTTCAGATGGTTGTTCTCGACCGCGTTTTTAGCGGTCCCTGCAGCGGCAATCGCGTTGTTCAAGCCTCCAGCGGCCAGCCCACCCGCCAGTCCTCCAGCCAATGTTGATAGAGCCGATATCGTCTGCTTTTCCGACTCGGTTAATTGATCAACAGGTTTATTCGGATACAACTGTTTGGCGATGTATTCACCAATACCTGCTCCCGCAGCGCCCGCCAACGCCGAGTTACCTTGAGCTTTGGCTAGTACCGCTCCCCACACCGCATGTGCCATCAGGTTCGCGACGTCGTCGTCCCCGGTAGCCTTCTTGATTCTTTCAGCCACATAGGGCGCAGCGGCGCCAGCCAACGCACCACCAATGTTCCCACCCAGGATTCCCTGGACAACAGCGCTGACCGCCTGAGACGCTTTCTTGAAGCTGCTACCGACGCCATAGTTCTGACTGACCTGTTGATCGATCTGATCGGGAGTCGGATTGGCGGTGCCCTTCTCCAGTAGCTGCTGACGTGCCGCCTTCGACTCATCACTGTTCGGATCCTTGGCGGCCTTCATCTTGGCCGTGGCAATTGCATCCGAGATGCCATTGACCAACTCCACAGAGCTACGAATCAGCTCCATGCGCTCTTCAATCGCCTTTTTGTCAGGGCGATCCAGTTTTTCGTTGGCATTGGCGGTGTCACGGTTCAAGCCAACCAGGTCGTTAGCTCCTTCGGCGTTACGTACAATGATCGTGCCTTCGCTGACCGCACTTCGGGTCTTGCTACTGTCCGACTCATTGAGCGACATGCCGAACAGGCCGCCCAAGGAAGCCGCCGATCCACCCGCCCCTCCATAACTGGCGGAACCGCTGACGCTGGCAGACGAACTCTCGATGTCGCTCTTGTTCTTGATGTCGCTGGTTATCAATCGGTCGGTGCTGAGCAGGTTTTTGTCGGCCGTCGCATCACTGGCAATCACTGCCCCTTTAAGCGTGGTGTTGGCGCCGACAACAATGTTGTAACCACCATTGCCCGCAAACAGACCGCTCTGGTCCGTAACAGCCTGGTAGTTACTTTTCATGTTGCCGGCGGAAAGGCTGGCCGATGCCGTCACCGGAGCGCCATAACAGATCGGCGGAATGCAGATACTGGCGCCCACACCCGCACTGCCCTGCTTGGTCTTCTCGGTTTCGGAGTCCTGGCGCGAGGTGATGTTCAGGTGGCCCTCAACCAACGCATCAATCTTGTTGGCTCGCACCTGCGCGCCATCAAGGGTGGTGTCTTTGCCACTGTGCAACGTCAGTGCACCGCTATCCAGCGTGGTATTGACCTGAGTGACCGAACTACCGTTACCCATGCCCTTGGCGATCTGGGCACCCAGGTCGATGGTAAAACCATTCTGCTGACCAATATTGAAGCTGGCGCCTATGGCCGTTCTGTTGTTGGAGTTCTTGTTTGCCCAGTCAGCGGTGTTCTGCGCACTTTCCAGAATGATGTCGTTCTTGGCGATCAGTGCAGTCTCGGCCGCCTTCAGGCTACTGCCGATGACATGGATATCACCTACCGTGCCCAGTGCCTTTCCCGTGGCTTCGATAGCAAGGGCCTGGCCTACGTTGAGCGAGCTCTGCTTGGCCGTCTGGCTTTCATATTCGCTAGTACTTTTACTGTGGGTCAGCGCTGTTTCAGTACCGATTTTTATTAATGAGCCATTGCTGGAACCGCCTTTGTTGTTGGCGTAGTCCTTGATGCCCTCGGAAACCGAATCACTCATACCGTTCAGGTTGTAAGCAGCCAGCGCGGCCTGCGCCAGCTTCACAGCCTTGAGTTTGGGGTCATCGGCGTTGTTCGCCGCCTTGATGGCGCCACGGATGGAGTTGAAGGTATCCACGACAGCGCCGCCAACCACTCGGCCCACTGCCAGGCTGCTGGACTTGTCGGTACTGCTCTGGCTGGCGCTTTCCATGCCAGCGGCAATGTTGACGTTGGCCCCCGTCAGGTTCATGTTTTTGGTACTGACCAGATCGCTGGCGATTACGCTCAGCTCACGCCCTGCAGTGAGCACAACATTGCCCTGGCTCGAACCGACGGTGCTGCCGGTCAATGTGGTCTGAGCGGACTGACCGGTATGGTTCTGGCTGCTGATGGACAGATGCTGATTGCCGGTGATGTCATCAATGCCCAGGTTGTTGGCCGTCAGCACACCGGTCAGGTCTCGATTTTTCTGCTTGTGCATTTCACTGTGAGTGAACGTGTTTTGCGCCGCATCAATCACCAGGTCACGACCGGCCTGCACCTTCAGGTCCTGGGTACTGACCAGTCCGGAGCCTCTCACCGTGACATCATGCAGAGCCGCCACATCCACGGTGTTACCCGAGATAATGCTGCCCCTTGCCATGGTCTGCGTCTCAGAAACCGCATCCTGAACCTTGCTCGACTTCAACCCACCCCAGCTGCTTTTGCTCTTGCTGCTTTCATGCCGAGCACTATTGGAATCGGTGACCGCAACAATCTGCACATCATGACCGGCGACTAGCTTGGCTGCGCCCTTGTCGGCGGCGACCTCACTGCCCTTGACGATGAGATCATTACCCGCAACCAGCGTGCTGTTCATCCCACTGGTGACCGAGCTGGCCATATTGGTGGTACTGGCGATCTCATCCAGTCGACTCTTTTTACCCGACGAGCTTTTCTTGACCTTACTGTAGAAGCTGTAGTCTTCATTGGCCGCCGCTTGCAACGTCAGGTTGGCGCCCGCACTCAGGTAGGCCTCATTCCCTGCACTGACCTTGCTGGCTATCAACCCCAAGTCCTTGCCAGCTGCCAGCACCACATTGCCACCCGCCGAAACACTGGTCGCGACTTGCTGGGTGT
Organism: Pseudomonas sp. MPR-R2A5; assembly: GCF_058793055.1. Classification (NCBI taxonomy): domain Bacteria; kingdom Pseudomonadati; phylum Pseudomonadota; class Gammaproteobacteria; order Pseudomonadales; family Pseudomonadaceae; genus Pseudomonas; species Pseudomonas sp. MPR-R2A5. The sequence goes on from NZ_JBXAFK010000018.1 coordinate 82,792, forward strand.
GATCCTCCTGACTCGTCACCTTCTTGGTCTTACCATACGAATGCTGCTCATCCGCCGCCGAAGCCAGGGTCAGATCACCCACCGCACTCATGCTCACATCGCGCGTGGCAGCAAGCCGACTGGCAATCGCGGTGACATCGCGGCCAGCGCTGACTTTCAAGTCCTGCCCGGCATCGACGGTCGAGCCGTATTGGGTAATGCCCTGACTCGTATACAAACCACGCACGCCGCTGGTGACTTGTTCAGCAGAGACAAGGTTGACGTCACGTCCGGCACTGATCGTGGTGTCCTTGCCGCTTTTGAGCGCGCCGCCGGCGTTGTTGACGTCTCGCCCGGCGTTGACGTTCAGGCCGTTGGCGGCTTCGATGCGGGCGGCGTTATCGACGAAGTCAGTGCGTTCGGCTCGGTAGCTGCTGCCGCTTTCGTGGGTGGTAACCGTGCGTTCGTTGATCACGTCGCGGCCGGCCGTCAGTGAGACGTCGCGGCCGGCGATGACACCGCCTGCCTTGTTGATCAGGTTGTTGCCGGCCAGCAGGTCGAGACGATTGCCCGCTTCGACCAGACCGCTGTTCACCAGGTCGTTGCCAGCCGTCGCCGACAGGTTGTTGGAAGCTTTCAACGTGCCGGCGTTGCTCAGGTCCTTACCAGCGATCAGGGTTACGTCGCTGCCTTGGATAAGGGCGCCGTTGGCGGCCAGGCGATTGTTGGCGTTGGCCAGGTACAGCACCGGCACCAGCACTTGCTCGCCGTTCACCTCGGCGTTTTCCATCCAGACAATGTCGTGGGTCAGTGCCGCGACCTGTTCGGAGGTCAGGGAGACGCCCAATTGCAGGTTCAATTCCTGTTTGCTGGCGACGGCGTTGTTCATCAGGTACTTGAACATGCCCTCGTCGGAGGTCTGGCCATCGATGAAGCGCTGGCCGGTTCGGGCGACTACGGCTTGCTGAATCAAGTTCTGTTCGTAGAAACCGTCACCCAGGCGCTTGGCGCTTTGGTCCGGGTTGTAACCGAGGTTGGACAACAGGTAGTCCGAGCTCATGAACTGCTTGAGGTCGGTGAGTACCGGGTTGGTTTCGATCAGGTATTTATGGGGGGTGGACTGACCGCTGCTGGCGGGCAAGCCCTGGACGCGATTAATGGTAAATGCCGTGGACCGGCCTGGCAGTGCAGAACCCTCAGCGCTGGCAGCCGGTGGGCTGACGTTAATCGCGCTGGCTCCCACGTTGACGTTTGACGCCTGATGACCTGCCGCAGTCAAATCTACGCCGCTGGCCGCAGCCTGAGCGTCGTTGCCCAGTTGAATGTTCGGGGGCTGGACGCTGGGCAGCACTTGCTGACGCTGGGTCGGGCTGACGCTGGCGCTGCCCATGGTCCAGCTTTGCGGGCCGCTGGCCACTGGAGTACTGCTGCCTTGACCACTCAGGCGGAACAAACCGTTCTGCCCGGTGGGCAGTGCGAAACCCGGTAAGGTCAGTGGATTCACCTGCTGCTGGGCGAGGTTCGGTGGCAGCTGTTGATTGACTGTAACTCGCGTCGAAAACGCCCCCGCGCCGCTGGCGCCGGCACTGCCGGTGGTGGTTTTCGCACCCGCACCTACATAGGTGAAACCGGGCCGCGCCACACGGTTGTCGATACCGTCCTGGGCCTTTATGTTCACCGCGCCTGCCGCCTGAATCACGGCAGCGTAGGTCTGGTCACCCGTGCTGATCTTGGTGACCCGGCGCAACACCGTGCGCTCTTGCTCGGTCATGCCGATAAACGAGGACATGGCGCCAACCAGGCCGCTCAGGTCTTTGGGGTTGTAGCCCGCGCCGCCAATGGCATAGCGGTTGTTGAACGCCGCCGCAGCGTCGTACCACATACCGGCATTGCGGGTGCGCTCGGACACGAACAGCCGCCAGGTTTCGGTTTCGCCGGTTTCAACGCCGCTGTTGGTCAGGTTGTTGGCGGTAATGTTGAGGTTGCCGGCAGCACCGATGGTGCTGCTGGCATTGAGTACATCACCGCCTGCGATATTGAGGTTTTTCCCAGCGGTGATGCTGGAACCGGCGCTGGCAGCGGTCACCTCGAGTTTTTCGCGTTGGTCGATCTGCCACAGGTGGTTTTGCTTGCCGCTGCAGTCACCCGCATAGTTCGGGCTTTCTATGCACGGATACTCCGTGATGGAGGCGGTGTAAATGCCACCGGCACTGGTGGTCAGCACGGCACGCACGTTCTGAAGCGTGCTGGCGGCCAAGCTCAGGTTGCCATCGCTCTGGATGCTCGACGAGCTGTTGATCACGCTGGTTGCCAGACCGCCCTGCCCGTCGCGGTCGATGCTCAGGTTGCCCAGGCTGTAGATATCGGCGTAGCTGTTGTTCAGTGTGTCGAGGCGCAGGCTCATGTCGGCGCCGCTGAAGATCAGGCCGTGGTCGTTGACCAGCGCGCCAGTGGTCACGGTCAGCCCTTGACCGCTGCCCAGCGTGCCCTGGTTGTTGATGCCCCCGGCGTTGACGATCAGGTTGGTCGCCGAGGTCAGGCGACCGACGTTGTTCAGCTGGCCGCCGACTGACACCGTAGTGTCTCCGCCGCCGGCGATGCTCGAAGGGGCGTTCAAGCTCACTTGCCCGGCACTCAGCCCGAGTGTCCCAAGGCTACTGAGCCGGCCATTGCCTGCGTATGTGCCACCGAGGTTCAGGTTCAGCGCACCGTCACTGGCGATCAGGCCATCGTTGGTCCAATTGCCGCCGCTACCGACGAGGCTGGTGGACGCCAACAGCTGGCCACTGGCGGTCTGGGTGAAGTTATTGACGTTGACGTTCAGGCGCGCGGCCTGGATGACGTTGCTGTTGCTCCAGCTGTCGGCGTTAAGCGTCAGGCCGCCGCGAGTGACGATCGAGCCGCCGGCGCCCGTGACGTTGGCGGTAGAGATGTCGAACGTGCCGTCGCCCACATGCAGCAAGCTGCCGCCATCATTGAGAAAGCTTCCTGCCGCCAGGCTCAGGTTGGTGTTGGCGCTTTCCAGGGTGCCATTGCGGTTGTCAAACAGCCCGCCAATCTGGAAGTCGGTATTACCGCTGCCGCCCAGAACACGCAGTTGGCCGGTCTGGTTATCGAGGCTCGCGGCCTTGATTGCCAGGGTGCTGTCGCTTTCGATGATGCCCAGCCGGTTGTTCAGTGCGCCACTGAGGTTGAGGTCGATCTGCTGACCGGCAATCTGGCCATCGTTGTCGCCGCTGTTGTCAAAATCGTTGCCGGTGACGTTGATCTTGCCTTTGGCGTACAGGCCACCGTTACGGTTGTCGAAGTTGCCGGTGGTGATGATCGCGTCACCGCTTTGCGCCGACACTCGCCCGCCGTAGTTATCGATGCCACCCAAGGCGGTCAGGTTCAAGCGCTGTGCCTGGGTCACGCCACCCTGACGGTTATTGTTCAGGTCATAGCCATTTTTCAGCACGCCGGTGAGCTGAGCAGTGAAGGCCGATTGCAGGCTGGAGAGCACGCCGCCGCGGTTATCGACATTGCCGGCGGAGACGCTCAGGTCGCCGGTCTTGGCGATGATCCGGCCACTCTGGTTATTGATATCCGCGCCTGTGGTAAGGGTCAGCGCCCCCTGACTTTGCAGCGTGCCTTTGCCATTGCTGAGGCTGCCGGCCTGGACTTGCAGGTCACCGCCCTGGCTGTAGATCAGGCCGTCGGCGTCGTTCTGCACCACGCCCGGTGTAGTGATCGTCAGCAGATCGTTAGCCGCAACGGTGCCCCGATTACGGTTGTCCAGGCCGCCAGTGAGCAGCGTCATCAAGCCTTGGCTGGCGAGCTGGCCGCCCTGGTTATCGATTTGCGTGGAGCGCTGAACCAGCAGCGGGCCGACGCTGGCCAGTTTGCCATTGGTGTTGGTCAGCACGCCGAGCAAGTCGAGGGTCACTGCCGCGTTGCCGACCAGATTGCCACCGGTGTTATCCAGCGCGGTGCCGGTGAAGCTAAGGCCCTGCTGGGCGTTGACGGTACCGCCGGCATTCCCTAGCGTCATCGCCTGAATCACCAACGCCGCATCGCTGTCGATCAAACCGCCTTGGGCGTTTGTCAGCAGACCGCTGAGGGTCAGGGTCTGGGCGCCGCCACTGGAGATCACACCACCGTTGCTGTTATCCAGGTCCACGGCGTTGAGACTGAGGTTTTTGCGGCTGACGATTGCGCCTTCGCCGCTATTGAGTACCGCACCGCTGACCGCAACGGAAACATCGCCATCGCGGCTCGACAGCGTACCTTTGTTGCGGTTATCCAGGTGGTTGCTGGTCAGGCTCAGGCCCTGCCAGCCGGACAGCAAGCCACCGAGGTTTTCCACGGCGTCGGCATTCACTGTCAGCACGTTGCTGCTGATCAGCTTCCCACCCGTGTTGTCGAGTGCCCGCGTGCTGAGGTCGAGGCTTTGCGTGCTGGAGATTTCGCCGTTGCGGTTACTCAGGTCGCGTAAGTGCTGAATGCTCAACACGCCGGCGGTGGTGATCAGGCCGCCGCTGTTGTCCAGGTCTGCTGTGGCCGCACCAAAATCGATGGCAATTGCGCTGCCCAACAGTGAACCGCTCTGGTTATTGATACCGCGGCTGTTAATGGTCAGGCCGTTGGTGGCGTTGATCAGGCCCTTATTCTGGTTATTCAGAAGGCCGTCGAGGTTCACGTCCAGATTGGCACGACTGGTCAGCGTGCCGCCGCTGTTGTCCAGGCTGCCGGCCTTGACGTCGAGTGTGGCGGCAGCTATCAGCCCTTTGAGGTTGGCCAGCGCCTGATCGACGCGCAGGGTCAGGGCCTGATTGCTCAGCAACTTGCCATTGCTGTTGTTCAGGCTGCGAGCCGTCACGTTGAACGCTTGGACACTGGAGATTTCACCGCCATCGTTGTTGATGTCGGTGAGATTCTTGAGCATCAGCAACGGCGCGCTGATCAACCCGTTCTGGTTATTCAGTTGACCCCGGTTCACGTCCAGCGTCAGGGCGGTGTTGCTGAACAGTTGACCGCCCTGTTGATCCAGGCCAGTGACGTTTGCGGTCAGGGCGCCGGAACTGGCAATTCGACCGCTGTCCTGGTTGGTCAGTTGGGTAGCCGTCAGGTCCAGCGTGTCGCCACTGTTCAGCCGCCCGTTGTGGCTGTTATCCAGCACACCGGTGTTCACGCGCACCGCACCTTTGCTGCTGATGCTGCCTTTGTTGCTGTTATCGAGGCTGGCACTGTTGAGCACGAGGCCGGCATCGGTAACGATCACACCGCCTTGGTTCAGCACGACGCCTGTGGTGGTCAGCGTCAGCGGTCCTGCCGCAGACAGGCTGCCGAGGGTATTGCTCAGGCTGGCTGCGGTCACGTCCAACCGGCCTTCAGCACTCAACAGGCCTTGGCTGTTGGTCAGATCGCCGGAGAGTCCGGCCTTGAGGTTTTTCTGGCTCAACAGCGAGCCGCCGCTGTTGTCGAGATCCTGCCCGATCAACGTCAGGTCAGTCTTGCCCGACAAAAGGCCTTTGGCGCGGTTGATGACATGATCGACTGTCAGCGCCAGCGCGCCCTGCGCAACTACCTGACCGCCATCGCTGTTGTCCAGGCTGTCAGCGCTGATCTGCATATCCCCGTCTGCAATCAGGGTGCCGCCCTGGTTGACGACCTGACCGCCTACCGTTACCCCGAGGGTGCCGCGGCTGCTGATCAGACCACCCGTGTTGTCCAGACGGGCGCTCTGCAGGTCCAGGGTCTGGGCGGAAATCAGGCCCTTGACGCTGGTCAGCCATTGTTCGAGGCGCAGGGTCAGGCCCTGATTGCTGATCAACTTGCCGTTGCCGTTATCGAGGTTACGAGCGTCTAGCGCGAATGCCTGGGCACTGGAGATTTCACCGCCCTGATTGTTGATGTCCTTGAGGTTTTTCAGCATCAGCAACGGCGCGTTGATCAAGCCGTTCTGGTTGTTCAACTGCCCCTGATTCAGGTCCAGGCTCAGGGAGGTTTTGCTGAACAGTTGACCGCCCTGCTGATCAAAACCGGTGACGCTGGCGGTCAACGCCTTGTCGCTGGCAATCCGGCTAGCAACACCGTTGCTCACCTGAGTGGCGCTCAGGTCAAGGGTGTCGCCGCTGATCAATTGCCCGGCCTGGGTATTGTCGAACACACCGGTTGTCACAACCGTCGCATTCTTACCGCTGATCTGGCCTTTTCGGCTGTTGTCGAGGATGGCGCTATTGAGGGTCAGGGTGCCGTCGGTACTGATCGAGCCGCCCTGATTTTTCAACACGCCCTTGGTGGTCAGCGCCAGCGCGCCGGCACTCGACAAGTTACCACCAGTGCTGTCGAGACTGCCTGCATTGACCGCCAGGGTTCCTTCACTGCTGATCAGACCGGCGACGTTGCTCAGGGCATTATCGAGGCGAATATCCAGACCTTGCTGAGTGACAAGGTTGCCACCGCTGTTGTCCAGGCTCTGTCCGAAAACCGTGGTCGCGCCCTTGCTGAACAGTTGGCCTTTGGTCTGGTTGATGATCTGTGCCACGCGCAGGGCCAGATCGGTACCGGCGAGGATCTTGCCGTTATCACTGTTGTTCAGTTGCGAGCCTTGCAGGCTGACATCGACGGCGCTGGAGATTTCCCCGCCACGGTTGTCCACTGCATCGACGTTGAGTTGCAGCGCTTTTGTGGCGCCTACCAGACCACCGCCACGGTTATCCAGTACCTTGCCGTTCAGGGTCAACGCGCCCTGAGCGACCAGTTCGCCCCCCTGGTTGGCGAACTGCGCAACATTGGCGATCAGATTGGTTTGGCTGGCAATGCGACCGCCGCCGTTATCGGTACTGGCGGCGTCCAGACGCATCGGCCCGACTGCGCTCAACAAGCCACCGCGGTTGTCCAGTTGAGTGCCCGTGAAATTGATCGCCGCCTGACTGTTGAGCAGCCCTTTTTGGCGGTTATCGAGTTGCCCGACATTCAGTTGCAGGTCATTGGTGGCACGTACGTTACCGGTGCGGTTGTCCAGCGAGTCGCTGCGCAGCGTCAGTCGGTCCTTGCCGGACAGGCTGCCATTACGGTTATCGAGGCTGCCAGTCTGCAGGTCGACCGCGCCTTTGGCGCTGAGGTCACCGTTCTGGTTATCGAACAGGCCCGCAATGCGGGCGGTCAAGCCGCCATCGCTGACAAGGCTGCCGTTATGGCTGTTGTCCAGGCTGGCGGCAGTGATGCTCACACGCTGACCGGACCCCAACACCCCGTTCTGGTTGTTCAGGGCGCCGATCAAGCCGATATTCAGCGCAACGTCACCGGTCACCTGACCATCGCTGTTATCCAGCGAGGAGGCATTCACCGTGGTGTTCCCGGCGCTGGAAAGCTCGCCGTTGTGGTTGTTCAAGTGCCCGACATTGGCCGTCAAGTCACCGCTGCTGGTGATCACGCCCAGGGTATTGAACACCTCATCGGCCGTAACCTTCAGCGCGCTGACACTCAGCGCACGCCCGTTGTTCTGATTGTCCAGAGTCTGGGCATTGAGGGTGGTGGTTTGTCCGCTGAGCGTGCCACCCTGGTTGGTCAGGGTCTGCGTTGCGTTAACAACCAGGTCACGACTGGCGATGATGTTCTTGCCAGTGTTGTTGACGCTCTGTGCACTGATGCTGACATCGCCCGTGGCATTACGGGTGTTATCGGCATTGACCCCGCTTTCGATGATGCCGTTATTGCGCAACTGGCCGCCGCTGGTGAGCGTGATGCGGTCCTTGGCGACAAGGTTGTTCTGACTGGTCAGGTCACCTTGGGTTTTCACGTCCAGGGTAGTGCCGGCGTAGACCGGCCCCTTGGCTTGCAGGTTGTCGGCCTTGATGTTGACCGCGCCGGCCGCCGCCGTATCAACCAGGCTAAGGTTGCCGCTGGCATCCAATTGCATATCGCCGCTGCTGGCGACCATCTTGCCGTCGAGTTTCACCCCGACACCGGCTTCACTGCTGACCAGCTTGATCGCACCGGCATACATGCCGCCCAGGGCCGAGGAGTCGATGGCCAGTTGCGGTTTGCTCGCCGGATCGGCGGCGCGGGCAGTCGCCTTGAGGGTTTTCGCGTCGACGTCATTGGCACCGGCAATGATCGTCAGGTTCTTGGCCTGGATCTCAGCGTTGATCTTGGCCGAGCGGGTGATGATTTCGAACTGGTCGACGTTGCTGGCATTCAGGCCGGCACCTTCAATGGCGACGCTGCCCTGGTCGACTTGGTAGCGAGTGATCTGGCCGTTTTCGATGACGGCCTTGCCGGTGGTCAGCGTGGCCTGTGGGGTGTTGATGAAGCCACAGCCGTCGCAGGTGACACCGTACGGGTTGGCAACGATCACGTGGGCCGATTGCCCCGCCACTTCCGTGTAGCCACGCAACTGGCTGGGGCTGCCGCCGTTGACCTCGTTGAGGATCACGCTGGCTGCTGTGCCGTTGAGGTTCTGGTTGCCGAGGATGATCCCGCCCAACTGGGTCGACTGGGTCCGACCGGTCGCGTTGTTGAGGATCACGCCCTGCTGGCCGACGTTGTAATCCTGGAATTGGTTATGCGACAGCCCGTTGCCATTGGGCGCCGCGATATTGACGATAGGCACGCCATTGCCCGCCTGACCGAGCGTCGTCCCCGGCGCGCTGACCACAATCCCGTCCGCCTGGGCCAGCAACGGTTGCCAGAACATCGCGTTGGCCAGCACCAACGCCAAGCCACGCTTGGGCAACCCCAGGAAGTTGGAACGACTTTTCAAGGCCGCAGAAGGTTGGCGCGCGAGGAAGGCGAACTGGCGAACGTCCATGTGTTTTCTCGATGCCCGAGGGGCAGTAAAAATTTAAAGAAAGAAATCCAGGCGGAAATAGATCGGCGCTTCACGTTCAGTGATCGGCCCCGGGCGTTCCAAAGAGTGTGCAAAGGTCACCGTGGCGGCGACGTTCTGGCCGCGCGCGAACAAGTCCACGGAGTTGCTGGTCATGCGCCCGTGCTGTTCGGCGTTGTAGCGGCCATGGCTGATCACGCCCTGGTCGTAGCCGAGGCTGGTGCCGTATTCGCTGAACACCGGCTGCATCCAGGCCCAGGTCACCGGGCGGCTCCAGCGCAGGTCGTTGCGCCAGTAGCCGCCGCTGTCGCCGGACAGGCTTTGATCCTTGTAGCCACGAATCGACGACTGCCCGCCCAGGCTCATGCGTTGCGGGCTGAACAGCACGTCTTCGCTGCGCTGGCCGGTCATCAGGCTGCTGAAACTGAACGACTCGCCCCACAGCTTGAACGGGTACAGGTAGCTCAGGGTCGCGGTGTATTTGCGATAGCGCGCATCGGCCTGGCCGGGGCGTGGGTTGTGGTTGGCCTGGGCGTCGAAGGCGCCGATGCCGTCCTGCATGCCCAGGTCGATGTTGAGGAACGAACCACCAATGCGTCGACCGTGGTTGATGCCAAACTGGGCTTCGCTGAGGCGGTTGCTGCTCAGGGCGAGTTTGCTGTCTTCGATGAAATTGTTGGTGCGCAGGTAGGCCACACCGGTGCTCAGGGAGGTTTTGCTCAGGGCGTCGCGGTGGATCACCCGCTCCAGGCGCAGTTGGTGGTTTTGGCTGTCGCCCGATTGCTTGAAGTTGAAGCCGCTGGCCTGGGCCAGCGAGCGGTATTCGCTTTCGCTGTAGGTGTAATTGAGGTTCCACCAGCCGAACGGCAGGCTGTAGTTGAGCATCGAGTTGCGCGAGGTTTTCTGGTGATCGCTGATCGCATCGTGGCCGCCGCGCAGCGAGAGCTGGTCGGCCAGGCCCAGCGGATTGTCCCAATCGAGGCTGGCACCCCACTGCTGTTCACCGGTGCTGCGTTGGCCGCCATTGTGGCGTGACAGGCCGACGCGCCAGGGTTTCTGCGGGGTGTTTTTGACCAGCACTTCGCTGCCGCCCACTTCCTTGCCGGGGGCCAATTCCATCTGCGTCTGGTTCGATGGCAGGCGGTTCAGTTGGTCGACCATCTGCTCGATCTCGCGCAGGTTGAGCAGAGCGCCTGGTTTGCCTGGGAAGCTCATAAACAGCTGGCGATCAGTGATACCGCTGCCCTCGGCGCCCTTCATGCCTTCCAGGCGCCCTTCCACCACCTGCACTTTGAGATTGCCGCTGGAGAGGTTCTGTTGCGGCAGGTAGGCACGACTGGTGACCAGACCTTTGGCCAGGTAGTAGTCGGTGATGACCTTGAGCAGATCATTGAGCTGCGGTACGCCGAGGCACTGGCCGATATAGGGCTTGAGCAGGCGATCACGCTCGCCTTCGGACAGCGCGTCGGCGCCGATGAGTTCGATGGTGTTGATGGCGAAGCAGCGGGTGTCCGCCGGTGCCGTCGGTTTGGCAGGCGCGGCGGCTTTGCCGGGCAGGTCCTTGAGTTCTTCGAGGCGGCGCTGTTGCTCTTCGAGCAGGCGATCCTGACGATCACGGATCAGATCAGTGACGCCCGGCGTATCCTGCGGGGTCGCGCCTTGAGCCGTCCCGGCGAAACCCAGGCAAAAAAAAGCGGACAGCAGACTGAGCCTGGTCCGGGGTACCGAACGCCACATTGCTAGATCCCTCTACATGGCACTATGCCATCAATTTGCGGCGATCTTATGGTGGCGTTTTATTGGCGTCAATTAAATGTATAACTTTGTTCAGCTGTGACACATGATCAGTTTCAGCCTGAAAAATTAAGCTGTTTAACATCATGTACTTAAGCAAAAAATCACAGAATCCCACTCAAAGGCTTCATGCGGCACGGTCGGCACCAGTAGCAGCACTTGAACACCTGCGCCCTGTAGGGCAGTCAGCATATCGGGGGGGGATGGGGAAGTAGCCATTTGTGCCCCAAGCAAGGCCATCTCCAACACAATGGAGCGTGCTCCTTGGGTATCGATCAAAATCAGATCAAAGTCCTGCTCGAAAGCCGGCAACAGGTTCTTGAGACGAAGGCACCCGTCAGCAGCATGGAACAACAAATTTCCCAGCTGATTGAACGGATCACTGGAATGGATCAATGAACAGGGTACGAATCCCTGCGTCGGCGCAGAACGCACCTAGATTGGCGCCCACCGTGGTCTTACCCCGTCCGCCTTTGGTTGAAACGACTGCTGCGACTTTCATGGTACTGACCTCTGAATCATAGGATCAGAGACGGCGTCATGCTGGTCACGCTGTGCGCTTTGATCACCTCGGAGAAATCCAAGGCAAAAAAAAGCCTGCATCGCTGCAGGCTTTCTCTATCTGGCTCCACGACCTGGACTCGAACCAGGGACCCAATGATTAACAGTCATTTGCTCTACCAACTGAGCTATCGCGGAATGCGCCGTATGTTACTGATTGAAAAGGAGAAGTCAAGCATTACGTAGCATTTGGCCGGTTTCATTCGGATGACCGGTGACGTCCTACTGCGTCGGGCTGGCCATTTCCTTGGCCAAATCCAGCCAGGCGCGTGCCGCCGGTGGCAGGTGGGCACTGGCGCGCCAAGCCAGGGCGATGTGCCAGTCGGTGTGGGGCTCGTCCAGGGGGATCAAGGCGATGCCGGCGTGTTGGTGCTTGTGCGCCAGCATGCGGGGCAGGAACGCGACGCCCAGGCCGGCCGCTACCAGGTCGACGATAAAGTCGATCTGGCCACTGCGGGCGGTGACTCGGGGCGTTACGCCCTTGCGCTCGCAGGCAGCCATGATCAATGCGTTCAGGGCGAAGCCGGCTTCGAACAGGATGAAGGGTGAATCCGCCAGGTCGGTGAAATCGATGCGAGTGCGCTGGGCCAGTGAGTGGCCCATGGGCAGTACCGCCATCAGTGGTTCATGACGCACGGGCTGGTAATCGAACCCCTCGTCCACCGGCAGCAGCAGGGCCGCCAGGTCGACCTCACCGGCTTCCAGGCATTCGCGCAGTGTCTTGCTGCCGTGCTCGGTCAGTTCGATATCGATGTCTGGATAGCGACTGCGATAGGTGGTGAACATCGCCGCGAACAGCACGCCACATCCTACCGGCGGCAGGCCGATGCGCAGCACACCGCGCTTGAGGCCGCGCAAGTCGTTGATCTCGGCAACGAGGTCATGGTGCTCGGCAAGCAGCACCAGGGCACGGCGGTAGGCAATTTCGCCGGCGGCGGTGAGTTCGTTCCGGTGGCCAAGGCGATTGAGCAATGGCGCGCCGAGTTCCTCCTCCAGGGTCTTGACCGCCTTGCTCACCGTGGATTGGGTCAGGGACACCACATCGGCCGCTTGGGAGAACCCTCCCTGGCGCACCACTTCGACAAAGGCACGCAATGTGCGCAGGTTCATCAGCATTCCTTTAGCGACTGGGTAGTAGTGATAAAAGTTGTTTTTATCATGCCAGATGTTTGCTTATCGTGGCGCCACCTTGCCCGTGGAGTCACCCTAAATGATCATCTCGTCTGCTGCCGATTACCGCGCAGCCGCCAAGCGCAAGCTGCCGCGCTTTCTGTTCGACTATATCGATGGTGGCGCCTACGCCGAGCACACAATGCGCGCCAACGGCTCGGACCTGGCCGAGATCGGCCTGCGCCAGCGCATCTTGCGCAACGTTGATAACTTGAGTTTGAAGACCCGCGTCTTCGGCCAGGAACTGGCTATGCCCGTCATCCTCAGCCCAGTGGGCCTGACCGGTATGTACGCGCGACGCGGAGAAGTGCAGGCCGCCAAGGCAGCGGCGAACAAAGGCATCCCGTTTTGCTTATCGACGGTGTCGGTGTGTTCGATTGAAGAAGTGGCCTCCCAGAGCCCGCAAGCGATCTGGTTCCAGCTCTATGTGCTCAAGGATCGCGGTTTTATGCGCAATGCCCTGGAACGGGCACAGGCCGCCGGCGTGACAACTCTGGTGTTCACCGTCGACATGCCCACCCCAGGCGCACGCTACCGCGATGCGCACTCGGGCATGTCCGGGCCGTATGCATCGACGCGGCGGATGTTGCAGGCCGTGACCAAACCGCAATGGGCATTGGATGTCGGCTTGCTCGGCCGCCCTCACGATCTGGGCAATATCTCCAAGTACCTGGGCAAACCCACCACCCTGGAAGATTACGTGGGCTGGCTGGCGAACAATTTCGACCCCTCGATCAGTTGGAAAGACCTGGAGTGGATTCGCGAATTCTGGAAAGGCCCGATGATCATCAAGGGCATCCTCGACCCGCAGGACGCCAAGGATGCGGTGAGTTTCGGCGCCGATGGCATCGTGGTGTCCAACCATGGCGGGCGTCAGCTGGACGGTGTGCTGTCCACCACCAAGGCGTTGCCACCGATTGCCCAGGCAGTGGGCGATGACCTGACGGTGCTGGTGGACTCCGGCATTCGCTCCGGGCTCGACGTGGTGCGCATGCTCGCCCTGGGGGCCAAGGCTTGCCTGCTGGGACGCTCGACGGCGTATGCGCTGGCCGCCGAGGGCCAGTCTGGCGTGGAGAACCTGCTGGATATCTTCGCCAAGGAGATGCGCGTGGCCATGACGCTGACGGGCGTCACCGCGATCGACCAGATTGACCCCACCACGCTGGTTCAGCCTGCCAAATAACCGGCGTCATACGGCAATGGCTGTTTTACGTGTTAAAAACAGCCATTGATTTATAAGGAGTTTAATTAAGTTAAACGAAGTGGCATGAATCTCGCTCTAACCCTTCCCACGCAGGTTAAGCGATGACAAGACGTGCGGCAGTGCCCAAGGGTTATAACCCATGACAAAGCGGTCTAAACTGTTTCCAATGTTTTACGGAACTGAAGGAACAGTAAGACGCTTGGCACTCGCCACTCTCATCGAGCCTGTAAGACAGCTAAGTGCTTAGAGGCCGATTGCTTATGAAAACACCCACCCAGACCCACGCAATCGACTTCGACACGGCCAAATTGCAACGCCTGGGCTTTGGCCAGCCAACCTCTCTGCCGCGCCGCCCCACCACCACTGTCCAGCTTCGCCAGCAACTGGGTCAGCAATTGCAGATCAGCCTGGAACCGGAGCGTATCCTCGGCCTGTTCTTTCGCGAGATCCAGCGTCTGGTACCCCTTGATGCCCTGCTGTACCGCCACCAGGCCAGTGATTTGCGCCTGGAGTTTGGTCATCGCGGCCATCATTCGGTCAGTTATGCCCTCAGTCACGAAGGCGAGCACTTGGGTGAACTGGTGTTCCGCCGCAACCAACGCCTGGTGGAAGAAGAGCTGAGCCAACTCGAATCCCTGCTGGCCACCCTGCTCTACCCGATGCGCAACGCCCTGCTCTACCGCGCCGCCACCCGCAGTGCGCTACGCGACCCGCTGACCCAGACCGGTAACCGCGTCGCCATGGACCAGACCCTGCAACGGGAAATCGATATGGCGCGGCGGCACCTGAACCCGTTGTCGTTGCTGATGCTGGACATCGATCACTTCAAACAGATCAACGACACCCATGGGCATGCGGCCGGCGATAACGTGCTGCGCGCGGTCGCCGCAGCGATCAAGGCCCAGTTGCGTAACGTGGACATGGTGTTTCGGTTTGGCGGGGAAGAGTTTCTGATCCTGCTGTCCAACACCGGCCGGGATGCCGCGGCGATGGTTGGCGAGCGTCTGCGCCAGGCGACGCAGGCCCAGGACTACTGGGCGGATGACCTACGCATCGAATTGACGGTGAGCCTGGGCTGCTCGACCTTGTTGGCGGGTGAGTCTGCCGACAGCCTGTTGCGCCGGGCCGACAATGCGCTGTACGTGGCCAAGCGCGAAGGCCGTAACCGCTTGGCAATGGCGGGGTAATGACCCCGCCATCACGCTGACCTTATGCTTCGCTGGCCACGCGAACCGGGCGTTCACGCACCGCCATGACCGCAGGTTTGTCTTTCTCCAGGCGCATGCAGCTTTCCAGGAACAGGTACATGTAGTCGTAGCTCTTGCACACGGCCTGGCGCAGCTCTGCCTGCAGCGCCTTGGTCGGGTTCATCCCGGCCAGGGTGCAGATGATTTCCAGCGCTTCCCACGGGTGGGCGTCATCGTACTGGGCGTGCATCTTCAGCCATTTCATCGCGCGCTTGCGGTCTTCCTCGGGGAAGGCGGCAGCGTAGACGCCGGTGGAACATACCACCGCGGACCACTCCCCGGTCGCCCCCTCGATTGCGTAGTTGGTCGCGGCAATCGCCACGATCAGCGAATCGGCCGAACTGGTGTGCCAGCACCAATGGCTCAGTGCATGCAACTCCGGCGGTACGTTCTGCGCTTGCAACTCTTCGAGGCTGACGCCATGGGCGCGGGCCCAATGCACCCAATAGTCGGCGTGGTTCAGTTCCACGCGAATGTTGCGCATCAGCCACCGCCGCGCCATGTCCTCTCCAGGATGACGGGCAAACTTGGTTTTGGTGAGGTTCTGTGCCATGTACAAGGCAAACTGTTCAACCACTGGCCAGCCACCAATAAGGTAATGGCGCATGGTCTTGGCGCTGAGCGTGTTATCACGCATGCGCTGGTACAGTTCGTGCTCGACAACTCGGCGCTTGCTCTCGCTACAGTCCTGGATCAGTCGTTGTGCCCAGGCGGGGTAACTTGAGGCTTCCATAAGCGGGCCGGTTCGGTTGAAGGTGTCGATCACTGTAAGGCTCCTTTTTAAGTGTGATTGTACAGACCAGCAAATGTTTCAGCGGAATGTGCCGGGCGCCTTGAATAACAGGGGCTGCGGCCGCACAGGTCGACACTGCAAGCTATCAGGGGTAAACAACTGCGGGCGTTCAATCACGTAGCCCTGAGCGTAATCCACACCAATCTCGAGTAACGCCTGTTCAATGAGCGGTGTTTCAACAAACTCGGCAATTGTGCGCTTACCCATGACGTGGCCGATGTGATTGATCACTTCGACCATGGCGCGGTTAATCGGGTCGTCCAGCATATCCTTTACGAAACTTCCATCGATCTTCAGGAAGTCTACAGGTAAATGTTTCAGATAAGCGAATGAGGACATTCCGGCACAAAAGTCGTCGAGTGAAAAATGGCAACCTAACGCTTTGAGTTCATTAATAAAGCGAATTGCACTACCCAAATTGGCAATAGCGCTGGTCTCAGTTATTTCAAAACAAATCATTTCCGCAGGAATGCTGTAAGCCGCGAATTTGTCACGTAGAAACCCTAGGAAATCGTCATCGCCAATGGTTATTCCCGACAGATTAATCGCACACATGGCCATGGGCTGGCCCGGACGCTCATGCATGCAGCGGGCGATGATCTTGAACACGTTCTCAACCACCCAGCGATCCAGCGAGGTCATCAGGCCGTAACGTTCGGCTGCCGGGATAAAGCTGTCCGGCAGAATGATCCGACCGGCCTCATCATGCAGGCGCAGGAGGACTTCGATATGTCCGTTACCGGGGTCGGTATGGCCCAAGGCTGCGATTTCCTGGGCATACAGGCAGAAACGGTTTTCTTCCAGGGCCATGTGCAGGCGCTGCACCCAGGCCATCTCGCCGAAACGCAAGGACAGCTCAGAGTCATCGGCATGGTAGACCTGCACGCGGTTGCGGCCCTTTTCCTTGGCCATGTAGCACGCCATATCGGCGGCCCGCAGCGATGTCTCCAAGGTGGTCGGCGCGTGTGAGAGGTGCACCAGGCCAATGCTGACCGTGGTCATGAACGGCCGCCCCTTCCACACAAAATGCAGGCTTTGCACGGTATGGCGCAGGCTTTCGGCGATTTTTTCCGCCACCGGCGCCGGGCAGTTCTCCAGCAAAATACCGAACTCATCGCCGCCCAGTCGCGCCAGCGTGTCACCCTCCCGCAGGTCCGATTGCAACAAGGCGCAGATGTGGCGCAGCAGTTCGTCGCCTGCCGCATGCCCGCAGGTATCGTTGACCAGCTTGAACTGGTCCAGGTCGAGGAACATCAAGGCGTGGCGCCCACTTTGCTGGCGCGCGGCCTGTTGCAACACCTGCTCCAGGCGGAATTCGAATTCGCGGCGGTTGGCCAGGCCGGTCAGGGCATCGTGGGTGGCTTGCCACGACAGATTGGCAATGTACTGGCGCTCCTGAGTCATGTCGTGCAGCACCAGCACCGCCCCGCTGACCTTGCCGGCGCTACGGATCGGCGCGCCCACCAGGGTCACCGAGACCGTGCTGCCGTCCAGGCGCTGAATGGTTTTGGAGTGTTCACTGCCACCGCTGAGCTGGCCTTTGGTGATGTGCTCGATCAGGGTAAATCCATCGGGCTGGGCATCTTCATCCAGCAAATTGAACAGCGAAGCCAGGGGCAGGCCCTGGGCCTGGGACGATTTCCAGTGGGTCAGCGCCTCGGCCGCCGGGTTCATGTAGGCAATGGCACCATTGACATCAGTGGTGATCACCCCGTCCCCGATCGATTCCAGGGTGATCTGCGCCCGCTCCTTTTCCAATTCCAGGGCATCGGCGAACGCATGACGCTGGCGCAGTAACTTATGGGTGCGCAGCAAAGCCAGGGCGATCAGGCCCAGGGCCGTGGCCAGGTTGGTAATCATCAACAGCCGCAGGATAAATCGCGAACCTTCGCCCAGGGCATCACTGAACGCCTTGGCCGCCGGCGTCACGCCGTCGTTGATGGCAAAGATCTGGGCTTTCCATTGCCGCACAGCGTCGCCGCTGACCTGGTGGGTGGTGATTGCGCGGTGCATCGTTTGGGCCAGGTCATCCAGTTGCACCAGGTAGCCATCCCCCACGGTCCACAACTCGATGGCTTTTTCCAGGTAACTGAAATGGCGAAAGTTGAGGTACAACCAGATCAGGCTGGAGACGTCATCCGGATGGTTGCCCCCCTTGAGGATCCCCAGGCGTGCGGCGGAGAGATCGGGTATGGGCCGGTCCAGGGCGATACGCAGCTCATGCCCGCCCTGGGGCACGGCGATGGCCTGCTGGTATTTGAGGAAGGTGGCTTCGTCACGATTGTCGGCGTACAGGGTCAGGTAGTAGATGGCGTCCTTCTGGCCTTTTGACCACAGGCTTTCGCCGGCCACATAACCACGCACGGCCGAGAGTACGTAGAGACTGACACTGCCCAACAATGCCTGGAACAGCACGACGGCGATAAATGGCCAGACAATGCCCAACAACCGTGGCGTTCCGAGAGTCCGCTTTTGCTTCATGAAGTCCCTTGCACATGCACAGCTGAAAACGCACGCGAACATCCGCTCCTGATAGCACAGCGTAGGCTAAATCAACGCACTTGTTGCAGGTGCCCGTAAAGTTTGGCGTACAGGCCGCCGTCGGCGATCAGTTGCTGATGGTCGCCATCTTCGGCGATATGCCCACCATCGAACACCAACACCCGGTCTGCCTGCTTCACTGCTGACAACCGGTGGGCAATGATCAGTGTAGTACGGCCACTGAGAAACCGCGCCAACGCCTGGTGCAGGTTGTACTCGGTGGCGGCGTCCAGGGCGGAGGTGGCTTCATCCAGGATCACCACTTTCGGCTCGGCCAACACCATGCGCGCAATCGCCAGGCGTTGCCGCTGCCCGCCGGAGAAGCGCACGCCTGAGCGACCGACGATACTATCCAACCCCATGGGCAGCGCCTTGACGGTCGCATCCAACTGGGCGATTTCAAGGGCCTGCCAGCACGCCTGGTCCGTGCGGCTGCGCCCCATCGTCAAGTTGGCCCGCACGGTATCGTTGAACAGCGCCGGGTGTTGCAACACCACCGCGACGTTCTCGCGAATGGTCTCCAGGCCGATTTCCTGCTGGGTGGCGCCGCCAAAACGAATGCTGCCAGCTTGCGGCGTGTAGAGCCCCAGCAGCAGTTGCACCAGAGTACTTTTGCCGCCGCCACTGGCGCCGACGATTGCCACCTTCTCCCCCGGCTCGATGGCCAGGTTCAATTGATCGAGCACCCGTTCTTCGCCATACCCGAACGTGAGGCCGCGCACTTCAAGGCCGACCGTCTCGCGCCCGGCAAACGGGTCTTGGCCGCCGGCATATTGCGGCTCATCGGCGCGTGCCAGCAGTTCGTTGATCCGCGTCAGCGCCCCGCCCGCCGCGTAGTAGGCGTATTGCAGGTTCAATAACTGCTCCACCGGACCGATCATGAACCACAGGTAGCTGAATACCGCGAGCATCTGGCCGATGGAGAGGTCGGAGAACAGCACCGTCAGCATCGCTGCCGCACGGAAGATGTCGATGCCGAATTGGAACAGCAAGCCACTGGCGCGGCTGGAGGCGTCGGTTTTCCACTGGGAGTGGATGGCGTAGTCCCGCACTTCCTGGGCACGCTGGCCGAGGCGCCCGAGGAAAAAGCCCTGGCGGTTACCGGCGCGCACTTCCTGAATGGCATCGAGGGTTTCGGTCAGCGCCTGGGTAAAGCGCGAGGTGCTGTCATTTTCCAGTTTCTTCAGGTGTTTGACGCGCTTGCCCAGCTGCACCGTGGCGTAGATCACCAGCGGGTTGAACAACAGGATCAGCAGCGCCAGTTGCCAATGCATCCACACCAGGATGGCCGACGTGCCCACCAGGGTGAGCATCGCCACCAGGAAACGGCTGAGGGTTTCGCCGACGAACTTGTCCAGCGTATCCAGGTCGGTGACCAGGTGCGTGGTGACCGTGCCGCTGCCCAGGCTTTCGTATTCCCCCAGGGAAATACGCTTGAGCCGTTCGATCAGGCGCACGCGGATGCGGTAGACGATGTCCTTGGCCAGCCGGGCAAACAAACGCGCCTGCACCACGTTGAATACCAGCGCACCACAGCGCAGGGCCAAGGTCACCAGCAGCATCAAGCCGATATACCCAGCGGCCTTTTGCCAACCCAGGGGCAACGCGTGGTTCATCACCTTGAGCGCGGCATCGCCGTGGCCCAACAGCACTTCGTCGACCAACAGCGGCAACAGCAGCGGAATAGGCACGCTGCACAGGGTCGCCAGGACGGCGACACCGTTGGCGATCCACAGGGATTTCTTGTGACGCAGGGCCAGGCGGCGGATCTCCGCCCAGGTCAAGCGGTCGACACGAGGGGTGGGCGTTAGGTCGGGCTGATCATGCACAGGCAGCTCGCTCCAGCCATCGGGCGAGCAGAGGCGACAGCTCGGAGAGCGGCTGGTAGCCATTGGTCAGCAACGCCAACTGGCCATTGCGCTCGGCCAGCAGCGTCGGGAAACCGGCGATCCCCAGGTCCTGTACCCAGGTGAAATCGGCGGCGGTAGCGGCATGCTGCTCGGCGCGGTCAAAAGCGCCGGCAAACTCGATACGCGGGATACCGGCCTCCTCGGCCAGTTCCACCAGCACACTGGCGAGGGTCACATCGCGCCCCTCGACATAAAATGCATGCTGGATCAGGCCCAGCAGTTTCCACGCGCAATCCGGCGCCAGGCTGCGCGCAGTGACAATTGCACGGCACGCCGGCTCCGTGTCGTAGACAAAACCGTCGGGCAGCGCGCCTTCGAACGTGAACGTCTGCCCGGTGGCGTCGGTGACCGCCTGCCAGTGTTCCAGGATATAGCGCCGGGTCGTCGGCTCCAGCGCCGCGCCGCTGCCGGTGCGCAAGCCGCCCACCACCAGGTGCAGCTCCACGCCGGCCGCCTGGGCCTGCTCAACCAGCGCCTGCGCCACCGGGGCAAAGCCCCAGCACCAGGAACACATAGGATCCATTACATAGAGCAGGCGCGCGGACATGGCTCAGGCCTCGGAAGGAGTTTGCTTGTAGTTGAAGCCGATCGGGTGCGGCATATTGCGGGCCTTGGCCAACTCAATCTGCTTTTGCCGGTCGATCGCGCTGCGACGGGTTTTCTCCGGCAGCTTATCCCAGCAATGTGGGCAACTGATGCCCGCCACATAGTGCTCGGATGCGCGGTCTTGCACGCTCACCGGTGTGCGGCAGGCATGACATTGATCGTAGTCGCCTTCGCTCAAGTCGTGGCGCACGGTGACGCGATTGTCGAACACAAAGCAGTCGCCCTGCCATTTGGTCTCTGCCTGCGGCACCTCTTCGAGGTACTTCAGGATGCCGCCCTTGAGGTGGTAGACCTCATCGAAGCCTTCACTGAGCATGTAGCTCGAGGCCTTTTCGCAACGAATGCCGCCGGTGCAGAACATGGCGACCTTCTTGTGCTTGGCCGGGTCGAAGTTGGCTTTGATATAGTCGGGAAATTCGCGAAAACTGGTGGTTTTCGGGTCTATCGCGCCTTCAAAAGTGCCGATGGACACTTCGTAGTCGTTACGGGTGTCGATCAACAACACTTCGGGGTCGCTGATCAGCGCGTTCCAGTCCTGCGGATCGACGTAGGTGCCGACCTTCTTGTTCGGGTCGACGCCTTCGACGCCCAGGGTCACGATCTCTTTCTTGAGCTTGACCTTGGTGCGGTAGAACGGCTGCTCGTCGCAGTACGACTCTTTATGGTCGATGTCGTCCATGCGCGGGTCGTTCTTGAGCCAGGCCATCAGGCCGTCAATGCCTTCGCGGCTGCCGGAAACGGTACCGTTGATGCCTTCTTCGGCGATCAGCAAGGTGCCTTTGATGCCATTGTCGACCATCGCCTGCAGCAGGGGCTCGCGCAGCGCAACGTAATCTTCGAGGGTGACGAACTTATACAGTGCCGCCACGACAATCGGTTGAGTCATGGGTGTTCTCTCCAGGTGGCTACCCTCGTAAGGGGTGAACCGGATGCAAAAAAAACGCGCCGGCTAAGCGGCGCGTTGCGGATTCTAGCAAATGCGAGGTGTCAGAGACACCCGGTCATCAGCCATGGCCGCCGGCGCAGGTCGGCGAGGCCGGGGCTGCGTCGATTTTCGCCCACTCTGCGGGCGTGTAGGTATGCAGCGCCAGCGCATGAAACTCGCTCATCAGGTCACCCAGGGTGGCGTAGACCTTCTGGTGGCGCTTGACGCGGTTGAGCCCCTCGAACTGCTGGCTGACCAGCACGGCCTTGAAGTGGGTCTGCAACCCACGGCTGTGCATATGGCTTTCGTCCAGCACGCTCAAGTGCTCCGGGGCCAGGGCGGCAAGTGCCGTTTCGATACGCTGTTGCATGGTCATTCCTGCTTACTTCTTCTTGGCCGGTGCGGCGGCTTTAGGCGTCAGCTCGTTGGTCATGTCTTCCAACAGCTTGTTCACCACCGGCACGGCGCTTTCCAGTTTGGCCTGGGTCATCTGGGCCGATTGCTGGGTCAGCTGCGGCATTTTCTCCAGGACTTTCTTGCCCAGTGGCGACTGGTAGAACGCAACCAGGTCCTTGAGCTCGGATTCGCTGAAGTTGCTGGTGTAGAGCTTGACCATGTCCGGCTTCAGTTTCGGCCAGCCGATGGCTTGGTCCAGGGCAGCATTGGCCTTGGCCTGGTAGCTGTCCAGTACGGACTGTTTGGCGGCAGGCGCCTTGGTCTGTTCGAAACGCTGGGCGAACATTTGCTGCACTTGCATGTACACCGGGGTCCCCAGCTTGTCAGCGTGGGCCAGGGTAAGGAAGGCTTCGGCACTGGCGTTGTGGCTGGCGGTATCGGCAAAAACCTGGCCGCTGGCGCAAACCAGAGCAACCGCGGTACAGATGGCACGAAGACGAGTCATCGAGTTTCCTTTTCTAGCAGGCGAGGTAAGACCCCAAGGGCGCCCATTCTGCGCCTAAAAAACGCCCCGGCTCAACCCCGAGCCTTAGCGGGCGCGGATTGCCGTGAGTGAATCCGATGAAAAGTCTTTTAGGGAACCCCCCGGGCCGATCACAGCCTAAACTGCGCAAACGAACCTGAAGGAGTGTGCCCGATGAGCCGTATCGAAACCGACAGCCTGGGAGAAGTCCAAGTCCCGGATGACGCTTACTGGGGCGCCCAGACCCAACGTTCGCTGGTGAACTTCGCTATCGGCGAACAGCGCATGCCCCTGGCGGTCCTGCACGCCCTGGCCTTGATCAAGAAGGCCGCTGCCCGGGTCAACGACCGCAATGGCGACCTGCCCGCCGATATCGCCCGCTTGATCGAACAAGCCGCCGACGAAGTACTGGCCGGCCAACATGACGACCAATTCCCCTTGGTGGTGTGGCAAACCGGCAGCGGCACCCAAAGCAACATGAACGCCAACGAAGTGATCGCCAGCCGCGCCAACGAGCTGTCGGGCAAGACCCGTGGCGGCAAGAGCCCCGTACACCCCAACGATCACGTCAACCGCTCCCAGAGTTCCAACGACTGCTTCCCCACCGCCATGAGCATCGCGGCGGTTCAGGCGGTCAACCAGCAATTGCTGCCGGCGATCACCCACCTGTCCGGCGGCCTGGCGGAACTGTCGGCACGGCATATGAAGCTGGTGAAGACCGGTCGCACTCATATGATGGATGCCACGCCGATCACCTTTGGCCAGGAACTCTCGGCGTTTATCGCCCAGCTTGATTACGCCGAGCGCGCGATCCGCAGTGCCCTGCCCCAGGTCTGCGAGCTGGCCCAGGGCGGCACGGCCGTGGGCACCGGGCTCAACTCGCCCCATGGCTTTGGCGAAGCGATTGCCGCCGAGCTGGCGGCGCTGTCGGGCTTACCGTTCGTAACCGCCCCCAACAAATTCGCCGCCCTCTCCGGACACGAACCCCTGGTGACCTTGCACGGTGCGCTGAAAACCCTGGCCGTGGCCCTGATGAAAATCGCCAACGACCTGCGCCTGCTCGGCTCCGGCCCCCGCGCCGGGCTGGCGGAAGTCAAACTGCCAGCCAACGAACCGGGCAGCTCGATCATGCCCGGCAAGGTCAACCCGACCCAGTGCGAAGCGCTGTCCATGCTGGCCTGCCAAGTACTGGGCAATGACGTGACCATCGGCATCGCGGCGAGCCAAGGGCATTTGCAGTTGAACGTGTACAAGCCGGTGATCATCCACAACCTGCTGGAATCGATCCGCCTGTTGGCCGACGGCTGCAATAACTTCCAGGAGCACTGCATCGCCGGCCTGGAGCCCGACGCCGAACAAATGGCCGAGCACCTGGAGCGCGGGCTGATGCTGGTCACGGCGCTCAACCCGCACATCGGCTATGACAAGTCAGCAGAGATCGCCAAGAAGGCCTACGCCGAAGGATTGACCCTTCGGGAAGCGGCGCTGGACCTGGGCTACCTCACCGACGCAGAGTTCGACCAGTGGGTACGCCCGGAAAACATGCTGGGCGCCTAAGACGCCATGCGTAGCCGCCGGGCCTTGAGCCCGGCGAGCAACGACGGCGCCAGCGCAACCGCCGCCGACCCCATGACCACCACCAACGCGCCGAAATAGCCCAAGGCATTGATCTCTTCGGCCTGCACATAGTTGGGCCACAGCCACGCCGCCAACGCCACCGCGACAAAGGTCACCAACGGCGTCAGTGCCAGGGTTGCACTCACCCGCGAGGCTTCCCAGTGGGCCAGGGCTTCGGCAAATGCGCCGTAGGCCACCAGTGTGTTCATGCAACACGCCAGCAACAGCCAGCCTTGCAGCGGGCTCAGTTGCAGGGCCTCCAGCGGATGCGCCCAAGGCGTCAGCAGCACGGCGCACGACAGGTAGATCACCATCATCACTTGCAGCGAATTCCAGACGGTCAGCAACTGCTTCTGGCCCAAGGCGTAGAACACCCAGATCGACGTGG
The DNA here is from genome assembly GCF_058793055.1 of Pseudomonas sp. MPR-R2A5. Taxonomy (NCBI): domain Bacteria; kingdom Pseudomonadati; phylum Pseudomonadota; class Gammaproteobacteria; order Pseudomonadales; family Pseudomonadaceae; genus Pseudomonas; species Pseudomonas sp. MPR-R2A5. The sequence goes on from NZ_JBXAFK010000018.1 coordinate 107,258, forward strand.
CGAGCAGGATCGTCAGCACACCGGCGGTATAAGCGCCGAGGGACGTCAGCAGTTCCTCCAGGCGTTGGTTGAAGAACAGACCGAAGCCGACGATCAGCACCACCAGGCCCACGCTCTGACCCACGCTGAAACGTTCCTTGAACACAAACACGCTGGCGATCATCAGGAAGATCGGCCCCATCTGCACCACCAACTGCGCGGTGCCGGGGCTGAGCAGTTTCAGGCCCACCAGGTACAACACGTAGTTGCCCACCAGACCGCACACGGCCATCGCCACCAGCCAGCCGCCCTTGGGGCCGAGCACTTTACGACTGGGCAGGCGCTTGGTCGCGGCGAGGTACACGAAGAGGCAACTGCCGGCCACCATCAGGCGAAACCAGGTGACGGTGATCGGGTCCATCACCTGCAACACTTGCTTGAGCTTGATCGGCAGAATGCCCCAGAGCAGCGCGGTCAGCAGGGTCAGGAAAAAACCGTAGACCCAGCGGCCGGAAGAGATGTGCATGAGTGCCCCAGAAAATGCCAGAGGTGGAGGAGCGGCTATTCTAGGGGCAAGTGGACGCATTGGGATATGGCGCTGCATACCTGTGGGAGGGGGCGGTGCGACGATTCGACTTGCCCCCTCCCACACTTATCAGCGCACGGCTTCGAACAGTCCCGTGGCGCCCATGCCGCCGCCCACGCACATGGTGACGATGCCATAACGCAAATTGCGCCGCTGCAGCTCACGCACCAGGTGCCCGACCTGGCGCGAGCCGGTCATGCCGAACGGGTGGCCAATGGAGATCGAGCCGCCGTTGACGTTGTATTTGTCGTTATCAATTTCCAGGCGATTACGCGCGTACAGGCATTGGGAAGCGAAGGCTTCGTTGAGTTCCCACAGGTCGATGTCCGCCACCTGCAGGCCTCGCGCCTTGAGCAGCTTGGGCACCGAGAACACCGGGCCGATGCCCATCTCATCCGGCTCGCAACCTGCCACGGTGAAACCGCGGAAAAACGCCTTGGGCTTGAGCCCCAGTTCCAGGGCTTTCTCCAGGCTCATCACCAGCGTCATCGAGGCGCCATCGGAGAGCTGCGACGAGTTACCCGCCGTCACCGAGCCGTCTTCGGCAAACACCGGCTTCAACCCAGACAGGCTGGCCAACGTGGTGTCCGGGCGGTTGCAGTCATCGCGATCTACGACGCCGTCGAGGATTTGTACCGCGCCAGTGTTCTTGTCCTCGACCCTGTACTTGACCGCCATCGCCACGATTTCATCGTCAAACAGGCCATCGGTCTGGGCCTGGGCCGTGCGCTGCTGACTTTGCAAGGCGTAGAGGTCCTGGTCTTCGCGGCTCACGTTGTAGCGGCGCGCGACGATTTCAGCGGTCTGGCCCATGGGGAAGTAGATGCCCGGCACCTGCGCCTTGAGCAGCGGGTTGATGAGGTTATCGGTGTTGACGCTTTTCATGGTCAGGCTGATCGACTCGACACCGCCCGCCACGATGATATCGCTGCACCCCGAGGCGATCTGGTTGGCGGCGATGGCGATCGCCTGCAGGCCCGACGAACAGAAGCGGTTGAGCGTCATCCCTGCCGTGCCGGTACCCAATTGCGAAAGCACCGCCACGTTGCGCCCGATGTTGTAGCCCTGGGCGCCCTCGTTGGAGCCGGCGCCGACGATGCAATCCTCCACCGTGGCCGGGTCGATGCCGTTGCGGGCCAGCAGCGCGTTGACGCAATGGGCCGCCATGTCATCCGGGCGGGTCTGGTTGAACTTGCCGCGAAAGGATTTGGCCAGGCCGGTTCGCACACTGTCGACGATCACTACTTCACGCATGGGCTACCTCGATCTTGTGGTTGTTGGATCGAGAATAAGTCCAGTCCTCTCCCACTGCGACGATCATTCACCCGGCGTATGCAAAAACATGGTGACGAACATAAATCGGTGGTGAGTCGGCCTGTTGTGGTCAGAGGGCTTGTGTGGCGAGCGGGCTTGTTGTGGCGAGCGGGCTTGCCCCGCGTTGGGCTGCGAAGCGGCCCCAAAACCAGCCAATGAGTTCTGCCTGGAGAAACGCGGCGTCTGGGTCAGGGCCGCTTCGCGCCCCAACGCGGGGCAAGCCCGCTCGCCACAACAAGCCCTCTAACCACTTCAAGCCCTCCGGCCACTTCAAGCCCTCTCCCTCGCAACAGCCCCGCTCGCCACGAGTCAGTTACCCAGCCACTTATTTCTTTTTCTTTTTATCGTGCTTGTCGGACTTGGCGAACGCTTCTTCCAAGGCCAGGTTGATGGTGCGTAGCACCTTGACCCGCGCCCAACGCTTGTCATTGGCCTCCACCAGGGTCCACGGCGAGACCTCAGTGCTGGTGCGGTCGACCATATCGCCCACCGCCGCGCGGTAGTCGTCCCACTTGTCGCGGTTGCGCCAGTCGTCCTCGGTGATCTTGAAGCGCTTGAACGGGATCGCCTCACGGGCCTGGAAACGCTCCAGTTGGGTCTGCTTATCGATAGCCAGCCAGAACTTGACCACAATCACCCCCGCATCGCGCAGTTGCTCCTCGAAGTCGTTGATCTCGCCATAGGCACGCAACCAGTCGGCCGGGGTGCAGAAGCCTTCGATGCGCTCCACCAGCACTCGGCCATACCACGACCGGTCGAATACCGTGAACATGCCGCGTGCCGGGATCTGCCGCCAGAAACGCCAGAGGTAAGGTTGAGCCCGTTCGTCTTCAGTGGGGGCAGCGATCGGGATGATGCGGTACTGGCGCGGGTCGAGGGCCGCGGCGACACGGCGGATCGCCCCCCCCTTCCCGGCGGCATCGTTGCCTTCGAACACCGTGACCAGGGCGTGCTTGCGCATGCGTTTGTCGCGCATCAGGCCAGAGAGGCGCGCCTGCTCGGTAATCAGTTGTTCTTCGTAATCGTCCTTGTCCAGGCTCAAGGTCATGTCGAGGCTGTTCAGCAGGCTCACCTGGTCCACCGCGGCAGGCAAAGGCGCCGGGTTCATGCCGCTGGCCTTGCCCCTGGCTTGCTTCAAGGCGTTTTGCAGGCCTTCGAGCAGGATCTTGCCCACGGTCAGGCCACGGTAATAGGGGTCGACACCTTCGATCACATGCCACGGCGCATAGTCACGGCTGGTGCGGCGCAGCACGCGCTCGCCAAAATGCACGAACTTGTCGTAGGTCTGCGATTGCTGCCAGTCCAGCGGGCTGATGCGCCAGCTGTGCAGCGGGTCATCGGCCAGGGCCTTGAGTCGCGCCTTCATCTGTTTCTTGGACAGGTGGAACCAGAACTTGAAGATCACCGCGCCCTCATCGCAGAACATCTTCTCCAGACGCTCGGCACCGGCGATGGCCTGGTCGAGCCGCGCATCCTTGATCTCGCCATGCACGCGGCTTTGCAGCATCTGGCTGTACCAATTGCCAAAAAACACGCCCATGCGGCCCTTGGCGGGCAGTTGGCGCCAGTAGCGCCAGGCCGGGGGGCGCGCCAGTTCCTCGTCGGTCTGCTGGTCGAAGGTGCGCACTTCGATCAGGCGCGGGTCCATCCATTCATTGAGCAGCTTGACCGTCTCGCCCTTACCCGCACCTTCAACCCCGTTGATCAGGATGATCACCGGAAAACGCTTCTGCTGCTGCAACTCGTATTGCACTTCGAGCAAGGCTTCGCGCAGGGCGGGCACCTCGGTGTCGTAGGTGTCTTTGTCGATGGCGTGACCGATTTCGGCGGATTCGAACATAGGCTGCTCCGTTTCAAGATGGATCAAGACTAGCGGATTGGGCAGCGCCATGCGGGAGGAAATTCCACGTGCGCTTGCCGTGGGTCAATTCAAAGGCTGTTGATCGGCTAGAATGGCGGTCTTGCCTTTGCCGAGTCGCCCATGAACCCCGTAACCCACGCCCAGCTCGACTGGGATGACCAAGGCCGCCCGCACTCACGGGTATTCGACGACGTGTACTTTTCCGACAAATCGGGCCTGGAAGAAACCCGTTATGTGTTCCTCGAACAGAACCGTCTGCAGGAGCGTTTTGCTGCCTTGCCGGTGAATGGATGCCTGGTGATCGGCGAGACCGGTTTCGGCACTGGCCTGAATTTTCTCTGCGCCTGGCAGTTGTTTGAACAGCAGGCCGTAGCCGGTGCGCGCTTGCACTTTGTCAGCGTTGAGAAATACCCGCTGAGCCACGCCGACCTGCAACGCGCACTCGCCCTGTGGCCCGAGCTGCACCCCTTCGCCGAATCCTTGCTGGCGCAGTACGTCGCGATCCACCAAGGTTTCCAGCGCCTGGTGCTGGCCAACGGCCGTGTGACCTTGACGCTGTTGATCGGTGACGCCCTGGAGCAATTGCCGCAACTGGATGCGCAGGTCGACGCGTGGTTTCTCGATGGCTTCGCCCCCGCCAAAAACCCCGACATGTGGACCGCCGAGCTGTTCGCCGAACTGGCACGCCTGGCGGCCCCTGGAGCGACCATCAGCACGTTTACCAGCACCGGTTGGGTGCGGCGGCTGATCAATGCCGCCGGGTTCAAGATGAAACGCACGCCGGGTATTGGCCACAAATGGGAGATCCTGCGGGGTGAATACCTTGGGTGGCCGGCCGACACCCCGCCGCCGCCCCCGGACAAACCGTGGTTCGCCCGTCCAACGCCGCTGCACGGTGAGCGCAGCGCCCTGGTGATCGGGGGTGGCCTGGCCGGCTGCGCTACGGCAGCCAGCCTCGCGGCACGCGGCTGGCGCGTCAAGCTGCTGGAACGACATGCGGGCCTGGCGCAGGAAGCCTCGGGCAACCCGCAAGGCGTGCTTTACCTCAAGCTGTCAGCGCACGGCACGGCACTTTCGCAGTTGATCCTCAGCGGTTTCGGCCATACCCGACGCCTGTTGGAACACCTGCACCGAGGCGTCGACTGGGACGGTTGCGGCGTGCTTCAACTGGCCTTCAACGCCAAGGAAGCCGAGCGCCAGGCACAGTTGGCCGGCGCATTCGCCCCTGGCCTGCTGCATCGGCTCGATCAGGCCCAGGCCCAGGCTCGTGCCGGTGTGGCGCTGGAGCATGGCGGGCTGTTCTACCCCGAAGGCGGTTGGGTGCACCCGCCAGCGTTATGCGAATGGCAAGCCCGGCACCCTCTGATCACCGTGCTGACGCATCACGAAGCCCTTGAGTTGCAACGCGTCGACGGTCAATGGCGCGCCCTGGCCGGCGACACCTTGCTGGCCAGCGCCAGTGTGGTGGTGCTGGCCAACGCAGCGCAGATCAAGCACTTCGCGTTCAGCGCCGACCTGCCCCTCAAGCGCATTCGCGGGCAAATCACCCGCTTGGCGCAAACCCCGGCGAGCCAGGCGTTGGCCACGGTGGTGTGCGCCGAGGGCTATGTGGCCCCGGCGCGCCTGGGGGAGCACACGCTGGGCGCCAGCTTCGACTTCAAGAGCGATGACCTGACCCCCACGGTCGCCGAGCATGTCGGCAACCTGGACATGCTGCGGGAAATATCCGTCGACCTGCTGCACCGCCTGGGCGCCGACCACCTTGCCGGCGAGGACCTGCAAGGTCGCGCCGCGTTTCGCTGCACCAGCCCGGACTACCTGCCGATTGTCGGGCCACTGGCCGATCGCGCGGCCTTTGACCACGCCTATGCGGCACTGCGCAAGGACGCCCGACAGGTACCCGAGGCCGCCTGCCCATGGCTCGACGGCCTGTATATCAACAGCGGCCATGGCTCCCGTGGGCTGGTGACCGCCCCCCTGTGCGCGGAACTGTTGGCGGCATGGCTGGACGATGAACCCTTGCCGGTGCCTAAAAGCGTGGCCGACGCCTGCCATCCGAATCGGTTCGCCTTGCGCGCATTGATTCGCGGCACGGGCGGCTCCTCTGCGCAGTAACGGGCCACTCGCCGCGCAGGATCGCACCGGAGCAGCCAAGGCTCTTGGCCTTATAACAGATTGTTCTAAAACTCCAATCATAGGGGCGTGTCAGTTTCTGGGTACGCGCCCTTTAGGCGCATTGAGTATTTACCCCTCCCCAACGGAAAAACCGGTAAGGAACTTATGTGCGGATTAGCTGGAGTATTCCATAGGCTCTACACAAGGGGTTTCAGCGCCTTCTGAGGCCCCGTAGAGTCCCTCAAGGGAACATCCATTGGTACGAAAAGTGGTACGAGCTACAACCCTCACCGGCGTCCTGCTGAACGAACACAATCCCATCAAAACGACCGTTTGGTATAAAGTACCCAAACCAATCATAAGGACGTGAGCTATGAGCCTGAAATCCAAAACTGTACAGCTGCGCCTGGTAGAAGAATCCGATGCTGAGTTCATCGTGAGCCTTCGGACAGACGAAAAGTACAACAAGCACTTATCGGCAGTGACTGGCGATGTCGAAGCCCAAGTCGACTGGATTCGCCGCTATAAAGAAGACGAAGCCAATAAGCAGCAGTTCTACTTCATCATCGAGCGCCTGGATGGGGTACGGTGCGGGACCATCCGGGTCTATGACTTCGTCGGCGATTCATTCTGCTGGGGTAGCTGGATCCTCAACGAGGACAAGACACGCTACGCCGCCATCGAAAGCGCATTCCTGGTCTACCAGTTCGCCTTCGATGAGCTGGGCTTCCAGAAGTGCCACTTCGACGTTCGCAAGGGTAACGACCGCGTTATCTCCTTCCACGAGAAGATGGGCGCCACCCGTACCGGCGAGACCGAGCTTGACTACCTGTTCCAGATCACCAAGGAGGCGGTGAGCGAGTCCCGTGCCAAGCTACAGAGCAAGTTGTGATGAATTAGCAGGTGGTAGATGAGCGCCTTGCTACCTTGATATTGTTCTGACATATGCCTGGCAAGCCCGCAGAGCGATCAATCCTTGGTCACCGGAGTCGGTGATTGCGATAATTCGTTGAGCATGCGCTGGGTCAAGTTGGGCTCGACGGGCTGCATGAACCACGCCGACGGCGCCGGTGGCGGCTGGCACGTTGCAGCCAATGGCTGGATCCTCGATGAGGACTGACAGCCGCAGATCAGCAGTGGCAAGGCGATCGCGTAGGCGAGCCTGATCATGTTGGGCATCGGATAAGTCCTTAATGTGTTGTTGGTCGGAGGCGGCCAGGGTCTGCTCGGTGGCCAGGCGCTTGTCCTGCTCTGCCTTCTGCTGCCGCCAGGCCTCGCCGGTTATCGCGTCCAATGCTTTCTGGTGGGCGGAGCCCTGCTCCGCTAGCTGCTCGGAGAGCATCTTGCCCATGCGCCAGTCCTGCACCTGCCAGGTCACGCCGGCGGCACAAGCCATCGCCAGCAGGATCAGAACTATCAGGCCTACCAGCTTCTGCACCGGCGTCATGCCAGCACCTTCAGCGCCTTGTCGTACAGCGCCTGGCGGTCGTCCTGGCCATTGAGCCCGCCATTGATGCGCCGGGTGATCTTCACGAGCTCGCCCTGATCCGCCAGGGTGTTCAACCCACGGGTAGACCAGAACCAGGCAGCCGACATTGCGGCGTGCTGCGGCTGCTCCAGTAGTGTGGGCTGGCTGACCAGGTCCAGGCCCAGCGCTTCACCGCACGCCGTGTAGTTCGCCCGGCCGGTGATCTGGATCAGGCCACGCCCACGGTATTTGAAGCCATCACCCTGCACAGTGTTGTCCAGGTCGGCACGGCCCTCATACCCGGCCTGTTGCGCCGTGGGGCCCCAGATCTCGCGCACCCAGCGTAACTGGCCTGACTCATGGCCCACCTGTGCAATGAACGCGGCAATGCGCATGGGGGTAACGATGCCGTACTTGCTCATGGCTGTATTCAGTACAGGAACAAAAACGCCGGCTTGGCGGCCGGCGTTCGGGAGTATCAGCAGCAGCTGCTGCTCGGTAATTGGCATAGCTTTCTCCAGGCGCAAAAAAGCCGCCCTAAGGCGGCCTTCTGCGATAAAGGTTATGGCGTTGGCGGCAAGAGAGCAGCTTCGAGCGCGGTCAGACGAGCAGCAATATTGCCAGGCAGCGTGGCGATATCGATCTCAACCAGAGTGTCGCCGTTCTTCAGCTTGCCTTCGTGGTAGACCACGTTGAAGGGCGGGTCAGGATAGACAACCCACTCCCATGCACCGGTCGATCTAGCGAACCATGCACCGAACCGTGTAGGGCTCACATAGTCGGGCGCCATGTCTGGCCGATCACTATTCATTTGCACCCAGCCTTCTGGGTAGGGCCACGGCTGGTCATCCGGAACCGGGAATGACTCTGCCGTATCAATCTTTCCGTACCAGATCATCGCGCACCCCTCTTAAATAGGATCGGACAAATTTTCAGATTTAGGATCTGGGACCGGCATGTCCGGCTCCGTCTCTGAATAAACCTCCCCGTCCAGCAAATCGCCTTGATCATTGACGCCTCGATAGGTCTTGATGTGTGAGGTATCAGGCCAGTATTCGATTGCATATCCGCTCATATATTCAGCTCCCCACCAATTGCCGTTAGACCTGAGATAGTTGCATTAGGGAAACTCTGAAAAAAACTTTCTGATTTGGCAAAATACCGCGACCCCACCCACCGAGTTTCCCGATGAAGCAGA